>NZ_MIFU01000097.1:0-227671 GCF_001855215.1 Pseudomonas sp. 06C 126 | reverse complement strand
GGATTCGACGAGTACGGCGCGATCAGCACCCAGCGCCAGAGCAGTACGCAACTGCTCTTGAGCAGTGGATGGCCCTACGGAAACGACGACGATTTCAGTGGCTTTACCGTTTTCCTTCAAACGTACGGCCTCTTCCACGGCGATTTCGCAGAAGGGGTTCATCGACATTTTGACGTTAGCCAGATCGACGCCGGAATTGTCCGCCTTGACGCGAACTTTCACGTTGTAATCGACCACTCGTTTGACTGCGACGAGGACTTTCATAGGGACTCCCTCAGAGTGAAAAATGGGCGGTTCATGCGGCATCGAGCAACGCGGCATAGGCCTTGAGGTGATGGTCGTCATCACCGAACTGATGGCTGAGCATCACCAGGCGTTTGGCGTGGTGCGCCAGGGAATATTCCCAAGTCATGCCAATCCCGCCGTGTAGCTGGATCGCCTGCTCGGCGATGTTGCGCGCGGCGCGGGTGACGATGAACTTGGCGGCGGCCAGGGTCCGGGTGCGTTCAAGGCTGTGCGCTTCATCGCAGTAGCACGCGGCCAGGATGGCCATGCTGGTGGCCTGTTCCAGTTCGGTGCGCATGTCAACCATACGGTGCTGCAGCACCTGGAACTGCCCAATTGCCACACCAAACTGCTGGCGCGTCTTCAGGTAGTCGAGGGTCAGGCGACAGGCTTCCTGCATGCTGCCAAGGGCATCGGCGCACTGTGCGGCAATGGCGCGCCCTTGCTGATAACGCAACGCTGCCAGTGCCTGGCCGGGCTCACCCAAAACCTGATCGGCGGAGACGGTCACCTTGTCCAGGTAAAGGTCGCAGGCTTTGCGGCCATCCACCGTGGGATAGGTGCGGCGCTCGACGCCAGCGGCCTGCGGATCGACCAGGAACAGGCCGATGCCGTGCTCATCGCGACTGTCACCGCTGATCCGTGCGCTGACCAGAATCAAACCGGCCTGGTGCCCACCTATCACCACCGCTTTCCTGCCGGTCAGTGTCCAGCCCTCGGCCGTCTGTTCGGCACGGGTCTGCACATCGTTCAGGTGATAGTGACTCTGTGGTTCTTCAAAGGCCGTGGCCAACAGCAATTGACCGCTGGCCACTTGTTGCAACAGGTTTTGCTGGGCCGGACTGCCGAGCTGCATCAGCAAGCCGCCCGCATAAATCACCGACTCCACATAGGGTTCCAGGCACAAGCCTCGGCCGAATTCGGTCATCAACAGCATCGTGTCGACGCCGCCCCCGCCAAAACCGCCCAAGTCCTCGGGAAACGGCACTGCCGTCAGCCCCAACTCACCCAACTGCTGCCAGAAGGCCAGGCTGAAGCCCGCGTCGCTCTGGGCATAGTGTTCACGCGCCTCGAAGCTGTAGGCGTCGCGTACCAGGCGTGTCGCTGTGTCTTGCAGCATTTGCTGCTCTTCGGTCAGTTTGAAGTCCATGGTCAGAGCCCCTTACAGTTCGAGAATCATCTTGGCGACGATGTTTTTCTGGATTTCGTTGGAACCGCCGAAGATCGACAGCTTGCGCAGGTTGAAATACTGGCTGGCCAACGCCACGCTGTAGTCGGCGTGCAGGGGTTCGCCCGGGTAATCCAGGCCCAACTCTTCTTCCAGAAACGGCAACGCGTACGGCCCGATCACCTTGCGCAGCAAGTGGCTGATGGCCTGGCGGACTTCAGTGCCCTTGACCTTGAGGATCGAACTTTCTGCCCCCGGCACCCCGCCGTCCTTGGCCGCAGCCAGGGTGCGCAGCGTGCTCATTTCGGCAGCCATGAGTTGCATTTCCAGCTCTGCGACCTGGGCGCGAAACAGCGGGTCGTCGAATATCGGCCGACCTTCGCTCATCTGCTTGCGGGCAATGCGCTTGAGGTGGGCCAACGCCGCTTTCGATGCACCGATTCCTGCAAGGCCGGTGCGCTCGTAGGTGAGCAGGTATTTGGCGCATGTCCAGCCTTGGTTTTCTTCGCCTACCAGGTTCGCTACGGGCACCTTGACGTTGTCGAAGAACACCTCGTTGACCTCGTGTTCGCCATCCAGGGTGATGATCGGCCGCACGCTGATACCCGGGCTGGTCATATCGATCAGCAGAAAGGAAATACCCCGCTGCTTCTGCGCCTGTGGGTCGGTGCGCACCAGGCAGAAAATCATGTTGGCGTGCTGGCCCAGGGTGGTCCAGGTCTTCTGGCCATTGACGATGTAATAGTCGCCCTCGCGCACCGCGCGGGTTTTCAGCGAGGCCAGGTCAGAGCCGGCGCCTGGCTCGGAGTAGCCCTGGCACCACCAATCGGCACCGTTAAGGATGCGTGGCAGGTAGTGGTCTTGTTGCTGCGGCGTGCCGAACTTGATCAGCACCGGCGCCACCATGTTGACCCCGAACGGAATGCTGCGCGGAGCGCCCACCAGTGCGCATTCCTCATCAAAGATATGCTTTTGCACAGCACCCCAGCCGGTGCCGCCAAAGGCCACTGGCCAATGGGTGGCGTACCATCCCTGCGCGTTCTGGATTGCCTGCCAGCGCAGGTGGTCATCCTTGGACAAGGGCTTGCCCAGGCGCACCTTGTCGGCCAGGTCCTGGGGCAGTTTGTTCTTCAAGAAGGCCCTGACTTCATCACGAAACGCCAGTTCTTCAGCGGTAAAATGAATATCCATGTTGTTTCTCCAAGCCATTGATAGACCGTGAAGCAGGCCGTTATGAATCCAGTTTCCAGTCAGCGAAGCGCCGCCCTTCTGCCGCCAGTTTTTCCAGCAGCGGCGCGGGCTCCCACCAGGCGCCGAAGCGTTGGTGGAACTCGCGAATACGGGCCAGCACCTTGTCCAGGCCAAGGCTGTCGGCATAGAACATCGGGCCGCCTCGCCAGGCGGCAAAGCCATAGCCATTGAGGTAGATGACATCGATGTCGCTGCTACGTCGGGCGATGCCTTCCTGAAGGATTTTTGCCCCTTCGTTGATCAAGGCGAACAGGCAGCGCTCGATGATGTATTCATCACTCAGGGCGCGGCGCTCGATGCCTTTGTCGCGGGAGACGGCTTGCAGCAACGGCAACAGTTCAGGGTTGGGCTCGGGACGGCGGGAGCCGGGGGCGTAACAGTAGAAGCCCTTGCCGGTCTTCTGGCCGAGCATGCCGGCCGCGTACAACGCGTCGAGGACGCCGGGCAACGGATAGTTCGCGGGCAGCGTGGCGCGCTGGCGCTGGCGGATGCTCCAGCCGATATCAAGCCCCGACAGGTCCCGCATGGCATTGGGGCCCATGGCCATGCCGAAGGTGCGCAAGGCCCCGTCGACTTGCTCGGGAGTGGCGCCCTCCTCCAACAGGAACTCGGCCTCGCGGCCATACTGGAAGATCATGCGGTTACCGACAAACCCGTCACAGACGCCTACCACCACGGCAATCTTGTTGAGCTTTTTGCTCAATTGCATGACGGTGGCCAACACGTCGAAAGCGGTGTGCTGCCCGCGCACGACTTCCAGCAGGCGCATGACGTTGGCCGGGCTGAAAAAGTGCAGGCCCACCACATCCTGAGGCCGCGAAGTGAAGCCGGCGATGACGTCCAGGTCCAGTGACGAAGTATTGCTGGCGAGGATCGCGCCGGGTTTGCAGACCAGATCCAGGCGCTCAAACACCTGGCGCTTGACCTCCAGGCTTTCAAACACCGCCTCGATGACCAGGTCGGCAGTGGCCAGTTCGCTGTAGTCCACCCCGCCATGCAGCAGCGCCAAACGCTGCTCCATCACGGCAGGGCTCAAGCTGCCACGGGCGACACTGGCTTCGCAGGTCTCGCGGGCACGCTGCAATGCCCGCCGCAGAGCCGGCTCATCGACTTCCAAGAGCAGCACGGCAATGCCGGCGCTGACAAAACTCAAGGCGATGCCCACGCCCATGGTGCCGCCACCGATCACCCCGACACGTTCAACGTTACGCACGGGCGTGTCCTTGGGCAGGTCGTCGATCTGGGCACATTGGCGCTCGGCAAAAAAGGCGTGTACCAGCGCCGCACGCTGCTCAGAGGCCAGGCACTCCTGGAACAGTGCGCGCTCGCGATGCAATCCTTCGGCCAGTGGCAGCAAGGTCGCCGCCTCGACCGCCGCGACGCAGCGTGGAGGGGAAAAGAACCCCGGCAAACGCTGGCTGACCTCCACGCGTTTGGCGGCGATCAACGCGGCGTTGTCCGCGCCCTTGAGGGCGGCGGTTTGTTCACCGGTGCGCCGCACACCCAGGCCGTTATCCAGCATGCGTTGGGCAAAGGCGATGGCGGCGGCGCGAGGATCACCGTCGAACAGTTCATCGACAATGTGATGTTCCCGGGCGTGAGTGGCGTTGATGGGCTGGCCGGAGACAATCATCTCCAGGGCCTTGGCCACACCGGCCAGACGGGGCAAGCGCTGGGTGCCGCCCGCGCCCGGCAGCAACCCGAGCTTGACCTCCGGCAGGCCGACCTTGGCATCGCGGCGGGCGATTCGATAATGGCAACCCAGGGCCATTTCCAGACCTCCGCCCAGGGCCGTGCCGTGAATCACCGCGACACAGGGTTTGTCGCTTTGTTCATAGGCGTTGACCACTTCCGGCAGGCTCGGCGCCTGAGGTGGCTTGCCGAATTCCTTGATATCAGCCCCGGCAATGAAAGTGCGGCCAGCGCACAGCAACACCAACACCTTGGCCTGCGTGTCGATCTGGCCTTGGTGCAAGGCGCGCAACAGACCTTCACGCTCGGCTTGACCGAGGGCATTGACCGGCGGGTTGTTCAGGGTGATCAGTGCAATCTCGCCTTGGCGCTCGTAGCTCACGCTGGAATTCATCTGAACCTCGATATCTTGTTTTTATTGAAACCATATTCCGCATTGCGGAACATGTGAATCGATTTTATCAAAGAGCCATGTTTTGGCAAACGGTTTCTGGAAAGATTTCCGACGAAAAAAAAGCCGACACCCCACGGGGGTGCCAGCTTGATCGAGCGCGAGAAATTGCTGACTCAAGCGTCAGCCGCTGGCACCTGCCGCCCAGGTACCACCAGTGTGGGATCCTTGGGCGCCCAGCTTTTGAGACGCTCCAGGCTCTCGCGATACGACCGCAGGCCGCTCATCAGAATCACCACTGCCAGCACCAGCGAAACCCCCGTCACCACTGCCAGCGAGTAGCGCAGCGCCGAGTCGCTGCCGAACACATAATCGGTGCCCAAGGCCACGGCCGTCGGGCCAATTCCCAGGCCGATCAGGGTCACGGCAAACTGATAAAGCGCCGAGGCCTGCCCACGCATCGGGCTGGGCACCACTTCTTGCACGGCCAAAGGACCGACGCCAAAGGGCATGCTCACGGTAAACACGTGAAGGGCCATCATCACCAGGGCCAGGTTCTTGTCATCCACCAGATAGCCCAGGTTCGACGGCAAGGTCAGCACAGCAGCCAGGATTGCGATACGCAGGGGAGCATCGCGGTGACCGCGCTTGATCAGCCAGTCGCACAACCGGCCGCCCACCAACAAGCCAAGGGAGCCGCAGATCGCCAGCATACTGCCGTAGATCACCCCGACCTCAGGTACGCTCATGTCGAACGAGCGCACAAAAAATGTCGGGATCCAGGCACTGCTGCCGTAGGCCGTAAACGTCAGGCAAGCAAAGCCCAGGTTATGGCAAAGCATGGTGCGGCGGTTTTTACGCAGGTAATCGACGAACTCCGAAAACGGTAGCTCCAGGCCCGCCCCCACGCCATGGCGCACCGGCTCGCGCAACAGCAGCAGGCATAGAGAGAAGACCACGCCAACCGCGCCGAGAATCAGGAACACCATTTGCCACGGGCGCACCGTGCCAATCAGCGGCAATGTCATATCGCCCTGACTGGTAGCAAAGTGCACCGCCACCCCGCCCAACAACAGGGCAACGCCCGAACCCAGGTAAATCGCCGTCGAATACACGCTGAACGCCGTACCGCGACGCTCAGGGGTGAAACTGTCGGAGATCATCGAGTAAGCACAGGGCGCCAAGGAGGCTTCGCCTGCCGCCACGCCAATCCGGCAAAAAAGGAACTGCCAGTAACCTTTGACCATCCCGCAAGCGGCCGTCATGCCGCTCCACACCAGGATCCCGCACATCAGCAGGTTACGCCGGCTCTTGCTGTCGGCAATCCGCCCCAGCGGGATGCCACAGAGGGTGTAGAAAATCGCAAACGACAGCCCCATCAACAGGCTCATCTGCGTGTCGCTGATATCCATGTCGTGACGGATCGGTCCCACCAGCAGGTTGAGAATCTGCCGGTCCACGAAGGATAAAACGTAGGCCAGCATCAGTATGCTGACGGTGAACCAGGCGCGTATACGTGATGGATAAAGTGCGTTCTTCATAGCCGCTACGACCTCATTGTTGTTATAGACCCGCCTGGCGGGCTGTCACCGACTCGACTACAGGAGTGGCAGGGTGTAACTGATGATCAGGCGGTTATCGTCCAGATCACTGCCAAAGTGATTCATGCGCAAAGATGAGTTACGCCATTTCACCCCCAGATTTTTCAACGAACCGTCCTGGAACACGTAGGCAATGTCCGTATCGCGCTCCCACTCAGAGCCCGTCGGCTTGCCAGCGCCCAACTCAATATCGCTGCCATAGACGTAACGGGTCATGAAGGTCAGGCCCGGAATACCCACAGCAGCAAAATTGAAGTCGTAGCGAGCCTGCCAGGACATCTCATCCCGGTTGGCAAAATCGTTGTTGGAAATAAAGTTGGGCAAGAACGCATCGGCGCCATGGATATAGGCGTAGCCAGTGTCGCCACTCATCTTCTGATAGGCCAGACCAAACGCGTGGCCGCCCAGACTGTAGGTGAGCATCGCTGACACGGCAGTGTTATCGATATTGCTCTGGCCTTCGTTGTAGGACCTGGCATAACGCAAGTCACTCTTGAGCGACTGCCCTTCCCCAAGGGGCAGCACATGCAACAGGCTGAAATTGTGCTGGCGGTAAAAACGGTCGAGTTCACCGTAGAAGTAGCTGCCACTTAACTGGTTACTCCACTTGTAACCGACGCCTGCGAAGTTGAACTCATCAGTACTGGCGCCTTTGCTGACACGAATGCCCTTGGCATTGGCCACTGAAGGGGTCAGGTCTTCGCGGTTCGTGGAATCACGCTGGGTCACCTGGCGGATCTGCCCCGCATCAAGGGTGGTGTTGGCGAACTCCTGGGAATTCAGATGCACGCCTTCGAACGTCTGCGGCAACAAGCGGGTGTCGTTGAACTGCACCACCGGCAGGCGCGGATGCAAGGTCCCGATCCTGAGCAAACTCTTGGACGCCCGCACCTTGGCCGTCAGGCCCAGGGAGCCCCTTTCATCCACCGCCCGGCCATCTCGCTGACGAGGCAACAAACCGGAACCGGCACGATCCTGGCTGGAGTCGAGCTTCACGCCAACCAAACCGATCGCATCCAGCCCAAAACCCACAGGGCCCGCGGTAAACCCAGATGCGTAACGCAGCAAAAAGCCCTGGGCCCACTCTTCCTGCTTGGACTGGGTGGTGCTGGCCTGGCTGTAGTCGCGATTGATGTAAAAATTACGCAGCTCGACGCTGGCCTTACTGTCTGCGAAAAAGTCCGCATACGCCGACGCAGGCACAATGGAAACCAGGAGACACGTAGCAATGACGCAGGAATGGCGCTCCATGATGCAGCCCTATTTTTGTTGTTATGTGTGAAGTCCCTCGCCCCTCGCCAAGGACGAAGGAACGCTACAGCTTTAACAATTCAATCAATTTCGCTGTGCGGAACTGTATTTTGAATTAACAACAAAATATAAGCATTTCACCAATTTTAAGTAAAGGGCTGACGGGAAAACAAAATCACAAAATGTGTATGTGATTGTTTTTTATGGGTTTACTTGAATGAAAACCGGGGCGCGATTGTTGGAAGTGTTTCGCTAGGCAAAACGCTGGGGAGAAATCGTCAGAACAGGGTGGCAAAACTGGGGAGGCAGGCGTTGGAAGAGAGGGAGACGGAAACGAAAAAGCCCCGCAGAAATTAATCTGCGGGGCTTTTCTATGTGATGGCGGAGAGATAGGGATTCGACCCCCTTCTTGCGTCTCTGCATACCGCTCAAGGCCAGAAAATACTAAGCTTTCGCCCTATGCTAATGGCGTCCTGCGGTCTATAGAGGCCCTGAATCTGCCCCAATTTTGCCCTAAACCTCTTAACCACTGCTGCTGATATGATTGGATTTTCTAGAAAGGGGTCGACCCCCATGTTGGTTGTGAACTGGCAGTGTTCTTGTGTAGGCTTTCTGCCCACCACTTTTTAGATCATTGAATTGGTTGACTATTGCTAGCATGGCACTGTCTGGCTAACACAACATCGCATAAATGGTCTCTGCGGGATAGGGGGCGGCAATTAGTTAGTCCGCCATGCTACCTAACGTTTTTCTACGTATAAGAAAGTCCAGGGAGAATTTCAGATGTTCCGTATATTTTTGTCTGTTTGCCTGATGAGCATATTAAGCTTGCTGCAAGGTTGCTCTAGCGGTCCATCCTTAGACCATCAGCCTTATTATCGGGGGCCGGCAGAAGCAAATACTGATGGCGCAACTGTCTACGTTTTTCGTCCGGTACACAGCGCTGCTCGCCGCGTAACCCTGTATATAAACCTTGATGAACAGCAATTGGCAGAGTTACCTTCTGGTGGCTATCTGAAGCTCCAACTGTCTGAGGGTACCCACGTCTTTGAGGCTAAAACTCCGCCGTTAGGTGGCTCCTATATCGGAGACCGTTTCAATCTCACCGTCAAAAAAGGGAACGTATATTTCATCGCCGGCGAAATCCGTGAAACACCCCCTTCTGACGATCAGACGCTTGGTATTGTTAAGGATGATCTCTTTCGTGGAGAGCGACTTTTTTTCCGCTGGGCTATGGTCCCGCAAGAAATGGCTGAGAAGAGGATGAGTTTTTGCCGTCTTGTGCCCCCTACGCCAATTTAGAACTCTACCGTAATTGCCAGCTTAGAACGGTATCAATACACAGGCCTCTCGTAAGAATCCCTCCCCTAACGCGGCCAGGGATTCGCCCCTCAAGCACGCCAATGATGGATTGGGCGTAGTCCTCCCCAACACCCCGGCCTCACGGGTTTTGCCGCTCACCGACCTATTGAAAAGGATGCATGCCACATAAATGTGCTGCCGACGTACTACTGTAAAGGTTGGCTCCTTCAGGTCTAGGTCATCACGGCCGTTGCATTCGTTTAGCGTCTTTATTTTACGTTTTTTTGCCGCAGTTTTCCTACGGCTTTACTTCTCGAGACTCATAGTACTTCAGAGTTTCATCCCAATTGTTGTTTATGTGCTTATGAATATCAGACCCAAACCTGGCAGCCATTTCAGAATAGTGCCTTGCCCTATTAAAATTTTTAGGGGTCGACTCATAGCCACCTATATATATTTCAAACAATTTGTTTGCTGCAACGATATTGCCGCTTTCAGCGGCCCGATCATAAAAGTAAATCGCTCGGTTTAAATTTTTTTCCTGCATTATACCAACTTCATAATTAATCCCCATAGCTTCTAAAGCCAGACCGTGCCGAGGATCTAATTCCAACGTTTTATTCAAGAAATATAATGCACTTTTAGTATTCGCCATACTTAAATCGTATGGCAGCGGCTTCTTCCCATAGAAATAATTATTATTACTCTCAAAAATATAAAGATTATATAATAAATAATTACTGTCCGCCTTCCCCTTTCCTGCATCCGAGTACGTTAATTCAAACTCCTGTTGCGTTCTTGGCTCAGGCGCATTGCGCCGAATATCGCTATCATATAACAGATCCTCCTTATTATATGTATATGAAAGCATTCTTTTGCTAGCCATGGGATACTCATTTTCACTCGCGCACACCTGCCCACCAAGCATAACCGCCATCATTAAAACAGCCACATAATCCTTCATTATCATCAACCTCCAAAACCATAATTAATTACGGCACTCTGACCAACAAGACCCCCTCCTTGCTCAATAAATGTCTGATCATACATACTTGTCGATACGTTCGAGGGGGCAACACTGGGCGATTGATTTAGAAGTACATCCACAATGCCCGTCTCTTTCCCATCCGCCCACCGGATGACAGAGGCTAGGTGATGAATATTACTGTTCTCATCAATCGTACCCAACCGATTTGATGATAATGAAATTGAAGTAATACCTAGGGCATCAAGGTAAACCAACTCGTCTTGCTGACTTATGCCGTCAGTATTTCTATCCTGCCAGACCTGTAACTCCTTCCAGATAGAGTCTTCTACATCAATAACACTGTCAAAATTGCTATCAAAATAAGCCAGAGCCTCAAAACCGTCTGTTGCGAGATTGTCGCCGTGAATACGACTATTTTCGCCAAACAGTTCCTCTCCCGAATTAATGAATCCATCATGATTTTTATCCAGAACTAGAAAACCATCACTTGGATGACTCCAGCCTGTTTTTATTTTGCTCCCCGCCCCCTCAAAATCAAACCACACATTGCTACTTCCACCTACTGTATACACGCCATCACCATCCAAATCAATAATCAATGGAGTCATGTATTGTGAGGCAATATCACTAAGCATGTTAAGTATGTTATCAGGTGTATGGCTAAGATATATACCGCGCACCCCTGCATCCGCTAAAACGGACTTTACAAAATCAATACAGTTATTGGTAGCTACGTTATATTCAGGTGGGCTTTCCTTGCCATCCATGTAGCTTTTTATCTTTTGAGTGAGCGAGTATACGGCGTTACTAGCAACAATACTGCTCCCTTCCACTGTTAGCGTGGACGCTTCTGGATAACGATAAATATCATTAAATGAAAGGTTATCTTCCTTTGTACTGTATTTAGCACCAGGTCCAAACCCAACAGATGTAACGTCAACCTTCCCTGACATATATACATTTTTTACGCTGATAAAAACATGACCAAAGTAAGAAAACCCCGCAGTTGTGCCATCATCTTTTAAAACTTTACTCCCCATTGGAGCCACATGAATTGTAAAGGATGAAGAAGCTATCCCCATGCTATTCAGAGCTAATGCCTCAAGATTAAACTTATCATGTGGAATGCTTCCTCTATCATTGACAAAAGGACTGGCCTCACTCCCCGAATACCGATAAAAATGCTTAGGCTCGCTCATGATAAATCCCCAGTAGATTATGATTTTCTACATCCCATCTACACAAACGAACTAACGATTAAAAAAATTAGGTTCGGACGGTTTCGTGGAGATCAATGACTGCAAGCCTTTGGTACTGAAACCTGAGCATGCCAGGGAGTGGCAAGATCCGTGCCTTGCTCCAGCGCGTGCCGAAGAAATAGCAAATGGCTGCCAACCAACCGAGGATTTTGAGTGGTATGTGGTTGGCAAAGAGGTGGGGAACGTGAAACATCAGGGAGCCGAATTATTGCTCCCCTTATCTCCGAAAGATGATTAGTCCTGCCGGCGCTGTTCGAGCAGGCGAGCGGCCGCCGGGAAGCCTACCCAGGTCGCGTTGTGGTCAAGCCCACGGCCAGCCAACACAACAGCAGCCAATTCGTTAAGGTCAATCTCACCTCGCGAGGCCGCCGCGAGAAGCCCAAAGGACAGGACATTCAAATAGTGGTCAGCGGTTTCCATGGGGTTCATCCTTCGTTTGCGTGACCACAGTAACGCTCTACCGTAAACACATAGCAAGCCAATCAGATCGACGATAAAGACCATTAAAACAGTCCCCCAAGCGCTGAAGGCTCCCAGTTCATGATCACCAACTCTCCGCTGACATCGGCCTTTCCCTGCCGTTGGTTTGTGGTGCTGTAACGGATGTCGACTGTTTCAAAATGGAAGCCTTCAAACACTCGGCGAATATCCGGGTGATCGTTGATGCTGACCATGACCTTCCCCTTGCAACGCCTCATAAAGTCAGCCATTCGCTCGTAATTCTCAAAGGGAAAATCCACCCCGTAGCCGGCCGTCTGCCAGTAGGGCGGATCCATATAGTGGAAGGTATGGGGGCGGTCATAGCGCTCGGCACACTCAAGCCAGCCCAGATTTTCAACATAGGTGCCGGACATACGCTGCCACGCTGCTGAAAGGTTTTCCTCGATCCGAAGCAGGTTGATTGCCGGAGCAGTCGTCGCGGTACCAAACGTCTGCCCCGTCACCTTGCCGGCGAAAGCATGGTGCTGCAGGTAGAAAAATCGGGCGGCGCGCTGGATGTCGGTAAGGGTTTCGGGGCGGGTCATCTTCTGCCACTCGAACACCTGCCGAGAACTGAGCGCCCATTTGAACTGACGCACGAATTCTTCTAGGTGGTTCTGCACGACGCGGTACAGCGTCACCAGATCGCCGTTGATGTCGTTGAGGACCTGAACCGGCGCGGCTTGGGGACGCATGAAGTAGAGCGCGGCGCCGCCGGCAAAGACTTCGACGTAACATTCGTGCGGCGGGAAGAGCGGGATAAGGCGGTCGGCTAGGCGGCGTTTGCCGCCCATCCAAGGGATAATGGGTGTGGACATATAAAAGCAAGACCTTTGCTGTATGGATAAACAGGGCTAGGCTCGCTCCGCTTTGTGCACGAAGCAGGAGCCTTGACTGGACTTGCAGGGGCAATCTGCGAGGAAGGTGGCCGGGCTTGGATGTTGACGCATCCTGCCCGGCCGCTCCTTTTACTTCGGTGTAGAAACTTCTTTTGCGTAGGCCTGACAGGCCCGCAGGGCGATCAGTCCTTGGTCGCCGGTATCGGTGATTCCGATAATTCGTTGAGCATGCGCTGGGTCAAGTTGGGCTCTTGTGGGGCCATGAACCACGCGGCCGGTGGTGGCGGTGGCTGGCACTGAACAACTGCTGGCGGCGTCGGTGGCGGCGAGTACGACTGACAGCCGCAGATCAGCAGTAGCCAGGCGATCACGCAGGCGAGCCTGCTTCGTTTGCTCATTGGTCAATTCCTTGTGGTGGGTTTCATCTTTACTCTGCAGGCGCCGCTCCAGTGCCAGGCGCTTGTCCTGCTCAGCGCGCTGCAGGCTGGCAGATGCCTAGGCCATCTCGTTGAGGGTGTCAGCCTGGAGGCGCGCTTGGCGCTCCAACTGCTGACCGTTCCGCCAGTCTTGGACGGTCCAGGCCAATGCAGCAGATCCGCCGGCCAGCATCACCAACAGCAGGCATACGAGGATTCGGAATTGAGCGGGGATCAGGTCGAAGAGACGCATAACACGGCCCTCGCCCTACCCCAGAGCTGCAGCCGATCCTCCAAGCCGTTGAGGCCACCATTGATCCGGCGGGTAATGGTGTTGAACTGCTCCTTGTCGGCCAGCAGGTTCAGCCCGTTTACCCACCAGAACCACGCAGCCGACTCTGCGGCCCAAGCGAACCGTAAAGGAAGGTATTGAGCGATGGCTGGAGGTTCAGCGCGCGCTTAAAGCGTCGAGCACCGTCATCAACTACGTGAGCAAGGCTGTGCACGTTGAAAAGAAGTTCGGCAAACGCCGGATCGTCGACATCAGCAAGAGCGACATCGAGTTGTTTCAAGCACAACTGCTCAAGCAAGGCCTCGCCCCGAAGACAGTAAACGACATTTTCACCATCGTTCGTGGAGTTTGGGCCGATGCCTTCAGCGATGGCATCCTGAAGGCCAACCCGCTCGACAGGATCAGTAACGTAGGATCGGACGTGGACCTGGAGCATGCAGACCCCTTCAGTCGCACCGAGATCGAACTGATCGGCAAAACGGACCCCGACCGCCGGCCCGACACCCGGATGATCGAGTTCAATTGCTGGGACGGGATGTCCCTTTCCGAACTCATCGGGCTTGCCGTTGAAGACGTAGATCTTGATACCGGCCTGGTGCACGTCCGACGGGCATTGGTCGTCGGCGAATTCAAAGTCCCCAAAGAGCGCTCCAGGGTCCGAGTCATCGAACTTATAGACCCAGCCCTCGCCCTGATGAAGGAAATAGTTGCAGCCGCCAAAGACGCAGTAGTCGAAGAAATCACCGTTATCCAGCGCGATAACATCACGTCCGAGAAGATGAAGGTCAGGTTCCTTTTCCGAAGCTCGACCAGCGGTTTACTTTGGAACGGCAAGACGTTGAGCAACTGGTTCACTACTCACCTGAAAAAAGCAGAGGTACGTCACCGAGGCGCCAACCAATGTCGCCACACCTTCGCGAGCCAAGCCTTATCAAGCTATGTTCCAGTGGAATGGGTTGCACGCCAATTAGGACATAGCGATACAACAATGGTGAGGAAACATTATGGACGCTGGATACCAAGAGATACAAAAAGCATGGCAGCTTTCGTATCCGAGCAAATGGGCTTTCAAACCACGTTAAAAGCCAACCAACGTAATATTACTGAATAGCTTTCCAGCGAATCGCAGTCATGACGGTATGATAAACATTGTAAATAAAGGATTTTAGTTGCATCAACAAAAAAAACATCCCAGTATAAAGAGTAACGTAGGCCACACCGACCAACCACTCCGTAATTTTCCATGATATCGGGGAGAGCTGTACTATTTTATGCACCAGCCCTCCTTTGATAGCGAATACAATCACCAACAAACAGAAAACCGTATAAATCAAGTAGTAAATAAACACTCGCATGAATATAAAAAAATTATTCTTCAGAAAAGACAACTGCGATTTGTCATGCCTATGCTTAGACATTGCCACAAGCATGTCGGGCTGACTGATCGTTGCAAAGATGGTAAAGCCTGCCAAAATAAAACCTAAGACAGAAACCACGACCCCCAAAGCCATGGCACTAAACTCCCGCACAATCTTAAGCTTCTCATCCAACGAGATTTCCAACATACAGTATTGAAGCACCACCAAAATAAAAACGATAAACGTCATCCAAAAATTAAATGAACTGAAGGGTATCCTTCTCGCTTTGACGTAAATCGCCCACAAGCTTTTTTCATCCATCAATGCTTTGGGAGACAAATCATCGTTCACCTGGTTCACCTACGATATGGAGTGAGTTTGGCTATCGCTGCTCGGGTTGGAGCCGAAACTTGGATCATACCATCGCCTACCAACTGAATGAACTTTTGAAACAAAGTCGGCGCAGCTTGCGAAGGCGAGTTCGTTGTCAACTCAACATAACTCTTAAGCTGAAAATGCTCATTGTCGCCACGCAACTCCGTACCCGAGCTATCTTTACCCACCAGCGTTACTTTCTGATTCCCCTGAACAGTTGCAGCCTGCACTTCTTCGATAACACTTTCTTTATCCAACCCTTCAGAGTTTGAATGACGAATTGTCGTTGTCTTACTATTAACCTCATCCTTCTGACGTTGCACTGCTTCGAAAAAACCTTCGTTGTCATGCTCATCATTTCGATCGGAAAATTTATATGTAACCGAACTCAAAACCTCATACTGCCGAACAAATGAGTCGATACTTTGCGCGGAAGTTAACGGAATCAATTCTAAAGTAGGAGGAAAGGTATCAAGCATCAACTGTTTTTTTGTTACCTTTTCGCCACCCTCTTTACGCTTATCATATGCAGCATCAATGTAAGCTTTATGGTTACGCTTCAAAAAACTCTCAAGTGTCGACTTAAAATTATCCAGCGTTGGAGCAAACTTTGTTTCTTTAAGAAAGATTAGCCTATGAATATCAAGAACCAAAACAAAAATACATGAAGGTGAGGATTGCATTTCCTCATGGTCTTCTACCAATCCCGAGTTCGTATAAATTTGCTCTCGCTCTAAAACCATGTCCTTAATAAATCGACCAACAAGTAAAACCCGCCCGTCAACTGTAACCAATTCAACGTTCTCAAAGAAAAATTGCGTCGTTCCATAAACCCTTTTGAGATCAGGATTAGAAAAGGACGGGAGCACAATTTCTGCAAAATAATCGAGAAGGTTTTGATTCCCAAATTTGCAAACGAGATTCGCCATTTCAACCGGGTACTGGCGGTTAGACATTAGATCCCTCTAAATGAGCGCTGAAGCTCTTGGTAGCCATTTGATGGCTAACTTTAGCGTCTCAGTGAATTTTTGTCACTGAGATCCGCTTAATGGCCAGGAATTGCCTTCGATCATAAAAAGAGCAGAGGACCGCCACCGGTCCGGCCGAGGATGCTTTGTTGCCCTAAAAATGCCCTAACTCAATCGTCAGAAACGAAAAAGCCCTTGAAATGTTCAACCATTTCAAGGGCTTAGTCGTAATCAATAATGGCGGAGAGATAGGGATTCGAACCCTAGGTACCGGTGAAGGTACAACGGATTTCGAATCCGTCCCATTCGGCCACTCTGGCATCTCTCCAACGGCGCGCATCATAACAGCCTGTTACTGGGAAGCAAAGCTCTCAGTGGATTTTTTTCCGTGCTATCAGATGCTTGCGTCGATTACAGCGGTACGCCGAGACGGTTGGCGACTTCTTCGTAGGCTTCGATAACGTCACCGAGGCCCTGGCGGAAGCGGTCTTTGTCCATCTTCTTGCGGGTGTCCTTGTCCCACAGGCGGCAGCCGTCTGGGCTGAATTCGTCGCCCAGGACGATGGAGCCGTCATGGAATACGCCGAATTCCAGTTTGAAGTCCACCAGCAGCAGGCCAGCATCGTCAAACAGTTTGCTCAGGACGTCGTTGACCTTGAGCGACAGTTCTTTCATGCGTGCCAGCTGTTCAGCAGTGCCCCAGCCGAATGCCACGACGTGGGATTCGTTGATGAACGGGTCGCCCTTGGCGTCGTCCTTGAGGAACAGTTCGAACGTGTAAGGGTTGAGCTTGAGGCCCTCTTCCACGCCCAGGCGCTTGACCAGGCTGCCGGCTGCGTAGTTACGCACGACGCACTCGACCGGGATCATGTCGAGTTTTTTCACCAGGCATTCGTTGTCGCCCAGCAGCTTGTCGAATTGGGTCGGAATGCCGGCCGCTTCGAGTTTCTGCATGATGAAGGCGTTGAACTTGTTGTTCACCATGCCCTTGCGGTCGAGCTGTTCGATGCGCTTGCCATCGAACGCCGAGGTGTCGTTACGAAACAGCAGGATCAAGCGGTTGGCGTCGTCGGTCTTGTAAACCGACTTGGCTTTGCCGCGGTAGAGTTCTTCACGTTTTTCCATGATGGGCTCCGCTTGGTAAGTAGATGGGCTAGGCGATATGTCGCCAGTCGAGCCCTGAATCTTGATCGGCCAGTTGCAGCCAGTCCGGGTCGCACCCGAGGGTGTCGACAAAACATTGCCGGGCAAGCTGCGGCAGGTTGTTCTTGCTGCTCAGGTGGGCCAGGACCAGGTGTTGCAGGTCTTGCCAGCCCAACTCATACACCAGGTACGCCGCCTGGTGGTTGTTCAAATGTCCCAGCTCGCCACCCACCCGTTGCTTGAGAAAGTACGGGTAGTGACCGCGTGCCAGCAGGTCACGGCAATGGTTGGACTCGATCATCAACGCATCGAGGTCACGATAGCCTTCCAGTACCTTGGCACAGTAGGAACCCAGATCGGTAAGCAGGCCAAAGCGGCGCTCGCCATCACTGAATACATATTGCGTGGGCTCGTGGGCATCATGCGCCACGGCAATCACGTCGACGCTCAAGGCACCAATCTGCAGCTGCTCGCCACCGGCCAGGAAACCCGCGGGGTCAATGGGTTTGCGCATTCCGCGCAAGGTGCCGCGACTCAGGTACACCGGAAGATTGTAGCGCCGAGACAGCAAACCCACGCCATGCACGTGGTCGGCATGTTCGTGGGTCACTAGAATCGCGCTCAACTGCGCGGGGTGAACCCCCAGGCGCAGCAGGCGTCGCTCGGTCTCCCGCAAGGAGAAACCACAATCCACCAGGACGTACGTGTCGTCGTGGGCTACAAGCGTGCCGTTCCCTTGGCTACCGCTGCCGAGAACAGCAAAACGCATCGGATCAGCCCAGGTTGTCCTGAATCACGCCCAACACTTTGCGCGCCGTTTCTGCTGGCGCCACGGTGTTGATGTTTTTCTCGACGGTGACTTGCACGTTGTCGCCGACCTTGCTCAAGCGCACTTGATAACGCTCGGCGCGGGTCTCGATCTCTTCCTTGGTCGGCTCGCTGCCGAACAACTTGCTGAAGAAACCACGTTCTTCGTCTTTCTTCTCGGCCTTTTCTGCCACGTTGATGTAGTACAGGCCCAGGCTGCGGTTGATGTCTTCGACGCGCCATGGCCCTTGCTCCAGGGCGCGGCCGACGCTGGCCCAGGCACGATCCAGGTCTTCACCCAGGTTGAGCACAACGTTGCCGCTGCCGTCTTCGGTGAGGCTGACACGGCTAGGGGTGTCGTAGTCACGGGCGGCGAGCAGGGAGACGGAACCGCCCTTCTCGGAGATGCGGCTCATGCTGGCAAGCATCTCGTCGACCAGCGCGGCATCGACACCGCTGTTGACCGAACGATTGGTGAAATCAACGTTGGCGGTGCTGCCCGCAGGACGCTCGGCGCTGACCACGTAGACTTCACTGGTGTTGCGCTGCACGCCTGGCTCGATGCGCACGCGGATGCGGCTTTCGCCATCAGCGGCGACGCCACCTGCCTGCAAGCGCTTGGCCATGTTGGCCGACAGCTCACTTGGCTGCTGCCACGCCGTGGTGAATTCACCGGTCTGCGGGCGTTGCTCGTCGATACGGAAGCCATTGTCCTGGAAGAACTGCACCGCCACCGGCCAGACTTCGGCAGGTGGGCGCTGGGCCATGATCCAGCGCGAATCGCCGCTTTTCTGCAGACTGTAGTCGCTGGCATCGGCCAGGGCCGAAATCGGCTGTGGGCGCGGTACTTCGTACTCGCCCTTGACGGTGTCGTCGGCCACGTTGCGCGGGATCGGCAGCAACGGGTCAAGGCGCTTGGCGACGTTGACGTCCGGCGGCAATTGCATCGGTGCGGTTTGTTGTGCTTCCAGGTAATCGCTGCCGCGGTCACGGAAGTAGCCTTCCGGGCCCCAGATCCAACCGCAGCCACTGGTGCTGGAGATAATCAAGGCAAGTGCGGAAAGTCCGGCCAATCGCTTCATGCGTAGTGCTTCCTCAATTAAACCAGGACGCCGGACTGGCGCAGGGCCTGTCGCAGCGGTTCGTGACAGGCTGGGCTGAGTTGGGTGAGCGGCAGACGGATACCGTCCGGCATCAGGCCCATTTCATGCAGCGCCCATTTCACGGGAATAGGGTTGGATTCGATGAACAGTGTTTTGTTGAGCGGCATCAGCTTTTCGTGAATCGCGCGGGCGGTCACGGCGTCGCCGGCGATGGCAGCGGCGCACATCTGGCTCATGGCACGCGGGGCAACGTTGGCGGTTACCGAGATATTGCCCTTGCCGCCCAGCAGGATCAGCTCCACCGCCGTGGCGTCGTCGCCGGAGTACAGCAGGAAGTCGCTGCTCACGCCGGCCAGGATGTCCTTGGCGCGCTGCAGGTCGCCCGTGGCTTCCTTGATACCGATGATGTTCGGCACGGTCGACAGGCGGATCACGGTCGCGGCCTGCATGTCGCACGCCGTGCGCCCTGGCACGTTGTAGAGGATCTGCGGGATGTCGACGGCTTCGGCGATGGTCTTGAAGTGCTGGTACAAGCCTTCCTGGGTCGGCTTGTTGTAGTACGGCGTCACCAGCAGGCAGGCATCGGCACCGGCTTTCTTGGCGTTCTTGGTCAGCTCGATCGCTTCGCGAGTCGAGTTGGCGCCCGTACCGGCAATGACCGCGATACGCCCTGCAACGCGCTTGACCACAAACTCGATCACCTCGATGTGTTCTTCCACATCAAGCGTGGCCGACTCACCCGTGGTGCCGACGGCCACAATGGCGTTGGTGCCTTCTTGCAGGTGAAAGTCCACCAGTTTGCCCAGGCTGTCCCAGTCGAGATTACCTTGTGCATCCATGGGTGTGACCAGTGCCACCATACTGCCCGCAATCATGCAACCGCTCCTGCCGGAAAAAGAGAGCCGTAATGGTACTGGCGCCAAGATGCTTGCACAAGCGAAGTACCCTCTGAGGATGCGTTCTGGATCAACTTAGTTGCCGGCAATGCCATCATTGGGCCAAAGCACGGCCAACTGCCACTGAATATGCAATGAAAACGCCACGTCCTAGCCCTTGGCGGCGCTTTTCGCTACCCTTGATCCTTTGATCGGTACCGCACGTTCGTATCGACCGCTCATCGCTTTAGGAATGCTGCATGTCCACCCCCACAGTCCGCGAACAATTCCTTGTTATCAGTGCCCTTGGCGCCAACCCCATGGAGCTGACTAACGTCCTGTGCCGCGCCAGCCATGAAAACCGCTGCGCCGTCGTGACCTCACGCCTGACTCGCCATGGCGAATGCAGTGCGCTGGTCCTGCAGATTTCCGGAAGCTGGGACGCCCTGGCGCGCCTGGAAGCCGGCTTGCCGACCCTGGCCAAGAAGCACGACTTCACCGTCAATGTGGTGCGCAGTGCGGCCCTGGAGAACCGTCCCCAGGCGCTACCGTATGTGGCCTACGTCAGTTCGGCCTACCGTTCGGACATCGTCAATGAACTGTGCCAGTTCTTCATCGACCATAACGTCGAACTGGAAAACCTGACGTTTGATACCTATCAGGCCCCCCAGACCGGCGGCACCATGCTCAACGCCACCTTTACGGTGACCTTGCCGGCAGGCGTGCAGATCAGTTGGTTGCGTGACCAGTTCCTGGATTTCGCCGATGCGCTGAACCTGGATGCACTGATCGAACCCTGGCGCCCACAGAACCCAATGTAAGGAAGTTTTCCATGGCGGTAGTCATCGACACACCGGTCGCCGATTTCCAAGCCCCGGCGACCAGCGGGCAGACGTTCAGCCTCGCGGGACTCAAGGGCAAGCAAGTGGTGATCTACTTCTACCCCAAAGACAGCACGCCAGGCTGCACCACTGAAGGCCAGGGTTTTCGTGACCAGTACGCTGCCTTCCAGGCCGCCAACACCGAGGTGTTTGGCGTGTCCCGGGACAGCGTGAAGTCCCATGAGAACTTCAAGGCCAAGCAGGCTTTCCCCTTCGAGCTGATCAGCGACAAGGACGAAGCGGTTTGCCAGCTGTTTGATGTAATCAAGCTGAAGAAACTGTACGGCAAGGAATACATGGGGGTGGATCGCAGCACCTTCCTGATCGACAAAAATGGCGTGCTGCGCCAGGAATGGCGCGGCGTGAAGGTGCCGGGGCATGTGGATGCCGTCTTGGCGGCGGCGCAGGCGCTGGACAAGGCTTGATGATGCTGCTCGGCGTTAGATAGCTATCGCTGGCAAGCCAGCTCCTACATTGGATCGGTGGAGCCGGGCTTGCCCGCGAGGGGGCCATCAGGCCTTGCGCAACCAGTAACGATACACACCGTTATCGGCCTCTTCGTGCAACAGCGCATGCCCCGCCAGCTTGGCAAACGTGCGGAAGTCGCGCTGGGAACCCGCATCCGTGGCAATCACCTTGAGTACCGCACCGCTGGCCAGCCGATTGAGCTCCATCTTGGCCTTGAGCAATGGCAACGGGCAGTTCAGGCCGCTGGCATCGAGCTCGGCGTCGTGGTTTACAGCATCGGTCATGGTTTTGCTCCTGGCGGCATCAAGGGGTGCTTAGAATATCTGGTCCCAGGCTCAGTGTCCGGCTACAGTAAGGTCTTTGTCGAAAGGCTTTGTGCATGACTTTTTTGCGCCCTACCCTGCTGACGCTAGCTTGCCTGCTTGCCTCTCCAGGCTTCGCCGACGATCTGCCGTCACTTGGCGACGCCAGTTCTGCCATTGTCTCGCCACAACAGGAACACCAACTGGGCCGGGCCTGGCTGGCATTCCTGCGCGGGCAAGTCTCGGTCCTCAATGACCCGCAACTCAAGGATTACGTCGAAACCAGCGTTTACAAGCTGGTGGAGACCAGCCAGGTCAATGACCGGCGGCTGGAGTTCATCCTGATCAATAGCCCGCAACTTAACGCGTTTGCCGCACCGGGCGGGATTGTCGGGGTCAACGGTGGCCTGTTCCTCAACGCCCAGACCGAAGGCGAATACGCCTCGGTCATGGCTCACGAACTGGCGCACTTGTCGCAACGCCACTTCGCCCGAGGCGTGGAAGCCCAGCAACGGATGCAGATCCCGATGATGGCCGCGCTGCTCGGCGGGATTATCGCGGCAGCCGCCGGCGCCGGGGATGCCGGGATCGCTGCGATTGCCGGCAGCCAGGCCGCGGCCATCCAGGAGCAACGACGCTTCTCCCGGCAAAATGAACAGGAAGCCGACCGCATCGGCATCCTCAACATGGTCAAGGCCGGCTACGATCCGCGCTCGATGCCAACCATGTTCGAGCGCTTGATGCGCCAATACCGCTTCGATGCCAAGCCACCGGAATTCCTGCTGACGCACCCGGTCACCGAATCGCGGATCGCCGACACCCGTAACCGTGCCGAGCAAGCCAAGACCGGCGGCACCGAAGACAGCCTGCGCTATCAATTGATACGCGCCCGGGTCCAGCTGTATTACGAAGACACACCTGGGCTGGCCGCCAAGCGCTTCCGCGCCCAGCTGGATGAGAACCCGAAAAGCGATGTGGCGCGCTACGGCCTCGCCATCGCCCAGATCAAGGGCACCCAACTCAATGAGGCGCGGGAAACCCTCAAGCCGCTGCTGGCCAAGGCGCCCAACGACATCACCTACAACCTGGCGCAGATCGAGCTGGATATCACCAACAATCGCATGCCCGACGCGCAGCAACGTACCGATCGCATGCTGGCCCAGTACCCCAGCAACTACCCGTTGAACCAGGTGCGCGTGGACCTGCTGCTCAAGCAAAACCGTACGGCCGACGCGGAAAAGGCCCTGGAAGGTCTGCTCAAGTCGCGTTCCGATGATCCGGATGTGTGGTATCAGGTCGCCGAGACTCGTGGCCTGTCCGGCAATATCATCGGCTTGCATCAAGCCCGCGCCGAGTACTTCGCGCTGGTGGGCGACTTCCAGCAAGCGATCCAGCAATTGGACTTTGCCAAGCGCCGCGCCGGCAGCAATTTCCCGCTGTCGTCACGCATCGATGCGCGCCAGCGTGAGTTGATCGAGCAGGAGCGCATTGTCAAAGGCATGATGAGCTAAACCCGGCGCCCACAAAAAAGCCCCGCTCTCGACTATCGAGAGCGGGGCTTTTTATTGACCCGCTACTAGCGCATTACTCCGCCAGTTTGAAGGTGATGAAGCTGGCGCGCCCTTGACGCAGGACCCGCATCGACACCGAGCGATTCTTCGGCAGCGCCTTGGCGATGTCGGTGAACTCCTTGGTGGAATTGATGGCCTGGTTGTTCAAGTGGGTAATCACGTCACCAGGTTGCAGGCCGATCAGGGCGGCCGGGCCGTCCTGAACCTCCTTGATCACCACACCGCTCTTGAGGTCGAAGCTCTTCTTCTGTTCGTCGGTCAACTCCACCACGGCGATGCCCAGGCGGTTGCTGCTGCGCTCGGCGCCGGATTTGCCGCCCAGCGCGAGTTCCTGGCCTTCTTCCGGAATGGCTCCGACAGTCAGCTCAACATTCTGACGCTTGCCTTCGCGGATCACTTCAAGCTTGGCCTTGCCACCTGCCTTGAGTGCACCTACCAGATGCGGCAAGTCAGCAGACATGACAATCGGCTGGCCATTCATGCTGAGAATCACATCGCCAACCTTCAAGCCGCCTTTGGCAGCCGGGCCATCATCCTGAATCTGCGCGACCAGGGCGCCGGCCGGCTTGTCCAGGCCAAAGGATTCAGCCAGGTCTTTGTTCACTTCCTGGATAACCACGCCCAACCAGCCACGGCTGACCTTGCCACCGGCTTTCAGCTGATTGGAAACGTCCATGGCCACATCAATCGGGATAGCGAAGGAGACCCCCATGAACCCCCCGGAGCGGGTGTAGATCTGCGAGTTGATCCCCACCACTTCGCCCGCCAGGTTGAACAGCGGACCACCGGAGTTACCCGGGTTGATCGGCACGTCGGTCTGGATGAATGGCACGTAGTTCTCGTTCGGCAGGCTGCGGCCAATGGCACTGACGATGCCCTGGGTCACGGTGTGATCGAAGCCAAACGGCGAGCCGATGGCCACCACCCACTGCCCGGCTTTCAGATCCTGGGACTTGCCCAGTTTTAGTATGGGCAGGTCCTTGCCTTCGATCTTCAGCAAGGCGACGTCGGAACGTGGATCGGTGCCGACCAGCTTGGCCTTGAGCTCACTGCGGTCAGCCAGGCGTACGAGAATTTCGTCGGCGTCGGCGATCACATGATTGTTGGTCAGGATGTAGCCGTCAGGCGAAATGATAAAGCCCGAGCCCAGGGATTGCGCTTCGCGCTGACCACCGCCACCACGGGGCGAGCGCGGCTGGGGCATGCCACGCTCGAAGAACTCCCGCAGCATGGGCGGCAGGCCTTCAAGGTCGGGCATCTGCTGGTTCGAGACTTTACGATCCGGCAGCTTCTGGGTGGTACTGATGTTCACCACGGCAGGCGAAGCCTGCTCCACCAGTTGGGTGAAGTCAGGCAACTCCGCCGCTTGCGCGGAAACGGCCTGACCCAGCACCAGCACCGTGGCGACTATAGATAGGTAAGATTTCAAACGTGGTATCGACATACAGCTCCCGTTACGACGAGCAGGGTTGGGCGACAGGGTTCAATAAACGCCGAAGACTACTACTAGCGACGTCAACATTGCGTGAACAACACAAGGCCAGGGCCGAGGAGTTCTGACCTATAAAAAACATAAGGAGATTTTGCAAGTGAAAATACTCTCCAGAAGTTTCATGTTCTCGGCAGAAGAACAAGGCAACCTTCGCCCGTCTCCTGCAGCACTGTGAACGATCTGGATGAGCATAGGATTAACGGTTCAAGGCTTTTCGGGCGCCGGGCCACTGCGAACAGACAGGATTATCCGTTCGGCGGTCCCCATCGGAATCTCCCCGACAACCGTGGCAACGATGTCGCCCTCAGGCGTACTCATGCGACGGGATACCGCAACCGTAGGACCAAGCTGAACGCGGCTTTCGGTAGCAGCCTCGCCCGTCACAGGCTCAAGGAACAATGAAAAACGCGCGAGCCCATCGTCATACATCAAACTGTTTACAACCACCTGGGTCTTGGGATCCTTGCGCGCGTCACTGCGGGTCAACTCGAACCCTGGCGGCAACCATTGTGGATGCCAAGCCTGGGCCTGGCCCGTCGGCGCTGACGCCTTATTGCTCGCAGGGGCCAACGGCTTGCAGTCGCTGCCTGGCTGCAAATCACGCGCATCGGGGGTTGTGGTCCTCAGTTGGGTGAACTGGAATCGCTCCAGCAATTGCCCCTTATCGTTAATCAGCAACGACTTGAGAGGCAGCGCGGTTTCACGATCCAGGTGCAACTCAAATCCGTAGCGGTACTGGTCACGCGGGGTCAGCGACACGATCACCGCTTTACGGCCGGCCACTAGCGACTTTCCGCTGACGGCAATCTCGTAGAAAGGGTTGAGTTTTTGTGGGTCGAATTCGTGGGCGGAAGCGCCCGGGGAGTTATCGACGCCGGCCACCAGACTGCCGGAAACGCATTGGATGCGCCCATCGATACGCACAAGCTCCTGAGCCGATCCATCGAGCTGCAACAAGCGCTCATGAACCTGCCCGTTCTGGACGCGATGCCAGATCTCATGGGTAGAAAAACTACCGTTACGCTCGTAGATAAACGTGCCTTGGTAGCTTTGCTGCCCTGCCCGCCCAAGACGTTTCAGCCAATCCTGGCCTTCGTCGGCTTGGGCAGGAACTGCAAACCAGCCACTGAGCAAAAGCGCAAGGAGCGGTATGGCACGCATAAAGCTCCTTAGCGGTTTAGCGGTTTTCCAGGTTTGCAGCGCGAGCGTAAGGCAAGGCGCTCTCGGTGCCTTTTACCGCCGACTCCTGAGCGTGTTGACGCAGGTAGCCTGGCAGACGCTGGTCCTGCCAGCCGGATTGCCCTTGCAGCACGCCATTGGCCATCGGGCCTGGTGCTTCAGAGCTTTCCTTGTAACCGGCCAGTACAGCTGGACCCTTGACCTGCGGACCGGCCATGACCGGTTGCTGGGTTTGCTGGGCCAGTTCGGCACCGGCGATCTCGTCCTGGTTGTACAGGCGCACACCAGCCAGTACGGCCACAGTCACCGAGGCAGCAACTGCCAAGCGACCCAGGCTACGCCACGGACCACGTGCAGCTTTTGCCGGAACGGCTTCATCGGCCAGCGCAGCAGAAACGGCCGCAGCAATATCCAGACGAGGGACTAGTAGGTCCTTGTGCATCACCGCCCGAGCGACTTGGTAACGAGACCAGGTATCACGGGTTTCGGCGTCATCAAATGCATTGAGCACTCGACGAAGTTCCAGTTCATCCGCTTCGTTATCCATCACTGCGGACAGCGATTCCTGCAGGGCATCACGACTCATGGCGGTTCCTCTCTTGGCTGTCGCCGCTGTCTTTAGTTTTCCTGCAACAACGGTTGCAGGGCTTTATCGATGGCTTCCCGAGCCCGGAAAATCCGGGAGCGTACGGTCCCCACCGGACATTGCATGACGCTCGCAATGTCCTCGTAACTCAGACCATCGAATTCACGTAAAGTTAACGCCGTACGCAAATCTTCTGGCAGTTGCTGAATAGTGCGATGGACAGTGCCTTCGATCTCGTCGCGCAGCAATGCACGCTCCGGCGACTCGAGATCCTTGAGGCCGTGATCACCATCGTAAAATTCAGCATCTTCCGAACTCACATCACTATCTGGCGGGCGGCGACCGCGAGAAACCAGATAGTTCTTCGCCGTGTTGATGGCGATGCGGTAAAGCCACGTGTAAAACGCACTGTCACCGCGGAAATTACCGAGTGCACGGTAAGCCTTGATAAAGGCTTCCTGTGCAACGTCCTGCGCTTCATGGGTGTCGTGCACAAACCGCACGATCAACCCGAGAATTTTGTGCTGGTATTTCAGCACTAGCAGATCAAATGCTCGCTTGTCGCCGCGTTGAACGCGCTCAACAAGCTGCTGATCCTCTTCCTGGGTTAGCATGAACACTCCTCGTTGTACTTGAAGGAGGCTTGCATAACTAAACGATCAGGCTTGCAAACATAGACTAGGACTTTTCGCAAAAGTTCTCCCCCTTCAAGCAAGTTTCCGGTGGGCTCTGTTTTGGCACACACGAAAAACGCAGCGCGGGCATAGCCGGCTGCGCGAATAATCTTGTCGCCGGTTTTCTGACGCTCCCATGCTCCAGGCCAATCAGTAAAACCAACGTTTTCCCAGCTTTCGGGCATCCTGTAATGGAGTCGGGAGGGATACAAAAGTTCCCATCTCCCTACCGGACCGCCTCATCAAAGCCGTGCAGTTCGTTCACCGTAGTCTCACAATGCCACGAATGCCCGGCTATTGTGCCGATAGCCCCCTCTATATACTAGTGGGCCGTGTGACCCTTTGATTCGCCGATCCAGGCGTCCTGTTTGCGCCACCCCTTCGGATCGCTTTTTGCGGAATCCCATAAATGAGCCAACAGTTTCAACACGATGTCCTGGTGATTGGTAGCGGCGCCGCAGGCTTGAGCCTTGCACTGACCCTGCCGAGCCATCTGCGCGTAGCTGTATTGAGCAAGGGCGACCTGGCCAACGGTTCGACGTTCTGGGCCCAGGGCGGAGTTGCTGCCGTGCTGGATGACACCGACACGGTGCAATCCCACGTTGAAGACACCCTCAACGCCGGCGGCGGCCTGTGTAACGAACAAGCGGTGCGTTTCACCGTCGAGCACAGCCGCGAAGCCATCCAGTGGCTGATCGACCAGGGCGTGCCGTTTACCCGTGATGAACATGCGGGCAGTGATGACGGTGGTTTCGAGTTCCACCTGACCCGTGAAGGCGGCCACAGCCACCGGCGCATCATCCATGCCGCCGATGCCACCGGCGCCGCGATCTTCAAGACCCTGCTGGCCCAGGCCCGGCAACGGCCGAATATCGAACTGCTGGAGCAACGGGTCGCCGTCGACCTGATCACCGAAAAACGCCTGGGCCTGGCCGGCGAGCGCTGCCTGGGGGCCTACGTCCTCAACCGCGCCAGCGGTGAAGTCGATACCTACGGCGCGCGTTTCACCATCCTGGCATCCGGTGGTGCCGCCAAAGTCTACCTCTACACCAGCAACCCCGACGGTGCCTGCGGGGATGGCATCGCCATGGCCTGGCGGTCGGGTTGCCGGGTGGCGAACCTGGAGTTCAACCAGTTTCACCCCACCTGCCTGTATCACCCCCAGGCCAAGAGTTTCCTGATCACCGAAGCCCTGCGGGGCGAAGGCGCCCACCTGAAGCTACCCAACGGCGAGCGCTTCATGCAGCGCTTCGACCCGCGCGCCGAACTGGCACCACGGGATATCGTGGCCCGCGCCATCGACCACGAGATGAAGCGCCTGGGCATCGATTGCGTCTACCTGGACATCAGCCACAAGCCAGCCGACTTTATCAAGACTCACTTCCCGACGGTCTACGAACGCTGCCTGGCCTTCAATATCGATATCACCAAAGGGCCGATCCCGGTGGTCCCGGCGGCGCACTACACCTGTGGCGGGGTGATGGTCGACCAGCAAGGCCGCACCGACGTCCCTGGCCTGTATGCGATTGGCGAAACCAGTTTCACCGGCCTGCACGGCGCCAACCGCATGGCCAGCAACTCGCTGCTCGAATGCTTCGTCTATGCCCGCTCCGCAGCCGCCGACATCCTCGAACAACTGCCGCGCATCCCGGTCCCGGCCGCCCTGCCCCGCTGGGACGCCAGCCAGGTCACCGACTCGGACGAGGACGTGATCATCGCCCACAACTGGGACGAGCTGCGGCGCTTCATGTGGGACTACGTGGGGATCGTGCGCACCAACAAGCGCTTGGCACGGGCGCAGCATCGTGTGCGGTTGTTGCTGGATGAGATCGACGAGTTCTACAGCAACTACAAGGTCAGCCGTGACCTGATCGAGTTGCGCAACCTGGCCCAGGTCGCCGAGCTGATGATCCGCTCGGCCATGGAGCGCAAGGAAAGCCGAGGCCTGCATTACACGCTCGACTACCCGCAGATGCTGCCAGAGGCCCTCGACACTATCCTGGTGCCAACCACCTACGGCGACTGAACTTCAAGCGTACCCGCAGGCGCCGATGGACATCGGCGGCCTGCGAAGCATGGGGTACGCACACCGAGCGCACCCGCCACTCCCCCGGCAACCGGTAGCGCAGCACCACGATCAGCGGCAACGCCAGGCTGTCAGGGCACAACTGTACGGCGTGCCAACCTCGCGCCGCGCTCCACAATTGCCAGCCGTCGGCATTGCGGCGCAGGCCACGAACCGACGAACGGTGGGTCAAGCGAATATGACGCGGCAGGGTCCACAAGGCATGGGCCAGGCACGCCAGTACACCCAGTACGGTAATCCAGAGAGGTACGGCCAGCAGGTACAGCGCACCGAGTGCCAGCACCTGGGCAAGGAGATACGCCGCCAGCAACCGCCCGCAGGCCTGCCAGCGGCATTCAAAGCTATTACTTGGGCTGGACACGATCCAGGATCATCCGGACCATGCGTTGCAGCTCCGGATCTTCCGATTCGGCACGTTCCATGAACCAGCCGAACATATCCTGATCTTCGCAGGTCAGCAGCCTGACGTAGAGGTCGCGATCCACCTTATCGAGAGTCGCGTAAACCTCTTTGGTGAAAGGCACCAGCAACACATCCAACTCCAGCATGCCGCGACGGCTGTGCCAGTACAGGCGATTGATTTCTACATCTTCGACCATGGAGCGCTCCTCAAATAGGGCGCAAGTATACAGGCCCACGCCCCTTGGAACAGTCGGCTTTGGTCGGGCTTATGAAACTACCCATTTACCGGGCGCCCCTCTATGATGCACCCATGACTTTCCAACTGCGATGACCCATGGCTGACTCTGCTTTCTTCTGCCCCCTGTCCCACGAAGGCGTCCTGGCCGTTCGCGGCGCTGACGCGGCCAAGTTCCTCCAGGGACAACTGACCTGCAACCTCAACTACCTCAACGACACCCACGCCAGCCTCGGCGCGCGCTGCACCCAAAAGGGCCGTATGCAGTCGAGCTTCCGTATCGTGCTGCAAGGTGACGGCGTGTTGCTGGCCATGGCCAGCGAACTGCTGGAGCCACAACTGGCGGACCTGAAAAAATACGCCGTGTTTTCCAAGTCCAAGCTCACGGACGAAAGCGCCGCCTGGGTTCGCTTCGGCCTGGCCGACGCTGACCAGGCAATCGCCAGCCTGGGCCTGGATTTGCCAGCCGAGACCGACAGCGTGGCGCGCCATGAAGAGCTGCTGGCCATTCGCGTCTCCCCCGGCCGCGCCGAACTCTGGGCGCCCGCCGCGCAAGCCGAGCCGCTGCGCAACCAACTGGCCGCAACACTTGCCGAAGGCGATCTCAATGCCTGGCTGCTGGGGCAGGTCCGCGCTGGCATCGGCCAGGTCATGGCCCAGACCCGCGAGCTGTTCATCCCGCAGATGCTCAACCTGCAGGCGGTTGGTGGCGTAAGTTTCAAGAAAGGCTGCTACACCGGCCAGGAAATCGTCGCCCGCATGCAATACCTGGGCAAACTCAAGCGGCGCCTGTACAGCCTGAGCCTGGATGGCGACGTATTGCCCGAACCAGGTACACCACTGTTTGCCCCCAGCCATAACAGTGCCATCGGCGAGGTGGTGATTGCCGCCCGGGCCGACGAAGGGATTGAACTTCTGGCGGTGCTGCAAGCCGAAGCAGCCGACAGTGGCGATGTGCATTTAGGTACGCTGGAAGGCCCGGGTCTCAAGTTGCTCGACCTGCCCTACCCACTGGACCGTGATCGCGAGATCCAGCGTTAATCGCCACACCCTTTTGCAGCACCCTAGAGAGCATGAATGAACAAACTGGCGGAAAAAGTCCAACAGGCGTTGGTGATGGCCATCGATAACGATGACCTGGTTCTGCCCACGTTACCGGAAGTGGCCCTGAAAATTCGTCAGGCCGCCGAAGACCCCGAAGTCAGCATCAGTCATTTAAGCAAAGTCATCAGCCGCGATACCGCCCTCACGGCGCGGCTGATCAAGGTGGTCAATAGCCCGCTGTTGCGTGCCTCCCAGGAAGTCACCGACCTGCACACCGCCATCACGCGCCTGGGCACCAACTACAGCAGCAACCTGGCGATCGGCCTGGTGATGGAGCAAATCTTCCATGCCCGCTCAGAAGCCGTCGAACAGAAGATGCGTGAAGTCTGGCGCCGCAGCCTGGAAGTGGCGGGCGTCTGCTACGCCTTGTGTCGCAACCACAGCCAGCTCAAGCCGGACCAGGCGGCGCTCGGCGGGCTGGTGCACCAGATCGGCGTACTGCCGATCCTGACCTACGCCGAAGATCACTACGAACTGCTCTCTGACCCGGTCAGCCTCAACCATGTGATCGATAGCATCCACCCGCTGCTGGGGGACAAACTGCTGCGGGGCTGGGACTTCCCGGAAATGCTGGTGAATGTGCCCGCCCACTACCAGGACCTTGAGCGCGACTCGGCCAGCCTGGACTATGTCGACCTGGTGCAAGTGGCCGTGTTGTATTGCCACAAGAACACCAACCACCCGTTGGCCCACACTGCGTTGTCGAACTTGCCGGCATTCAAGAAGCTGCGTATCGACCCGCTCAATGAAGTGGTGCGCACCGAGCTGGATGAAGCACGCTCAATGTTCTACTGACCCCTGTAGGAGCGGGCTTGCCCGCGATGTTCGCCAACGATGACGCTGGGCGCCTGGCACTCTGCGGCGGTCTGTCGCCCGCTATCGCAGGCAAGCCAGCTCCCACAGGTAAGCAGCTCGGCCCTCGCTGTCAGCCCGCGATAAAACTTACCCGCACCTTGAGCCCTTTCAGCTCGCCATCATGCAGGCTGATCTGGGCCAGATGCGCGCGGCAGATTTCCCCGACAATCGCCAACCCCAGGCCTGACCCCGCGCCCTGCTGGTTGCGCCGATAGAAGCGCTCGAACACCCGGTCGCGCTCATCCAGCGGAATGCCTGGGCCATCATCTTCCACTTCCAGCACCGCCGGCGCCGTGACCCGCAGGATCACGTTGCCACCTGATGGTGTGTGCGCCAGGGCGTTATCCACCAGGTTGCTCAACAGCTCGTTCAGCAAGGTCGGCTCGCCGCGCAACCACACCGGCTGATCCGCCTCCAATGCCAATGCCACGCCGCGAGCATGGGCCAGGGGCGCCATGGCCATGCCCAATTCACGGGCCAGTTGACTGAGGTCGAGCAACTGCGCCCCCCCTTCAGCAATCGCCCGCGCACCGTTTTCGATGCGTGCCAGGGACAGCAATTGATTGGCCAGGTGGGTCAAGCGATCCGTACCTTGCGCCGCCGTCTCCAGGGTGCTGCGCCAGATGCCCGGCTCCTCGGCGCGCAGGCCCAATTCCAGCCGGGCCTTGAGCGCGGCCAGTGGGGTGCGCAACTCGTGGGAAGCGTCGGCAATAAATTGGGCCTGGCGCTCGAACTGCCCGCGCAGGCGTTCGGTAAAGTGGTTCAAGGCCCGCACCAGTGGCCCCAGTTCGTGCTGCACTTCAACCAGCGGCAGCGGCCGCAGATCATCCGGCTGGCGTTCTTCCACCGCCGTGCGCAATCGCTCCAGCGGGCGCAGCGCCGCACTTACCGCAAACCACACCAGCAGCAAGGCGCCAATGGCCAGCATGCCCAGGCGCAGCAAGGTATCGGCCATCAGGCTGCGGGCCATGCTGACGCGGGCTTCGTCGGTTTCTGCCACGCGGATTTCGGCCATGCCATTCATGTTCGGTTCCGACACCGCCTTGAGCAGGCTCACCACCCGCACATTCTGCCCCTGGTACTTGGCGTTATAGAAACGCGCCAAGGCCGGATAATCGTCGGTGCGCGGCGTGCCCGGCGGCGGGCCTGGCAGGTGTTCGTAGCCGGAAATCAGCTTCTGGTGAATATCATTGACCTGGTAATAAATCCGCCCGGCACTGTCATAGGCGAATGTGTCCAGTGCCACGTAGGGCACATCGGCGCTGAGGGTGCCGTCGCGCTGGGACAGGCCGGCGGCGATGGTCCGCGCCGAGGCCAGCAACGTGCGGTCGTAGGCAGTGTCTGCCGCTTCGCGACCGTTCCAGTAGGCGCTCAAGCCGCTGGCCAGCATCAACACCACCAACAGCAATGCCAGGTTCCACAGCAGGCGCCATCGCAGGCTGCTGTGCTTACGCATCACGGGCTTCCAGCAAGTATCCAAGACCACGGAAAGTGACGATGGCGACCGGCTGCCCATCGAGTTTCTTGCGCAAGCGGTGCACGTAGATTTCGATGGCATCGGGGCTGGCTTCCTCATCCAGGCCAAACACCTGGGACGCCAGTTGCTCCTTGCTCATGACCCGACCAGGGCGGGCGATCAGCGCTTCGAGCACCGCCTGCTCACGGGAGGTCAACGTCAGCAGCTCACCACCGAGGGTGAAACGCCGGGTTTCCACGTCATACACCAGCACGCCACAGGTCTGCTGCCGCTCGCCACCCAGCACGCTGCGACGCAGCAGCGCCTTGACCCTGGCTTCCAGTTCAGTCAGTTCAAAGGGTTTGGCCAGATAGTCATCGGCGCCCAGGTTAAGGCCGTGTACCCGGTCCTTTACATCGCTGCGGGCAGTCAGCATCAACACCGGAAGATTTTTCCCACGGGCCCGCAAGCGCGCCAGCACCTCGAAACCATCCATGCGCGGCAAGCCCACATCGAGAATCGCTACGGCGTATTCCTCGCTGCTCAAGGCCAGGTCCGCCGCCACGCCATCGTGCAACACATCCACCGTCAACCCCGTGCTCTTGAGCGCCTGGGCCACACTTTCGGCCAGTTGCAGATGGTCTTCGACGAGCAGGACACGCATGGGTTTGTACCTCGTTGAGGGGTGGCCGGTGCCACCCTTTGTTTACCAACTCGCGGCGCAGTTTACAGCCGCGGCCTGTGCTGTGAAGCCCGAAAACATTGAAAGGACGCTGAAAGGTTAGTGAAAGGTTCGCCCATTAGCATCCGGAAACGGACGGTTACACCTTCCGAGCTATTTCACCCATAGCGCCCGAAAAACGCCTCGAAGCGTTTTCGCCTCATAAGAACAATAACGGAGTGCATCACGATGCTGTCGACACAGCCCCAGGCTTGCCCGCCTGTTCGTTTTTCCCGCCTGACCCAGACCGCCCTCGCCAGTGCCGCTGCCCTTGCCGGCTTTTCGCCGCTTAGCCAGGCTGCCTTCTTTGAAGACAGTAGCGCGACCCTGGAAACCCGCAACATGTACTTCAACCGCGACTTTCGCGACGGTACCAGCGCCCAGCAGTCCAAGCGCGACGAGTGGGCCCAGGGCTTCATGCTCAACCTGCAATCAGGCTACACCGACGGCACTGTCGGTTTTGGCGTAGATGCGCTGGGCATGCTCGGGGTCAAGCTCGACTCCAGCCCCGACCGCACCGGCAGCGGCCTGCTGCCCACCCACGATGATGGCCGCGCCGCTGACGAGTACTCCAAGCTGGGCCTGACCGGCAAAGTGAAAATCTCCGCCACCGAGCTTAAGGTCGGTTCGCTCATCCCCGAGTTGCCAATCCTCAAGGCCAACGACGGGCGCATCCTGCCGCAGACCTTCAACGGTGGCCTGCTGACCTCCAAGGAGTTCAAGAACCTGACGTTCACTGGCGGGCGCCTGGACAAGGCCAAGGACCGCGACGACACCAACTACGAGGACATTGCCCTCAACAACAAGAACAGCCGCTTCCTCAGCGGAGCCACCGGCAAGCACTTCAACTTCGGTGGCGTGGACTACAAGTTTGCCGAGAAGATCACCGGCAGCTACCACTTCGCGCAACTGGACGACGTGTACCGCCAACACTTCCTCGGCGTGGTCGCCTCAACGCCCATGGGCCCGGGCACCTTCGGCACCGACCTGCGCCTGGCCATCAGCGATGACACCGGCAGCGCGCGCGGCGGCAGCATTGACAACAAATCCCTCAACGGCATTTTCAGCTACGCCCTCAACGGCCATAAACTGAGCGCCGGCTACCAGCACATGTCCGGCGATAGCGCATTCCCGTATGTGGATGGCAGTGACCCGTACCTGGTCAACTTTGTGCAGATCAACGACTTTGCCGGCGCCGAAGAACGCTCCTGGCAGGCCCGTTACGACTACGATTTTGCCAAGCTGGGGATCCCCGGCCTGAGCTTCATGAGCCGCTACCTGTCCGGTGACAATATCAAGCTCAAGAACGGCGACACCGGCAAAGAGTGGGAACGCAACACCGAAATCAAATACGTGGTGCAAAGCGGCGCGCTCAAGGACGTGGCCGTACGCCTGCGTAACGCCACCTACCGCTCCAACTACTCGGCCCGGGACGCAGACGAAGTGCGCGTGCTGGTCAGTTACAGCGTCGCACTGTGGTAACCCTGAAAGTCATCCCCCAATAACAACAATGACGGAGTTCCCCATGTCCTCATCCCTGCGTAAATTTGCCCTGGCCGCCGGCTGCATGTTGTTCGCCGGCCAACTGCTGGCCGCCGATGAACCCAAGCGCCCGGAGTGCATCGCACCGGCCTCCCCCGGCGGCGGTTTTGACCTGACGTGCAAACTGGTGCAAAGCGCACTGGTCAACGAGAAGCTGCTGAGCAAGCCGATGCGCGTGACCTACATGCCTGGCGGCGTGGGTGCGGTGGCCTATAACGCCGTCGTGGCCCAGCGCCCCGCCGATGCTGGCACGCTGGTAGCCTGGTCCAGTGGTTCGCTGCTGAACCTGGCCCAGGGCAAATTCGGGCGGTTCGATGAAAGCGCAGTGAAATGGCTGGCCGCGGTTGGCACCAGCTATGGCGCGATTGCGGTGAAAGCCGATTCGCCCTACAAGAGCCTCGATGACCTGGTACAGGCGCTGAAGAAAGATCCGAGCAAAGTAGTGATTGGTTCCGGCGGCACCGTCGGCAGCCAGGACTGGATGCAGACCGCCCTGATCGCCAAGGCTGCCGGAATCAACCCCCGCGACCTGCGTTATGTGGCCCTCGAAGGCGGCGGTGAAATCGCCACTGCCCTGCTCGGCGGGCATATCCAGGTGGGCAGTACCGACATCTCCGACTCCATGCCCCACATCCTCAGCGGCGATATGCGCCTGCTCGCGGTGTTCTCCGAAGAGCGTCTGGACGAGCCGGAAATGAAGAATATTCCGACCGCCAAAGAGCAAGGCTACGACATCGTCTGGCCGGTGGTACGCGGTTTCTACCTCGGGCCAAAAGTCAGCGATGCCGACTACGCCTGGTGGAAAGATGCGTTCGACAAACTGCTGGCCTCCGAAGAGTTCGCCAAGCTGCGTGACCAGCGCGAGCTGTTCCCCTTCGCCATGACCGGCCAGGAGCTGGACACCTACGTGAAGAAACAGGTGGCTGACTACAAAGTGCTGGCCAAAGAGTTCGGCCTGATCCAGTAATCGCCCCTGTCATGTAATGCCCCTGTAGGAGCGAGCTTGCTCGCGAAAAACGTCAACGAAAACGCGGTTCAACTGGTTTGACGCGGCGCTTTCACGTTCTTCGCGAGCAAGCTCGCGCCTACAAAGGTGGCCTTGGAGTTTCCTATGCTCTTACAACGCATTTTCGCCGCGGTGCTGCTGCTGGCCTGCGCCGGCCTGGCGCTGATGGCCTGGCCGTACCAGGCGTCCTTTTCCTACGAACCCGTGGGGCCGCGGGCCTACCCGCTGCTGATGCTCGGGCTGATGAGCCTGGCACTGATCTACATGCTGTTTCGCCCGCAGCCGACCAAGCACACCGAAGAAGAGCCCGCCCTCGACCGTCAGACCCTGTTCAAGATCGGTATCTGCGTCGCGCTGCTGATCGTGTTCGCCGGCACCTTCGAACCCTTGGGTTTTATCCTCAGCAGCATGCTGATCGGCATCCCCATGGCGCGCCTGTATGGCGGCCGCTGGATGCCCAGTGTGGTAATCGTCAGCCTGATGGCCATTGGTCTTTATCTGCTCTTTGATAAAGCCATGGACGTGCCGCTGCCCCTCGGTCTGCTCGACGTTCTGGAGAACTGATATGGATACTTTTGGCTATTTGGGCCAGGGCTTCGGCGTCGCACTGAGCCCCTACAACCTGGTGACCGCGCTGTGCGGCACCCTGATCGGCACCGTGGTTGGCCTGCTGCCGGGCCTGGGCCCGATCAATGGCGTGGCACTGTTGATCCCCATCGCCTTTGCCCTGGGCCTGCCGCCAGAATCGGCCTTGATCCTGCTGGCAGCCGTGTACCTGGGTTGCGAATACGGCGGGCGTATCAGCTCGATCCTGCTGAACATCCCAGGCGAAGCTTCCACCGTGATGACTACCCTGGACGGCTACCCAATGGCCCGCAAAGGCCTGGCCGGCGTAGCCCTGTCGTTGTCGGCATGGAGTTCGTTTATCGGCGCGTTTATCGCCACCTGCGGCATGGTGCTGTTTGCCCCGCTGCTGGCCAAATGGGCGATTGCCTTCGGGCCGGCGGAATACTTCGTGCTGATGGTATTTGCCATCGTCTGCCTCGGTGGCATGGCCGGTGACAAACCGCTGAAGACCTTTGTAGCGGCGCTGATCGGCCTGTTCCTGTCGGCGGTGGGTATTGACGCCAACAGCGGCGTTTACCGCTTTACCGGCGACAATATTCACCTGACCGACGGCATCCAGTTTGTGGTGCTGGTACTGGGCCTGTTCTCCATCAGCGAGATCCTGCTGCTGCTGGAAAAAACCCACCGTGGCCAGGAGGCGGTAAAAGCCACTGGGCGGATGATGTTCAACCTGAAGGAAGCTTCTGCGGTATTTGTAGTTAACATCCGCTGTGGCCTGCTGGGCTTCATCATGGGCGTACTGCCCGGGGCGGGTGCCACCCTGGCGTCAGCCGTGGCCTACATGACCGAGAAACGCCTGGCCGGTGCCAGTGGTAAATTCGGGCAAGGCGACATGCGTGGCCTGGCCGCGCCAGAAACCGCCATCGGCGCCTCCGCCTGCGGTGCGCTGGTACCGATGTTGACCCTCGGCGTACCCGGCTCGGGTACCACTGCGGTGATGATCGGCGCGTTGTCGCTGTACAACATCACCCCTGGCCCGCTGTTGTTCCAACAGCAGCCGGATATTGTCTGGGGCCTGATCGCTTCGTTGTTTATCGCCAACATCATGCTGGTGATCCTCAACATCCCGATGATCCGCATCTTCACCCGCATCCTCGCCGTGCCGAACTGGGCACTGGTGCCGGTGATCGCCATCATCACCGCGATTGGTGTGTACGCGGTCCACGCCACCACCTTCGACCTGTTCCTGATGGTGGGTATCGGTATCTTCGGCTACATCCTGCGCAAGCTGGACTTCCCGCTGTCACCAGTGTTGCTGGGCTTTATCCTCGGCGGCCTGATGGAGCAGAACCTGCGCCGGGCGCTGTCGATCTCCAACGGCGATTTGCAGATTCTCTGGTCGAGCCCGATCACCTTTGGCGTCTGGGTACTGACGGCATTGATGCTGGCCTTCCCGCTGATCCGCATCTACCGCAAACGGGCCCTGCAGCGTCGCGCCGTGGCCGATGTCTGAAGTCACCTTTAAACAATGGTGGGCAACACCGCTGGTCGGTCTGGCCGGCGGTTACCTGGCCAGCCTGGTCGGCTGGCCTTTGCCGTATATGGTCGGTTCGTTGCTGGCGATCATCCTGGTGCGCGGCCTCACGCCCTGGCAGTTGGGCGAGATTCCCGGCGGGCGCAAATGTGGCCAGTGGGTGGTGGGCATCGGTATCGGCCTGCACTTCACCCCGATGGTGATCGAGCAGGTGATGAGCCACTTTGGCCTGATCTTCTTCGGCGCGCTGGTCACCAGCCTGTCGAGCATTGTCGGTGTGTGGTTGATGCGCCGCAGCGGTGAAGACCGTGCCACGGCGTTTTTCTCGAGTATGCCGGGCGGCTCCGGCGAGATGGTCAACCTCGGTGCGCGTAACGGCGCGGTGCTCAGCCGCGTGGCAGCAGGCCAGAGTCTGCGGGTGTTGTTGGTGGTGCTGTGCGTACCGGCGATCTTCAAATATTTGCTCGGCGGCGGCGCACCACAATTTCACCCGGCACCCGTGGACTGGGCCTGGCTGGCGGTGCTGTTTCCCATCGGCGCCCTGGTCGCCTGGGGCTGGCAGCGTCTGCACCAGCCCAACCCGTGGTTGTTCGGGCCGTTGCTGGTCAGCGCCATTGCCAGCATCACCTGGGATCTACACATCGGCCTGCCCGATGGCGGCAGTCAGATTGGCCAATGGTTGATCGGCAGCGGCCTGGGTTGCCACTTCAACCGGCAATTCTTTCGTCGGGCGCCCGCCTTCATGGGCCGCACCTTGATCGGCACAGTGCTGACCATGTTGATCGCCACCCTGGCGGCGGTAGGTTTGAGTGCGCTGACGCAGTTGGATCTGCGCTCGCTGACGCTGGGCATGATGCCCGGTGGGATTGCCGAAATGAGCCTCACGGCCGAGACCCTGCAACTGTCGGTGCCGTTGGTGACGGCGATGCAGGTGATGCGGTTGTTGTTTGTGCTGTTCCTCGCGGAACCATTATTCCGCCACTGGAATCGCCAGCCGGACACCGTCTAAAACCTGGCGTAACCCTAATGTGGGAGCGGGCTTGCTCGCGAAGGCGGTGGGTCAGTCAAGTATTTATCAACTGAGCCACCGCCTTCGCGAGCAAGCCCGCTCCCACACAATCACGCCTCACATCCTTTGGTGTTGGGCCTTAGATGGGCGGCAACCGCCACTCGATCGGCGTCTCGCCATTCTGCTCAAGAAACTTGTTCGTCCGGCTGAAATGCCCGCAGCCCAAAAACCCGCGATACGCCGACAATGGCGACGGATGCACCGAAGTCAGCACCAAATGCTTGGTGGCATCAATCAGCTTCTGCTTGCCCTGGGCATGCGCCCCCCACAGCAGGAATACCAGGTGCGGCTGATGCTCGCTGACCACTTCAATCACCCGGTCGGTAAAAAACTGCCAGCCCTTGCCCGCATGGGCGTTGGCTGTCGCACGCTCCACGGTCATGGTGGTGTTGAGCAGCAACACGCCCTGGTCGGCCCAGCTTTGCAGGCAACCATGGTTGGGAATGTCGATATTGAGGTCGCGCTTGAGCTCTTTATAGATGTTGAGCAGCGACGGCGGCGTCGGCACGCCCGGCTGCACCGAGAAGCACAGGCCATGGGCCTGGCCCGGGCCGTGATAGGGGTCTTGCCCGAGGATCACCACCTTGACCTTGTCCAGCGGCGTGGAGTTGAGCGCATTGAAGATCAGCGGGCCCGGCGGGTAGATCTCTTTGCCTGCCGCATGCTCCTGGCGCAGGAACTCGCGCAACTCGTTCATGTACGGCTGCTCGAACTCCTCGCGCAGGGCGTGTTTCCAGCTCGGTTCGAGTTTGATACGGTCGTCGGAAGTCATCAGAAACACATCATGTAAAAAGAGTGGGCGAACCCTAGGAAAGCCCACCCCACTTGTCAATTGATCTGACGCATAACCGGCACATTCCCACGAAGGGATCATACTCAACGTTCAATTTACCGATTGAGGTCATGATGAATCTGCACTTCGAAGAGCTCACTGGCACCGATGGGGCCCGTATCGGCATCGCCAGCCTGGACGCGGAAAAATCCCTCAATGCCCTCTCCCTCCCGATGATCCTGGCCCTGGGCGAACGCCTGGACCACTGGGCCAGGGATCCGCAAATCGTCTGCGTACTGCTGCGCGGTAACGGGGCCAAGGCGTTCTGCGCCGGCGGTGAAGTGCGCAGCCTGGCCCAGGCCTGTCGTGAGCAGCCGGGTGAAGTGCCGGCGTTGGCTGCACAGTTTTTTGCTGCGGAATATCGTCTCGACTATCGCTTGCATACCTACCCCAAGCCACTGATCTGCTGGGGCCATGGCTATGTGCTGGGCGGCGGCATGGGCTTGCTGCAAAGCGCAGCCATCCGCGTGGTCACACCGAGCAGCCGCCTGGCCATGCCGGAAATCAGCATCGGCCTGTACCCGGATGTGGGCGCCAGTTGGTTCCTCTCACGCCTGCCGGGCAAGCTCGGCCTGTTTCTCGGCCTCACCGGCGCCCATATGAATGGTCGCGACGCCCTGGACCTGGGCCTGGCCGACCGCTTCCTGCTGGATGAACAACAGGACGAGATGCTCGAAGGCCTGCTGCAGTTGAATTGGCAAGAGCAGACGGCGATGCAGCTCAACAGCCTGTTCAAGGCCCTGGCCCAGGAAGCCGTGAGCCAGCAGCCCGCGCCGCAGTGGTTGCCACGACGCCAGCAAATCGACGAATGGCTGGATGTGGGCGACGTGTGCGGCGCCTGGCGCGCGTTGAGCCAGTTGCGCGAGCATGCCGACCCGCTGTTCAGCCGGGCCGGCAAGACATTGAGCGAGGGCTGCCCACTGACCGCCCATCTGGTGTGGGAGCAGATCCGACGGGCGCGCCACCTGTCCCTGTCAGAGGTTTTCCAGATGGAGTACACCTTGAGCCTCAATTGCTGTCGGCACCCGGAGTTCAGTGAAGGGGTACGGGCACGTCTGATCGACAAGGATCAGCAGCCCCATTGGCATTGGCCGGATATCAAGCGCGTTCCCGAGGCGGTGGTCGAGGCGCACTTTCACAAGGCCTGGGAAGGACGCCATCCGCTGGCGGACCTGTCTGACGTATGACAGAGCGGCGTCAGGCAATTGGCTAGTTTTGGGGGTTATCGAGGGTGAACGAACAGTTGTCGGGCTGGCTGTCCGTACATATGTAGATTTGCTGGTCAAACGGCCCACGGGCCGGCACCCAGTGGGTGGAATCACTCAGTGACATACTGGGGCGTGGCTCGGGCGCCTGGAACCTGAGGTTGACCCACTGGTTGTTGGCCGCCTTGTAGGTGCAGTATTCCAGATGCCCTCGCCTGCGCTCCCCGGCCTCGGTCGGCGTAAAAACGGCGCCGACAAACGTGTCCACAAAGCCCGGAAACTCAACCTTGGGGCTTTTCCAGACGCCGTTGTCACTTTGCAAATAACCACCCGTGCGCTTGATCGACGAGGGATAGGGGCAGCCGAACTCTGCGCTGGCATCAGCGATCGGAAAAACGCCTAGTAAACATAGAATGACTACCCGGCTGATCATGTGCCATCCCAGTGCGCTGCTGAGGTATTGCCACTTAGTTAAGTCCGAGAAGGGCGCGCAAGATAGCTGTGAAATATGACAGTGGAGACAAACGGTCGCCCACAAAAAACGGCGCATTGCGCGCCGTTTAAGGAATAGATGATTACCGGTGCCCGCCGCGGCCCCGGCCATGTTCGCCACCACGGCCGTCTCCTCGCCCATGACCACTGTAGCCTCGGTGATCGCCCCAACCCTGGCTCGGGTAGGGCCGGTAGCCCGCTCTTGGCCCCGCTGGGTAGTAACGGGGTGCCGGCTGGTAATAACGAGGCGCGGAATAGTAGCGCGGGGGCGGTGCGTAATAGCCGCGCCGATACTGGTAAGACGGCCCGCCGCCGTAGTAATAGACCGGCGCCGGCGCGGTGTAGACTTCGGATCGGTAGTAGCTGGAGCCTCCATCGTAATAGGGCACACAGGCAGAAAGGGTCAAGCCGAGCACAGCGGTGAGGAGCAATCGACGATACATGGCGGCCTCCTGGACCGCGGAAGAGCCCACACCAGCGACGCTGGAGGGCGACACACAGCCTTCGCTGAATGACGAAATATCTGACATCAAAAACAGAATCTGGTGCGACCTGGACATAGATTGAAACATCTGTGGCGCAATAAACCGCCCAGGGCTGTATCGTGCCAGGTATACCGGGTTTCACCGCAATCTCGACTGAATCACGCCTGAACCGACCAATGACCACTCCCACACTTTGCCCGGCCTGCGGCGCCCGCAACGACTGCACCCTGGCCGACCCACGCACCGCTGACCGCGCCTGCTGGTGCTACAGCGTCACCATCGACCCCAAGGTGCTCGAAGCCCTGCCGATGGCGCTTCGCAACAAGGCTTGCCTGTGCCCGCGCTGTGCCCAGGTCGATGCCCAATTGCGCGGGGCCGAGCCCCAGTAATGCGTATCGACCGATTTCTCAGCAACCTGCCGCGCTTCAATCGCCAGCAGGTGCGCCTGCTGCTGGCGGAGCGGCGGATCCAGGTGGATGGACAGCCGGTAAACGATCCACGGCATGACGTTCGCGAGTTCAGCCGGGTGGAATGTGATGGCCAACTCCTGCAAGCCGGGAAACCCGCGCGGTACTTCATGCTGCATAAGCCGCCTGGCTGCGTGAGTGCCACCGTCGACCCGCAACACGCCACCGTCCTCGACCTGCTGGATGAACCCGACAAGGGCGACCTGCATATCGCCGGCCGCCTGGACTTCAACACCACTGGCCTGCTGCTGCTCACCAATGACGGCCAATGGTCGCGACGCCTGACCCAGCCCCAGACCAAGCTGCCCAAGGTCTACTACGTCGAGACCGAACAGGAGATTGGCCCGGACTATGCCGCAACGTTCAGCGCCGGCCTGTACTTCGCCTTCGAGGACCTGACCACCCAACCGGCCGATCTGCAGGTGCTGGGCCCCAAAAGTGCGCGTCTGAGCATCATTGAAGGGCGTTATCACCAGGTCAAGCGCATGTTCGGGTACTTCAACAACAAGGTCACACGCCTGCATCGCGAGCGCATGGGGCCGCTGGCGCTGGATGAACAGCTCGCCCCCGGCCAGTATCGGCCGCTGACTGAGGCTGAAATCCGCCAGATATGACCGTTGGGCCGGTGATCGGCAAAACTCCAGCGTGAAACTGGCGACCTGGCCCGCCTCCTGCTTGAATCAAATCGCCAGCCGCAATCTGACTGGCTAGTCACAGCCTCTTCCAAGAAACACATTGCCTGCCCGCACTCCCTTGATTGCCGGCGTTGCAGGCAAGCTGCCCGCCATAACAACACCCGTCGGCCAGTTTCATCGGACCGACATGGGCCTCCCTTCCAGGCGTATGCCTACCTGTCACAAAGCTCGTGCAGAGTGATCTGCGCGCACCACCCGCTTGCCAGGAGTCTTACGACATGAGGCCAGAAATCGCTGTGCTGGATATACAGGGTCAGTATTGGGTTTACACGGAGTTCTATCGCGCGGAGGCTGCTCAAAAGACCATCATCCTGGTCAACGGCTCCATGGCCACCACCGCGTCTTTTGCCCAGACCGTGAAAAGCCTGTATCCGCAGTTCAATGTGGTTTTGTACGATCAGCCCTACGCCGGTCGCTCCAAAGCCCACAACCGTCATGAACAAATGCTGACGAAGGACAGTGAAGGCCAGATCCTCCTGGAACTCATCGAGCACTTCGCCGCCGAACATGTGCTGTCCTTCTCCTGGGGCGGTGTCGCCACCCTCGTCGCCCTTGCCCAGCGGCCTCGGCGAGTGGAAAAGGCCGTCATCAGCTCGTTCTCTCCGGTGATCAACGCACCGATGCGCGACTACCTGGAGCGCGGCGTCGACTACCTCGGCAGCCTCGACCGCCACAGCGTCGGGCACCTGGTCAACAGCACCATCGGCAAACACCTGCCGCCGCTGTTCAAGCGCTTCAACTATCGGCACGTCAGCACCCTGGCCGAGCACGAGTATGGGCAGATGCACTTCCACATCAGCCAGGTCCTCAACAGCGACCGCCAGTGCTACCTCAAGGCTGCGCGGCAGATCGACATTCCGGTGTTGTTCTTGAATGGCGAATGGGACGAATACACCAGCGCCGAGGATGCCCGACTGTTTGGCCAGCATGTGGCCAACAGCAGCTTTGGCACCATCCAGGCCACCGGGCACTTCCTGGACATGGAGCACAAGGCCGCGTGCAACGACAGCCGGAAGGCATTGATGGGCTTTTTGAAACCGCAACAGTCGGTGAGTCGACTGCGGTATCACCAGGGGCAGGCTGTGCATGCACTGGCGATTTAAAGGCTGGACCCTGGGCGGGTATGACGCTGTGTGGCTGCCCAGGGTTGGCTGAAAGTTTGGACGGACGCTCGCAACTTGCACATTTTTCAAAGAAAAACTTCAAATCGCCGCGCACATCTGGTACAAAGTCAGCCGCTTTGAGCGGGTATAGTTTAGTGGCAAAACGAAAGCTTCCCAAGCTTTAGTTGAGGGTTCGATTCCCTCTACCCGCTCCACATCATTGTGTTCCCACGCCAAATTGTTTTTAGCGGGGAATGATAAAAAACCGGCTCATGGAGCCGGTTTTTTTACGCCCGGATTTTACCCATCAATCCCCGCCTGCTCAGCCGCCCCCACCTGCAAAACCGTGTAATACCTCCAGCCGGCAGCCCCGGCGTTCCCCCATACACTTCTTGCACGACCTGCCGCTGCCGTTTGGTAGGTAGAGTGTTGATAATTTTTTTTCAGTGGTTATAGTCACTACCAACACACCACAAGGAGGTGATGTGGATAGCCGATATTTGATAGGCCATATCGTTGCAGACGGCTGGTATCTGGCACGCGTCAGGGGCAGCCATCATCATTTCAAACATCCAATCAAGCCTGGGCTGGTGACCATTCCCCATCCCCGGAAAGAGCTGTTGGACAAGACCGCCAAGAGCATTTTGAAACAAGCTCTGCTCGGTTGAGCGCTCCAGGGAGAACCACGAACATGCTGTATCCGATTGCAATTTCAACGGGTGACGACGACCACGCCTGGGGAGTGGAAGTCCCCGACATTCCTGGGTGTTTCTCTGCCGGAGATGACCTGGATGACGCCATGGCCATGGCACGGGAGGCCATAGAAGGTCACTTCGAGCTGCTGGCGGAGGATGGCGCGCCCATTCCCAGCGCGCAAAAAGTCACCCACCACGCGGCCAACCCTCTGTACGCCGGCTGCATCTGGGCGGTAGTGGACATTGATGTGACCAAGTACCTGGGCAAGGCGCAAAAACTCAACATCACCTTGCCGGGTTATCTGCTCAACCGCATTGATGAATACGTGCTGCATCACCCGGAAGAAAAAAGCCGCTCCGGGTTCCTGGCTTCGGCAGCGCTGAAAGTGCTGCAACAAGAGCGGTGACACTACCGAATTTGACCGCAAGAAACGTAGTTCACGCAGCTGCGATGAGCGCTAAAGTGCCAACCTGTCCACTAAATGGTCCGCCCAACAAGGAGCCCGCTCATGCCGTGTGAATACAAACTCATGCCCTCCCCCGTCGGCCAATTGACCCTGGTCGCACGCAACGGCAAGCTCGCCGCCATCTTGTGGGAAACCGAGCGCGCCAACCGGGTGCGCCTGGGCGAGTTGGTGGAGGTCGATGACAGCCCAGCGCTGCTGCAAGCGGAACGCCAGTTGAATGAATATTTTGCCGGCACCCGCGACCGCTTCGATCTGGAACTGGACTTCGAAGGCACCGAATTCCAGAAAAAAGTCTGGGCCGCGCTGTTGACCATTCCCTTCGGCGAAACCCGCAGCTACAGCCAGATAGCCACGCAGATTGGCAGCCCGAAAGCGGTGCGTGCGGTGGGGGCCGCCAATGGGCGCAATCCGATTTCAATCGTCGCGCCCTGCCATCGGGTGATTGGTGCGTCGGGCCGGCTCACCGGGTTTGCCGGTGGCCTGGAGGCCAAGCAGTACCTGCTCACGCTGGAGGACGGCGAGCCGACCCGGTCGCTGTTTTGATGACGCTATGGCTGGTCGGCCTTGGAATCCTTCATTTGCACCGATGATTTGCTGCCATCGGTATTGTCCTGGGTTTCGTTGTTCGAGCTGTCGAAGCAGCCCTGCAGGAGTACCAGGCAGCAGGCCAGGCAAAGGGTACGGGTAAGGTTCATGGTCGTGCGTCCATTCAACGGGGTGATAAGACAGTGACCCATCGGCCCGGGCCTGGGTTCGATACCCCCACGGTTGGCCCGCCGAACGGTCAAGCGGCATAAAAAAACGGCGGTTGGAGTTCAATCCAACCACCGTTCTCGGGAGCGCAACCTCCCTCAACCGTCGCCGCGACGACTCTTGCCGTAGGACGATGCCAGCGCCCGGGCTTTTTCCAGGCGGGTTTCCAGCTTGGGCAAGGTCTCATCGACCAATGCCTTGATTTCGGGGATCTCCGACGCAGCGCCTTCCTGCTTGAACAAGGCGATTGCATCTTCGTTGGCCTTGACCTGCTGGGCCGTGTAGGCGGCGTCAAACGAATCGCCATCGGTCAGTTCAGGCATCAGGGTTTCGGCCTTGTCGGCGATCTGGTCGCGAGGCGCCACCGGCAAGTCGAGTTTTTTCGCAATGGCCGCCAAATGTTGGTTGGCCAGGGTGCGTTCGTTGATGACCTCGATGGTGTAGTCCTTGATTTCCTGGGACGAAGTCTTGGCGTGGGCCATGCGGCTGGTTTCGATATCAGCCATGCCTTTGGCCGAGGCTTGTTCGATGAATTCGGCAGGCCCTTGGGCGAGCGCATTGCTGGCGCCGAGGCCCAGCAGCATCGCGAAAGTGGCGGTGCGTAACCGGATAGCCGTGCGGCTCATGATGGGTTCCTCCAGGTAATAAATACATGCCGGGGAACGAGCCCCGCCCTGAATCTGAATTTTCAGGGCGGCAAAGGTTTAGAAAAAACTTGTTGGTGCGACGAACGGTCGTGTGGCGTCAGGCGGTTTTACTGCCCAGCAAGCCCGGCAACGCATGGGCCAGGGCATTGAGCGCAAAGCCGATAAACATCACGCCACACAGCTTGGTGATCAACACTTCATGGCGCTGATACACCGCACGCACCTGCCGCGCGCCGACAACTGCGATCAGGATCCCATAGGCCAGCAGGCCGCCAAAAAAGCTCAGGACGATCAACCACGGCAACATGCCCCAGGTCAGCAACTCGGCCCGGCTCGACAGCAACGCAGTGAATGTAGCCACGGCCACGGGATATGCCTTGGGGTTGGTCAGGCCAAACAGGATGCCGTGCCAGAACGGTTGGCGCGCTGCACCCTGGGGCGACTCGTCGCTGCGGTTGCGGGTACGAATCGCACGAATGCCCAGCCAAAACAGATACAGGGCGCTGAGCACACCCAGCACATCAAACGCGCTGCTGCCGATTTCCCGCGCGCCGACAATCGCCACCAGCGCGGTGCTGCACCACACCACATCGCCCAACAGGTGCCCGCACAGAAAACCGGCCCCGGCCCGCCGGCCGCGCGCGGCGCCAATGCCAAATACCGCCAGCACCCCTGGACCCGGCGTGATGCCGTAGATAAAGCCCGAGGCAATGACGGCAAACAACAATGATGAGGTCATGGGTAACACGCTCAGAAAATAGTAGGGGCGCGTCGATTGTGCACAATCCACCCCACACTGCAATGCTAGGTTCCACGCCTGGCCAGCACGTCCTGCACTTGCGCGATCAACCACTGTAACGCGCCGTCCCCGCCGCGGCGTTTATGCCAGGCCAGTACAAAACCGAAGGACGGAATATGAAACGGTGGCGGTACCACCAGCAGATGCCGCGGATCGATATTCAGCAGCCCCTGTGAGGACACGGTAAGGATCAGGTCGGTGCCCTGGATCAACTGCGGCGCGACGCTCCAATGCGGCAGGCTGATCGCCACATGCCGCCGCTCACGGATCGCGGTCAGCGCCCGTTCGATTTCCGGGGTGCCACTGCCGCGCATTTCCAGCAACACATGGGGCCGCGCCAGGTAGGTGGGTAAGTCGAGCACACCATCGGCGGGCAAACTATCGCGGTCCACCAGGCAGGCGTAGTGCTCTTGGAACAATGGGGTGCTGCGCAACTCGGCTGGCAGGTCGGGAAAGACCCCGGCGGCCAAGTCGATTTCGCCACTGAGCACCCCTTCTTGCATGCCCTCACGACTGGCGTGGGTGATGGCCAGGTCAATCCCCGGCGCCTGCTCACGCAGCGCCCTTGCCAACCCAGGCAACAATAGCGCCGCGCCATAATCGGACATGGCCAAACGAAAAGTGCGCCTGGCCGACGCCGGTTCGAAACGGTTCGGCGCCAGCAGCGATTGCACCTGGGCCAGCGCATCGGCCAAGGGCGCCGCCAGTTCCAGTGCACGAGCGGTGGCGACCAGGCCACTGCCCTGGCGCACCAGCAACGGGTCGCCCAGCAGGTCCCGCAAGCGCGCCAGTGCATGGCTCACCGCCGGCTGGCTCAGGTGCAGGCGCTCGGCGGCGCGGGTGACGTGCTGCTCGCTGAGCAACGCGTCAAGGATCACCAGCAGGTTGAGGTCGATACGGCGCAGATCATTCATATGGTGCATGTTTAGCATAAGAACTTGGAATTTAAATCTGCGCGACGAATACCGTAGAGTCCAGTAAAACCTTTGGGAGATTGATCATGACCACGTTGCATTGGCTGGGCTTGTTACTGTTGGCGGTGATTGCCGGGGCGGTGGTGCCGTTTCAGAGCGCGATCAACGCTAACCTCGGGCGCGGCCTTGGGCATCCGCTGTGGGCGACCCTGGCCTCGCTGCTGGTGAGTATCCTGGTGTTGCTGCCGGTAATTCTGGCGTTAAGGTTGCCGCTGCCAAGCCTGGGTTTTATCAGCAAGGCCCCGCTGTGGATGTGGACCGGCGGCGCATTCGGCGTGTGTTTTATCTCCCTGGCCCTGGTCCTGCTGCCCAAGCTCGGCGCCTCCGGATTTATCGCCCTGGCCCTGAGCGGGCAGGTCCTCGCCTCGTTGTTACTTGATCACTTTGGCTTGTTTGGCTTGGTGGAGCGGCAACTGACAGCACCCCGTTTGCTCGGGGTGCTGATGTTGATCGGGGGGGTAGCGTTGATTCAGTTCAGTGCCGCACCGACCAGGGCGTTGACCGCCGTGGGATGAGGGTTCAGCGCTTGTCGGAGGTGCGCAATAGGTGTGGCAGGCCCCAGAGCAACAGCGCCGCCGCAATCAACGCGCACACACCAATCACATACAGCGCCGGGGTGGTGCTGCCTGTGATGTCCTTGATGCGCCCGACCATTACCGGGCTGACAATGCCGCCCAGTTGGCCCAGGGTATTGATCAAGGCAATCCCGCCCGCTGCACCTGCGCCGGCACCGGCCAGTAGCTTGGGAGGCAAGGTCCAGAAGGTCGGGATCGAGGCGATAATACCGGCGCCCAACAGGCCCAGGGCGATGATCAGGAATGTCGTGTGGTCATCAAAGATCCCGGCGCAGAAGAAGCCCACGGCACCCAGCGCCACCAGGCCGCTGACAAACTTGCGCCGCTCACCGGTTGCATCCGACCAACGTCCGATCACCACCATGCTGATCGCCCCGCAGACGTACGGAATCGCCGTCAGAAAACCGATGGTGACCGAACTCTGGACGCCAGTGCTGCGGATCAGTTGCGGCGCCCAGAAGTTCAGGCCATAGGATGCCACCTGGATCAAGAAGTAGATCAACCCCAGGGTGAGGAACCCGGGAATTTTCAGGGCCTGGAGCAATGAGCCTTTCTTGTGAACTTCATGCACCGCGATGCGACTCGACAACAGGGCTTTCTCTTCAGCGCTCAGCCATGGCGCATCTTCAATGCGGTCCTTAAGCTGGGTCAAAACCATCCATGCCAGCACCACGCAAGGCAAGCCACCGAGCAGGAACAACCAGTGCCAGCCGCGCAGTTGCAGCACGCCATCCATGTGTTCCAGCACCAGGCCGGAAAACGGCGCGCCCACCAACCCGGCAAACGCCGAGGCGAGGAACAGCATTGAGGTAATCCGCCCGCGGAAATCCTGGGGGAACCACAAGGTCAGGTAATACAGCACCCCCGGCGCAAAACCCGCCTCCATGGCGCCGATCAGAAAGCGCAATGTGTAGAACTGCCACTCGGCCGTCACAAATACCATGGCCGCCGTGGCAAGGCCCCATGACACCATGATCCGGGCGATCCAACGTCGGGCACCGACCCGGTACAACATCATGTTGCTCGGCACTTCGAAGATCACATAGCCCATCACAAACAACCCCGCGCCCAAGCCGTAGGCGGTGTTGCTCAACCCCAGATCGGCCTGCAACTGGAACTTGGCGAAGCTGATATTGATACGGTCAAAAAACGCGAACAGATAACACACCATGATCAATGGCATCAGGCGCCAAGCGACCTTATTGACCAGGGCTTTCATTTCATCGGGCTCAACGGCCGGGCGTACGCCGGCCTCCATAGTCTTTGGCTTCATGTGTTTCTCCAGGGGGACTGCCCACAGGCGTCCGAATTGTTTTTGTTGTCTGGGTGAGGCTCACAGGGTGGCGATATACGCCGGGGGCGGATGCAGGTCACTGTTGCGGCCGGCCTTGACCACCTGGCCAGGCAGTTCATGGCCGAGCAGCGCCGGTAATTGCCTGGACATCTGCAACAGATGTGGCAAGTCGATACCGGTGGGGATGCCAACTTCTTCACACAGGTTGACCAAATCTTCGGTGCAGATATTGCCCGACGCCCCCGGTGCAAACGGGCAACCGCCGAGCCCGCCGAGGGCCGCATCAAAACGCCGGGCTCCGGCTTCGTAGGCCGCCAGTACATTGCACAACCCCAGGCCACGGGTGTTGTGAAAATGCAGGGTCAAATCGCTGGCGCGCACACGCTGCAACACACGATTGACCAGGCCCCGGACCTGACGCGGGTTGGCCATGCCGGTGGTATCGGCCAGGGTGATGCCCTGGACGCCCAGTTCGAGATAGGCGTCCACCAGGTGCAGCACACGGTCCTCGTCGATCTTGCCTTCGAACGGGCAACCGAAGGTGGTGGCGATACTGCCATTGAGGCTTACCGGGTAATCGCTGGCAAAACTCACCACCTCGCCGAAGGCCGCCAGCGAGGCTTCGCAGCGCATGCGCATGTTGGCCAGGTTGTGGGTCTGGCTGGCGGACAGCACCAGGTTCAACTCATCCGCGCCAGAGGCAACTGCACGCTGGGCGCCCTTGAGGTTGGGGATCAGTGCCACATAGATCACCCCGGTGCGACGGCGAATCCCCTGGAATACCTGTTCGCCATCCCGCAGTGCGGGAATAGCCTTGGGCGAGACAAAGGAGCCGGCCTCGATGCGCGAAAAACCGGCCTGGGACAATTGGTCGATCAGGCTGATTTTATCGGCGGTCTCGACCCAGCCCGGCTCGATTTGCAAGCCGTCCCTGGGCGAGACTTCCTGCACAATCAGTGGGTCGGAATAATCAACGATCATTGCACTACTCCCGCGTTTTTCAGGCGCTGAATATCAGCCTCGGCCAGGCCCATGCCGCCGAGAATTTCATCGGTGTGCTGGCCCAGGCTGGGACCTTGCCAGTTCACGGCGCCGGGGGTTTGCGAGAGTTTGGGCACAATGCCCGGCATCTTCACCGTCAACCCGCCAGGCAGTTCGGCGTTGAGCAGCATGCCCCGAGCCTGATAGTGCGGATCGGCGACGATATCAGCCACCGAATAAATACGTCCGGCGGGCACCTCGGCCGCCTGCAAGGCATCGAGCACCCGTTCGATGGGCAGGCTGCTGGTCCAATGGGTGATGGCCGCATCCAGCAGGCCGCTTTGCGCCGCACGGCCGTCGTTATGGGCGAAGGCCTCGTCCTCGGCCAGATCGATGCGGCCAATGGCAGTCATCAGCCGTTTGTAGATGGGGTCACTGTTACCGGCGATCACCACGTAGGCGCCGTCGGCAGTCAGGTAAGTATTGGACGGTGCAATACCGGGCAAGGCGCCACCGCTGCGTTCACGAACATGGCCGAGCATGTCGTATTCCGGCACCAGGCTTTCCATCAGGTTGAACACACTCTCAGCCAAAGACACGTCCACCACCTGCCCATCGCCCTGCCCGGTCTTGACCCGCAGCAGCGACATCAAGGCGCCGATCACCCCGTGCAACGAAGCCAGGGAGTCGCCGAGGCTGACCCCGACCCGGGCCGGCGGTGAATCGGGGTTGCCAGTGGTATAGCGAATCCCGCCCATGGCTTCACCTATTGCACCAAAACCCGGGCGGTCGCGATAAGGCCCGGTCTGGCCGTAGCCGGAGATGCGTACCAGGGTCAGCCTGGGGTTGAGGGCATGCAACACGTCCCAGCCCAGGCCGAGTTTCTCCAGGCCGCCAGGGCGCAGGTTCTCGATCAGCACATCGGTATCGCCAAGCAACTGCTTGACCAGCGCCAGGCCTTCGGCTGACTTGAGGTCCAGGGCCAGAGATTTCTTGTTGCGCGATTGCAGATACCACCACAGCGAGGTGCCCTGATGCAGCTTTCGCCATTTGCGAAGCGGGTCGCCTTGGCCCATGGATTCGATCTTGATCACCTCGGCACCAAACTCGGCCATCAACCGGGCGGCGAATGGCGCAGCAATCAACGTGCCGATCTCGATTACCTTGATACCGCTCAGGGGAGCCGTCATAGGGCGTACCTCTTGTGCTTGGAATGTGAACCCAGGCTAGAGGACGGTGAAGGGGTAAATCCAACCTTCAATTGGCAACGAGCGTTCGCAAAACACGAACGACCAGGGAACGAGCCGACAGACCATTCCGTCAGACCGCACCCTCAGAGGCATGTAGATATTCAAACAATAAACGGCTGACCGGCGACAGCGCGGCTTCATCGCGCACCACCAGGACCAAACGGCGTACCGCCCATTCATCCGTCAGCGGGACCGCCTGCAGGCCCAGCGAGCGCCCGAACAATTCATAGGCTTTCTGCGGCAGGATGCCGATGCCCATATGGGCCTGGACCATGCGGCACATCGCATCGAAGCCCGGCACATGGATGCGCAGGTGCAGCATCTTGCCGGCCTCCCGCGCCGCTGCGTGGGTACGCATATTGATCGAACTGGCGACATGCAGGCCGACATAATCGCAGCCCAGGGTTTCGCTGAACGACAACCCCTCGCGGTCGGCCAGCGGGTGATCCATCGGCATCAGCACCATCAGGTTGTCGCGGCGATACGTCACGCTGAACAAGCCCTTGGTATCGGTATCGCTGGAGCAGATCCCCAAGTCCGCCACACCGTCGAGCACACCCTGAACCACACCCGTGCTGGGGCGTTCTTCAAGGTCGGTCTTGAGCTGCGGATGCAGCGCGGTGAAGTCGCGCAAATCTTCCGGCAGGAACTGGATGATCGCCGACAGGTTGGCCAGCATCCGCACATACCCGCGCACGCCATGGCTGTGTTCGCCCAATTCCAGGCCCATCTTCTGCACGTTGAACAGCATCTGCCGGCCGTGATGCAACAAGGTTTCACCCGCCGCAGTGAGGCTCATGCCCTTGGCCTGGCGCACAAACAATGTCAGGCCCAGCATTTTTTCCAGATCCACCAGACGCTTGCTGGCGGCCGATACGGCAATGGATTCACGCGCTGCAGCGCGAGTCAGCGTGCCCTCCTCGTACACGGCGACGAACAGCTGCAAGGTGATCAGATCCAGGCGACGGATCAGGCTTTTGGACAACATCACACACGCTCAGCGGCCAGACGGTGGATCTCGGCGGGCTCGATCACCGCTTGCGGCGCGCCATGCCGGACCACCGCCAGCATCGCCCGTCCGACGGTCTCAGTACTCACGACCCACGCCGGCCGCACACGACGCACCAACGACAGCAGCGGCCCGATCAGGTTGTAGATTGTCTGGTAAAGCGGGGTTTTAGAACGCACGCCATGCAACGGCTGGATGATCCCCGGACGGAACAGGTAAACCGCCTTGAACGGCAGGCGCAGCAAGGCATTCTCGGTCTTGCCCTTGACCCGCGCCCACATCACCTTGCCCTGCTCGGAGCTGTCGGTGCCCGTGCCGGACACATACACAAAGGTCATCTGCGGATTAAGCCGCGCCAGGGTGCTGGCGGCGACCAGGGTCAGGTCGTAGGTCTGGCGGGTGTAGGTGGCTTCATCCATACCCACCGACGACACCCCCAGGCAAAACAGGCAGGCATCAAAGCCTTGCAGCAAATGCTCCAAGGGTTGGAAGTCGAACATATCGGCGTGTAACACCTGATGCAGCTTGCCATGCTCCTGGGTCAACGCCGTGCGCCCCACCGCCACCACTTCCTGCACATCAGCGGCCAGCAGACACTCACGCAACACGCCCTGGCCGACCATGCCGGTGGCGCCAAATAGCAGAACTCTCATAAGGGTGGGCCTCGGTGGCAAGCTTCAAGTTAAGAGCAGTACAAGCTGCTCAGATTAACAGCTTGTCGCTTGAAGCTTGCCACTGCTCGACTCAAAACGCGCTGCGGAAAATCTCCTCGATCTGCCGCTGGTCAGCGCGCCGTGGGTTGGTCAGGCCGCAGGCGTCCTTGAGGGCGTTGGTCGCCAGCAACGGAATGTCTTGCAGCTTGGCGCCCAGCTCACGCAGGCCGGCCGGGATTTCAACGTCCTGGGACAGGCAGCGGATCGCTGCGATGGCCGCCTGCGCGCCTTCTTCGGGGCTGGCGTGTTTGTCGGTCACACCCAGGGCGCGGCCGACGTCGCTCAGGCGCGCCGCGCTGACGCTGGCATTGAAGCTTTGCACGTGGGGCAGCAACACCGCGTTGCACACGCCATGGGGCAAGTCGTAAAGGCCGCCCAACTGGTGGGCCATAGCGTGGACAAAACCCAGGGAGGCGTTGTTGAAGGCCATGCCCGCCAGAAATTGCGCGTAGGCCATGTTTTCCCGGGCCGCCATGTCGCTGCCGTCACGCACCGCCAGGCGCAGGTTGGCGCTGATCAGTTCGATCGCCTTGATCGCGCACGCATCGGTGATCGGGTTGGCGGCAGTAGATACATAGGCTTCGATCGCGTGGGTCAGCGCGTCCATACCGGTGGCGGCGGTCAGGCCCTTGGGCATGGCGACCATCAGCGCCGGGTCGTTGACCGACAGCAATGGCGTGACGTTACGGTCGACGATGGCCATTTTCACGTGGCGGGTTTCGTCGGTGATGATGCAAAAACGGGTCATTTCGCTGGCAGTACCGGCGGTGGTGTTGATGGCCACCAGCGGCAGTTGCGGCTTGCTCGATTGGTCGACACCTTCGTAGTCGCCGATATGCCCGCCATTGGTGGCACACAGGGCGATACCCTTGGCGCAGTCATGGGGCGAACCGCCGCCCAACGACACCACGAAATCGCAGCCACTGGCCTGCAACAACGCCAGACCGTTCTCGACGTTCTCCACGTTGGGGTTGGGTTTGGCGCCGTCGTAGAGCACCGAATCGATGTCCTGCATCGCCAGTTTCTCGGCAATCATGCGGGCCACGCCCGCCTTGGCCAGGCCGGCGTCGGTGACGATCAGCGCCTTGCGAAAACCGTAGTTGCGGATCGCGCTCATGGCTTCGTCGAGGCAATCGATGCCCATGATGTTGACGGCGGGAATGAAGAACGTGCTGCTCATGGTGAACCCTCGGGGATACGTTGATGCCTACAGCATCAACCCCACCCGCCTGCGGCATCTTGACCAAGATCAACGCCCGCCCGTGATAAAGTCACCGCCCAGCCGTTTTTGAGTAGACCCGCCGCAATGAAGGATTTCCAGGATATCGACGCCGCCCTTGAAGACTGGACCGCACTGCGCAGCAGCACCGCCTTTTCCGCGATCCTGATCGGCAACGGTGCCAGTCGTGCGGTATGGGAAGATTTTGCCTACGACTCGCTGTTTGAAAACGCGCGCACCGTCGAAGAGAAGCCCTTGGGCGCTTCCGAATTGAGCGTGTTTGACGCGATGCAGACCCGTAGCTTCGAGCAGGTGCTGGGCGCCCTGAAAACCACCAGCCGCGTCAACAAGGCCCTGGCCGTCAGCTCCGCCGCGCCACGTAATCGCTACTACGCGATCAAGGAAGCGCTGATCAATAGCATCCACGCCGTGCATATCCCCTGGCGCCTGGTGCAGCCCTCGACCCTGGCCACGATCAATCAGGAACTGGCGAGCTACAAGACGGTGTTCACCAGCAATTACGACCTGCTCAACTACTGGTCGATCCTGCACACACCGGGCATCGACGACCTGTTTCGCGGCGCCGACTCGCGCTTTGACCTGCGCGACACCGCCACCGCCGCGACGCGCATTCTGTACCTGCACGGTGGCCTCCATCTGGTGCGCAACCTGGACGGCTCGGCGCGTAAATTGCCGTCCACCGACAGCACGTTGCTCAGCAGCTTTGCCATCAACAACACCATCAAGACCCTCGACGATGTGCCGCTGTTTATCAACGAAGGCCCCAGCAGCGAGAAGCTCAAGAGCATTCGCAGTTCGGATTACCTGTCGTTCTGCTATGAACAGTTGCTGGGGCAGGCAGGCGCGCTGTGCATCTTTGGCCATCACCTGAGCGAACAGGACGGGCACTTGGTGGAGGCCATTCGTCGGTCGCGGGTCAAGACCCTGGCGATCTCGGTGTTTGGCCGCAGCGACGGGTTTATCCAGCAGCAGAAGCGGCGGTATGCCGCGCTGTTCGAGGGGATGGAGGTGGAGCTCAGGTTCTTTGCGGCGCGCAGCCATGCGCTGGGCAAGCCGGCATTGTCGGTGCCGGTCGAGCACTGATCCCATTACCAAAAGCGATCAAATGTGGGAGCTGGCTTGCCTGCGATCGCGGTGTGTCAGCACCGAATGTGTTGACTGACACTCAGCTATCGCAGGCAAGCCAGCTCCTACATTGACCGCGTTCCAGGCCTATTCTTCGGCGCTGTGTACCACCACCAGCAACTGCGCCTGCACCTCACCCACTGAACGGATCCGGTGGGGTTTTTGCGCATTGAAATGCAGCGCATCGCCGCGCTCCAGCAGCACCCGCTCGCTCATGAAGTCCACTTCCACCCGGCCTTCATGCACAAACAAAAACTCCTCCCCCACATGCTCCTTGAAGGTCTTGTCGCTGAACTCCGACGGCGGGTAGATGATGAACGGCAGCAGGCTGCGCTCGCTGACCTGATGGGCCAGTACCGCATAACCCGGCGAGGTATCAGGCCGCTCATGGCTGCGCACCAGGCTGTAGCTGTCGAGGCTGACGCTGTCTTCGCTGAACAATTCTTCGACCTTGACGTTCAACGCCTTGGCCAGTTTCAGCGCGGCGGCAATCGACGGGGTGTTCAGGCCGCGTTCGACTTTGGACAGGTAACTCTTGGTCATCCCGGATTTTTCGGCCAATGCCTCCAAGGTGACCCCGAGTTTTTTTCTCAATAATTTCAAACGGATAGACATGCGCAGCGTTTAATCCAAGCAGGATGCGATGATTATTGCTTGCCAATGACACAAAGTGTCATATAGCCTCTTTAGTGTCATTTGCAGAACCCAACGACCTTGCGAGCAGCGGGAACCCGCAAATCGACGTCCATTGAACCACCCAAAGGACACCGATATGGCCAAGACATTAGCACTCCCCAAAGACCAACTGGTCAAGCAAGCGCTGACCCAGATGCAAAGTACCCTGGCGGATAATACGTGGACCGACCGGCAAAAGCTGGCCCTGACCTGCCGTATTCTGTTCGAGAACGGCCACGACTCGGGCCTGGCCGGGCAGATTACCGCCCGTGGCCCGCAGCCTGGCACCTACTACACCCAGCAACTGGGCCTGGGTTTCGATGAAATCACTGCCAGCAACCTGCTGCTGGTCAACGAAGACCTGGAGGTGTTGGAAGGCCACGGCATGCCCAACCCGGCCAACCGTTTTCACAGCTGGGTCTATCGTGGCCGGCCGGACGTGAACTGCATCATCCACACCCATCCGACCCACATCGCCGCACTGTCGATGCTCGAAGTGCCGCTGCAGGTGTCGCACATGGACCTGTGCCCGCTGTATGAAGACTGCGCATTCCTCGAAGCCTGGCCGGGTGTGCCGGTGGGTAATGAAGAAGGCGAAATCATCACCGAGGCCCTGGGCGACAAGCGCGCCATCCTGCTGTCTCACCACGGCCAGTTGTCCACTGGAAGCACCATCGAAGAAGCCTGTGTAATCGCGCAATTGATCGAACGGGCGGCCAAACTGCAATTGCTGGCCATGGCCGCCGGTACCGTCAAGCCGATCCTGCCGCAGTTGGGACGCGAGGCCCATGACTGGATCTCCAAGCCCAAGCGCCACGGCGCCGCGTTCAACTACTACGCTCGGCAGAACCTGCGCCAACACGCCGATTGCCTGAACTGAAGCCTTTTTCGACCGGAGACATTCCATGTCCACCCCAACTATTCACGGCATTATCGGCTACACCATCACCCCGTTCAGCGCCGACGGCAGCACCCTTGACCTCGACGCCCTGGGCCGCTCCATCGACCGCCTGATCGACAGCGGCGTGCACGCCATCGCCCCGCTGGGCAGCACCGGCGAAGGCGCCTACCTGAGCGATGCCGAGTGGGATGAAGTCAGTGCCTACAGTATCCGCAAGGTCGCCAAGCGCGTGCCGACCATTGTCAGCGTGTCCGACCTGACCACCGCCAAGGCCGTGCGCCGCGCGCGCTTTGCCGAAGCCGAGGGCGCTGATGTGGTGATGGTGCTGCCGACGTCCTACTGGAAGCTCAGTGAAGCGCAGATCCTTGCGCACTACGCGGCCATTGGCGATAGCGTCGGCGTGCCGATCATGCTCTACAACAACCCGGCCACCAGCGGCACGGATATGTCCGTGGAGCTGATCCTGCGGATCGTCAACAGCGTTGATAACGTGACGATGGTCAAGGAGAGCACCGGCGATATCCAGCGCATGCACCAGCTGTACCGCCAGGGCGAAGGCCAGGTGCCGTTCTACAACGGCTGCAACCCCCTGGCCCTGGAAGCCTTCGCCGCCGGGGCCAAGGGTTGGTGCACCGCTGCGCCGAACCTGATCCCACAGCTCAACCTGGACCTGTACCAGGCGGTACTGGCCAATGACCTCAACCGAGCGCGGGAGCTGTTCTATCGTCAGTTGCCGGTGCTGGACTTTATCCTCAAGGGTGGCTTGCCGGCGACGATCAAGGCAGGTTTGCGCATGACCGGGCTGGAGGTGGGTGATCCGCGACTGCCGGTGTTCCCGCTGGACATGGCGGGCCACGCGCAGTTGCAGAAACTGCTGGGCTCGTTGAGCTAAACCACAACCCTGTGGGAGCGGGCTTGCCCGCGAATGCGGTCGATCAGCCAATACATTTATCGACTGATACACCGCTTTCGCGAGCAAGCCCGCTCCCACATTGGATCGCACGGGTCTTTAAATTTACGGAGACAAATAGCAATAGTTCTCGATATCATTCGCGACTTTTCTGCAGCGTGCTGCGTCAAGAAGGATATCCATGTCTCGTTTCAAGCCCGACCCGTTGTCGGCCGACGCCTTTCGCGGGTTTTATGCAGACATCCTGCATTACCTGCGCAAACGCACGGACAACGCCAGCGACGCGGCGGACATGACCCAGGATGTCTTTACCCAATGGCTGGACTACAACGACCGGACCAAGGTCGAGCAGCCACGGGCCTTTCTGTTTCAGATGGCACGCAACCTGTTGCGTGACCATTGGCGCAAACAGAAGGTGCGGCACAGCGGCCACCATCAACAGGCCGAATGGGACGCCGAGCCTGTCACCGACGAGCAAAACGATCCCATGGCCGCCGCTCAACGCATCCAACGCCTGGAACAGTTGAAAGAAGTCCTCGCCGAACTCTCGCCCCGCAGGCGAGAAGCCCTTATGCTGCACCGCTTCGAAGGCCTGAGCCAGGCGCAGATCGCCGAGCGCATGGGCGTTTCGATCAGCATGGTGGAAAAGCACATCGCCTTTGCCCTGCTGCACTGCAAGCAGCGACTTCAAAAAGACCCGGGCAAGGAGCAGCCAGAATGACCCGCTTGAGCACCCGCGACGGCCACGGAATTGATGAGCACGACACCATCGATGCCCAGGCAGCCAGTTGGTTTGCACGCAATCGCAACGAAGTTGGCACGCAGGACCGCAAGGCCTTCGCCGCCTGGCACGCCGTGCCGGCCCATGCGCGCGCCTACGCCGAATTCGAACAGCTGTGGGCCGACCTTGGCGAACTGCAGCAACTGAACAAACCCCTGCCCCTGCCCACGCGCAAACCCGCGCCTTGGCGCCCGGCGCTGGCGGTGGCTGCCGCGCTGGTCTGCGCTTTACTCGCCAGCAACCTGGGGGCCCCGCGTGGGCTCTATCACACCGAGGTCGCGGCGCAGGCCAAAGGCATGCGCACCCTGGACCTGCCGGATGGCAGCACCTTGTACGTCAACGCCAGCACCCGCTTACGGGTGGACTTCGATGCCCATCGCCGCGTGATTCACCTGGACCAAGGCCAGTTGTACGTGGAGGTGGCGCCCGACAAGGAGCGGCCTCTGTTCGTGCGCGCGGGCGAGGCCGACGTGCGGGTGGTGGGCACCGCGTTTGACGTGCGTCGCAGCCAGCAGCAACTGGTGGTCAGCGTGGCCCACGGGACCGTCGCCTTCGCCCCCGACCAGAACGCCAGCGCCGTGCTGCTCAGCGCTCAACAACGGGCGACCTACAGCTACGCCAAGGGCTCCATGCAGCAGCAAACCCTGGCCGCTGGCGAAGTCGCCGACTGGCGCAGCGGCCACTTGTCCTTTCGCAACCGCGAGCTGGCCAGCCTGCTGGATGAGCTGAGCCTGTATCGGCCCAAGGCCGTGGTGTTGGCCGATGGCCCAGTGGCGCAACTGAAGGTTTCCGGCAATCTCGATGTCAACGACCCGGACGCGCTGCTCAACGCACTGCCTGCCTTGCTGCCGGTGAAAACCGTGCCCCTGGCCGACGGCAGGGTCCGTATCGAAGCACGTAAGTAGCGCCATTTGAGAATATTTTGCATTCGCATGTGAGGATTTTTTTTCCTGCCGCGTCTTCCTCCGGTCTGCGTTTGATACGCATGCCTTTTTTGGCTATTTAGCCGCCTTGGGGGATTTCATGTTTCGCGCGCCTTGCCTTGCCCTGCACCTGTCTCTTCGACCGACACTCATCGCCGCCTGCCTGGCCGTCAGCCTCACGGCCCAGGCCGAGTCGCTCAAACTGCAACTGCCGGCCCAACCGCTGGCAACATCCCTGAGCCAGGTGGCGCAACAGGCGAAAATCCAGCTGCTGTTCGATGAGGACCTGCTGAAAAATGTCCAGGCACCCGCGATCAACGGTGATTACACCCCCGAAGTAGCGATCCGCACCCTGCTTAAGACCGGCGAGTTCACCCTGATCAAGGTCGGTAGCACCTATGTCGTGCGTCCCGAAGAAAGCCGCACCACCAACAGTACCAGCGTACAGTTGGACGCCTTGAGCGTGATCGGCACCGGCAACCAAGTCGATGCCAGCACCGTCGGCCGCTCGACCCTGTCCCAGGCCGATATCGACCGCCTGCAGCCCAACAACATCGCCAGCCTGGTGCAGACGCTGCCGGGCGTGACCATGGGCGGCTCGATGAAGCCTGGCGGACAGATCATCAACATTCGCGGGATGGGCGAGGCCGAAGACGTGCCGATGACCGTCGATGGCGCGGCCAAAAGCGGTTTCGAGCGCTATCAGCAAGGTACCGTGTTTATCGAGCCCGAGATGATCAAGAGCGTCGAGGTGGAAAAAGGCCCGCACTCGGCCTTCACCGGCAACGGTGGCTTCGGTGGTACGGTCAACATGGTCACCAAGGATGCGCCGGACCTGCTCAAGGACGGACGCAACAGCGGTGCGATGCTCAAGTATGGGTATGCCAGCAACGACCACGAACAGGTCTACAGCGGTGCCGTGTATGGCCGCACCGACGACGGTCGCATCGACGCCCTGGCCTACCTGACCAAGCGCGACGGCGGCGACATGAAGCTGGCCGACAAACGCGACTACGACAGCAAGGACTACCCGATCAACCCGCAGCGCCTGCCCAACAGCGCACAAGATGTGGACGGTCAACTGTTCAAACTGAACATGTACCTCACCGATGAGCACAGCCTCGGTTTCTCCTACTCCCGGGCCAACAGCGAACGCTGGACGCCGTTTTCGGCCAGGAGTTACCCATCGCCACCGCGCAAGGCCGATATCGACCGCTATGGCTATGACGCTGCCGTCAGACGGTTCCTGGCCAACCGCCACACCGTCGATACCACTTGGTCGGGCAAGTACGAATACCAGCCCCTGGGTAACCCGCTGATCGACATGAAGCTCAGCTATTCGGAGTCCAACACCGACCAGACCGACACACGCGATGCCACGGCCGTGACGAGCTTATCCACGGGCGGGCGCAAGATGGACACCGCCTACACCGACAAGATTCTCGAACTGCGCAACATCAGCCTCTTCAACACGGGCCCGCTGGACCATGCCTTGACCACCGGCGTGCAGATCCGCAAGCACATCCGCGATACCGAAAGCTGGATGCCCGGTGAAAAGTACGACACGCCTGAGTACAACTACGGGCATTTCCAACCGGCGTTCATGCCCCACGGCAAGGTCGACACCCATGCGTTCTACATCCAGGACGCCGTAACCCTGGGCGACGTGACCATCACCCCATCCCTGCGGTATGACCACGTGGTCAACCGTGGCAAAGCCAACGACGCGCCGTACTACAGCAACCCCGACCCGGCCTTCGGCCACGACTACAGCGACCGCACCTATGCCGGCTGGTCGCCGCGCCTGGCAGCGTTCTGGAAGGTCACCCCGGACGTGGTGATGTTCGCCAACTGGAGCAAGACCTGGCGCGCGCCGGTGATCGACGAACAATACGAAGTCCAAGGCCTGGGCAGCCGCACCTCCACCAGCCGCAACCTCGACCCGGAACGCATCACTGCCATCACCGTGGGCAACATCACCAACTTCGCCAACGTGATTGCCAGCGGCGACAGCCTGCAACTGCGCAGCACGCTGTTCCACAACAAGATCGAAGACGAAATTTTCAAGGCCACCGGCCTCGGCTGCCAGCAACAGAACTACATGGAAGGCTCCATCGCCAAGGTCTGCACCGACGCAGCGTCGAAGACCAACTACCGCAACGTCGGCAGCATGACCATCAAGGGCTTCGAGCTCGAAGGCTACTACGACTCGACTTACCTGTTCGGCTCCCTGAGCTACTCATGGGCCACCGGCAAACGCGAAAACCCCTACACCAACCCGTGGGCGACCGACATCCACGTGTGGGCCCGTGACATTCCACCGGCCAAATGGGTCGCGATGCTGGGCACCAAGATTCCTGCCTGGGACGCACAAGTGGGTTGGCAAGGCCAGTTCGTGCGCAAGACCGATCGCCTGCCCAGCGACAAATATTCAAGCGGCCTGAACAGCGGCTTCGGCGACAGCTTCTACGACCAGTACCCCAACGCCAGCTACGACACCCAGGGCCTGTTCGCCAAATGGACACCGCAACAGCCGTACCTCAAGGGGACCGAAGTCAACTTCACCGTCGACAACCTGTTCAACCGCAGCTACATGCCGGCCTTGAGTGGCGACAGCGCCACCAGCGTCGGACGCAATGCCAAGATCAGCGTAACGCGGTTCTTCTAACGCTGTAGGAGCCGGCTTGCCGAAACGCATAAATCCAAGCAGACAGGCCTGTTGTGGCAAGCCGGCTCCTACGGGAACTGTACGGTTCAATCTGCACCCAGCTGTAAGCCCGCGCCGTGCGGGCTTTGTGGCTAGATGGGCAGCCTCTTCCAGCCCATCCGATCCGGTTGCTCCCATGAACTCGCGCGAAAACACCGGCATGGCCTTAGGCCTGCTCGGCGTCATCATCTTCAGCCTGACCCTGCCCTTTACCCGCATCGTGGTGCAGGAAATCCATCCTTTGCTCAATGGCCTGGGCCGCGCCTTGTTCGCGGCGGTGCCGGCAGCCTTGCTGTTGCTGTGGCGTCGCGAAGCCTGGCCGACCTGGCGCCAGGTACGCGGCCTGAGCCTGGTGATTGCCGGGGTGATCCTCGGCTTCCCGGTGTTGTCGGCCTGGGCCATGCAAACCCTGCCCGCCTCCCACGGCGCCCTGGTCAACGGCCTGCAACCTCTGTGCGTGGCGCTGTATGCGGCGTGGTTGTCCCATGAACGGCCATCAAAAGCCTTCTGGGCCTGCGCGGCGCTGGGCAGTGCGTTGGTGCTTGGTTATGCGCTGATCAGCGGCGCCGGTAGCATCCAGGCCGGTGATTTGCTGATGCTTGGGGCAATTGCCGTGGGTGGCCTGGGCTATGCCGAAGGCGGCCGGTTGGCCAAGGAGATGGGCGGCTGGCAGGTGATCTGCTGGGCACTGGTGCTGTCGACGCCGCTGTTGATCGGGCCGGTGGCGTACCTGGCGCTGCAACACGAAGGCGCGATTTCGGCCCGCACCTGGTGGGCGTTTGGCTACGTCTCGCTGTTTTCGCAGTTCCTGGGGTTCTTTGCCTGGTACGCCGGGCTGGCCATGGGCGGAATCGCGCGGGTCAGCCAGATCCAGCTGCTGCAAATCTTCTTCACCATCGCCTTTTCCGCGCTGTTTTTTGGTGAGCACATCGAGCCGATTACGTGGCTGTTTGCCTGCGGGGTGATCGTGACGGTGATGCTGGGGCGCAAGACGGCTGTGCAGCCGGCCAAGCCGCATACACTCTAAATGTGGGAGCGGGCTTGCCCGCGATAGCGGTGGTTCAGCCGCCCACTATATCGACTGACACTCCGTCATCGCGGGCAAGCCCGCTCCTACATTGTCTTCAGGGCAGGTAGTTATCGGCGCGTAGCAGGGTTTCCAGGCAGTGCTCGCTGATCTGGTAGAACGCCTTCAATTCGCGGATTTTCTCCAGCAACTGCGCGTTATCCGAAGGCTCGGCACGCTTGACCGCCAAAATCATCTTGTTCTTGTTGGTGTGGTCCAGGGAGATGAACTCGAACACCTTGGTCTCATAGCCACAGGCTTCCAGGAACAACGCGCGCAGGCTGTCGGTGACCATTTCCGCCTGCTGGCCCAGGTGCAGGCCATATTGCAGCATCGGCTTGAGCAGCGCTGGGCTCTGGATCTGCAAGCGGATCTGTTTGTGGCAGCACGGCGAGCACATGATGATCGACGCCCCGGAACGGATGCCGGTATGAATCGCATAGTCGGTGGCGATGTCGCAGGCATGCAGGGCGATCATCACGTCCAGCTCGCTGGGCGCCACGCTGCGCACATCACCGCACTTGAACACCAGCCCCGGGTGTTCCAGGCGGGCGGCGGCGTTGTTGCACAGGGTGACCATGTCTTCGCGCAACTCCACACCCGTCACCTGGCCGTCGGCCTTGAGGGTGTTGCGCAGGTAGTCGTGGATGGCGAACGTCAGGTAGCCCTTGCCCGAACCAAAATCCGCGACCCGCACTGGCCGGTCCAGTTGCAAGGGGGATGAGGTCAGCGCATGGCTGAACACCTCGATGAACTTGTTGATCTGCTTCCACTTGCGCGACATCGCCGGGATCAGCTCGTGCTTGGCGTTGGTCACGCCCAGGTCGGCGAGAAACGGCCGCGTCAGGTCAAGGAAGCGGTTTTTCTCGCGGTTGTGTTCGGCCGACGGTGCTTCACGCAGTTGCTGGGGTTTGCTCTTGAACAGCGAGCTTTTGTTCTTCTTGCTGTATTCCAGCTGCGCCTCGTCGGTCAACGACAGCAGATGGGCGTTCTTGAACGAGGCTGGCAACAGCGCGGCAAGCGTCGCGACGGCGTCTTCGAGGGGGAAATTCTTGGTGATATCACGGGTCTTGTAGCGATAGACAAAAGACAGGCACGCCTGCTCCTTGACCGTCACCGGCTTGATGATCAGGCGTTGCAATTCGGCTTCTTCACCCACGTACTTGGCCAGCACCAGCTTGATAAAGGCATTCTGCTCAAGGCTTGCGCGCAGCAGTTCGATGAACTGGGCGTGATGATCCGGCGCGGGGGTGGCCGGTTTAGGGGTGACAGACATGAACAAAAACGCCTCGGGCAGGGAATGCCGGGCATTTTAGGGGGGATGGGGGCTCAGGGCACGGAGTAATTTGCCCAACGGTCAGCACAATTCAAAATGTGGGGGCTGGCTTGTGTGGCAGCCCCCACCGGTTACTTGAGGACGATCAGGCGGTTGGGCAGTTCGTTACGGGTGTGGGTCTGCGGCACATGCACCTTGAGCAGTTCGCCACAGGCCTCGATGCACGTGATAAACCCGGTCAACGTCTGCCCCTGTTTCACCTGCTGGGTAAACGTCTTGACGATGGCATCCCAACTGCTGTCATCCAGGCGCTGGGAAATCCCGTCATCCACCAGGATCTCCACGTAACGCTCGGCCTCGCTGACAAAAATCAGTACCCCGGTGCTGCCCAGGGTGTGGTGCAGGTTCTGCTCCAGGAACTGCCGGCGTGCCAGGTTCGACGCGCGCCAATGCCGCACCGAGCGCGGGATCAGGCGGGTGGTGATGGCCGGCAGGCGGAACACCAGGCACAGCACAATGAACGTCGCCCATTGCGCCAGCAGCAGCGTGTGCATGGTCAACCAGCCCGACAGGTAATGCACGATCCCCGGCACCACCAACGCCACCACACTGGCCCACAGCAGCGGGATGTAGGCGTAGTCGTCGGCGCGGGCGGCCAGCACGGTCACCAGTTCGGCGTCGGTCTGTTGCTCGACCCTGGCGATCGCTTCGGCCACTTGGCGCTGCTCGTGTTCTGTCAGTAAAGCCATGGTTGTAGATGCTCTTTAGTTATTGTCATTACCAGCCACCCGAAGCCCCGCCGCCGCCAAAACCGCCACCGCCGCCCCTGAAGCCACCGCCCCCGCCACCGCCGCCGCCACGCCCACTGCTGCTGAGAATCGCCAGCAAAATGGCGCCTACCGGCAGGCCCATGCGGTTGCACAGCCACAACACCACCAGCAACAGAATGAACAAGCCGATGGAGAATACCGGGTTGTCCTTGGCGAAGTTGGGATCAGCCACATGGGCCGGCACGGCCAGCGGCTCGCCACCAACCACCTGGATCATGGCGGCCACGCCGTCGCTGATGCCCTGGGTGAAATTGCCCGCCTTGAACTTGGGCGCAATCACCTGGTTGATGATCACCCACGACTGCGCATCGGTGAGTACGCCTTCCAGGCCGTAGCCCACTTCGATGCGCAACTGGCGCTCGTCGCGAGCCACAATCAACAGCGCACCGTTGTCCTTGCCCTTCTGGCCGATGCCCCAGTGCCGACCCAGTTGATAACCGAAGTCTTCAATGGGCAGGCCTTGCAGGTCGGGCACCGTGACCACCACGATCTGGTCGCCGCTGGTCTGCTCCAGCGCCTGCAATTGCTGGCTCAGTTGCGCACGCACCGGCGGGTCGATCATCTGCGCGTTGTCGACCACCCGTCCGGTCAGCGCCGGAAAATCCGGCGCCGCCTGGACAGTCAGGCTCACGGCCAGCAGCAGCGCTGCCAGCCACCCAGCACGCAGGGTCATCAGAATTTCACTTGTGGCGCTTTATCGGCATCGGCACTGGTGGCCTCGAAGTTGGCGCGCACCGGCAAGTCGCTGTACATCACGCTGTGCCACAGGCGGCCAGGGAACGTGCGGATCTCGGTGTTGAAGGCCTGCACGGCGGCGATAAAGTCGCGACGGGCCACGCTGATGCGGTTTTCGGTGCCTTCAAGCTGCGATTGCAGGGCCAGGAAGTTCTGGTTGGCCTTGAGGTCCGGATAGCGTTCAGACACCACCATCAGGCGGCTGAGGGCACCGCTCAGGCCTTCCTGGGCTTGCTGGAACTGCTTGAGTTTTTCCGGGTTGTCGAGGGTGCTGGCATCGACCTGGATCGAGGTCGCCTTGGCGCGCGCTTCGATCACGGCGGTGAGAGTGTCCTGCTCATGGGCCGCGTAGCCCTTGACCACTTCGACCAGGTTGGGGATCAGGTCGGCGCGCCGTTGATACTGGTTCTGCACCTGGGCCCAGGCCGCCTTGACCTGTTCGTCCAGGGTCGGGATCTTGTTGATGCCGCAACCGCTCAGCACGCTGCTGATCAGTAGCAGGGCCGCGGCTTTCCAGCCCCATCGAATAGTCTGTGCTGCTTGCATGGTGTGTCTCCTGACCAACCTTATGGAATTTGACGACTGACCCTATACATCACGCGCTTGGGGCATAATCCGCCACTACTGGATTACAGCGAGCCAATCAGCTAAAAGATGCCCTTCTTTATGGATAGTTCATAAAGAGCCCGCAAGTGTGCGGTATTTACCCACACAACACCCGAACAACAATAGTCGCTCCCCACATTTTGGCCGAGCAGTGTTTACGTGACGCTGCGCAGTACGCCGAAAAAGGATATTCATGAAAAAGCTGTGTTTGCTGGGCCTTGTTGCCACTCTGGCCAGTCACTCCGTCGTTGCCGAGACCAAGCCCGCTGCGCTTAAGGACAAGGACGCGTTCGTCAGCGACCTGCTCGGGCAGATGACCCTGGATGAAAAGATCGGCCAATTGCGCCTGATCAGCATCGGCCCGGAAATGCCGCGCGAGATGATCCGCAAGGAAATCGCCGCCGGGCGCATTGGTGGCACGTTCAACTCCATCACCCGCCCGGAAAACCGTCCGATGCAGGACGCGGCCATGCGCAGCCGCTTGAAGATCCCGATGTTCTTCGCCTATGACGTGATCCACGGCCACCGCACCATTTTCCCGATCAGCCTAGCCCTGGCCTCAAGCTGGGACATGGACGCCATCGGCCGCTCCGGGCGCATTGCCGCTAAAGAAGCGGCGGCAGACAGCCTCGACATCACCTTCGCGCCGATGGTCGATATCTCCCGCGACGCCCGCTGGGGCCGCACCTCAGAAGGCTTCGGCGAAGACACCTACCTGGTGTCGCGCATCAGCGAAGTGATGGTCAAGGCCTTCCAGGGCCCGAGCCCGGCCCAGGCCGACAGCATCATGGCCAGCGTCAAGCACTTCGCCCTGTACGGCGCGGTGGAAGGCGGGCGCGACTACAACGTGGTCGACATGAGCCCGGTCAAGATGTACCAGGACTACCTGCCGCCCTACCACGCAGCGATCAAGGCCGGCGCCGGCGGCGTGATGGTGGCGTTGAACTCGATCAACGGCGTGCCCGCCACCGCCAACACCTGGCTGATGAACGACCTGCTGCGTAAAGAGTGGGGCTTCAAGGGCCTGACCGTGAGCGACCACGGTGCGATCTTCGAACTGATCAAGCACGGCGTCGCCAAGGACGGTCGCGAAGCGGCCAAGCTGGCGATCAAGGCCGGCATCGACATGAGCATGAACGACCAGCTCTACGGCAAGGAGTTGCCAGGGCTGCTGAAATCCGGCGAGATCGAGCAAAAAGACATCGACAACGCCGTGCGTGAAGTGCTCGGTGCCAAGTACGACATGGGCCTGTTTGCCGACCCGTACCTGCGTATCGGCAAGGCCGAGGACGATCCGGCCGACACCTATGCCGAAAGCCGCCTGCACCGCAGCGAAGCCCGCGACGTTGCGCGGCGCAGCCTGGTGTTGCTGAAAAACCAGAACGACACCCTGCCCCTGAAGAAATCCGCGACCATCGCCCTGGTCGGCCCGCTGGCCAAGGCGCCCATCGACATGATGGGCAGTTGGGCCGCCGCCGGTAAACCTGCGCAATCGGTGACCCTGCTGGACGGCATGAACGCGGTGATCGGTGAACAGGGCAAAGTGATCTACGCCCGTGGCGCCAACATCACCAGCGACAAGGCGGTGGTGGACTACCTCAACTTCCTCAATTTCGATGCTCCGGAAGTGGTGGATGACCCACGCTCGGCCCAGGTACTGATCGACGAAGCGGTCAAGGCCGCGAAAAACGCCGATGTGGTGGTAGCCGCCGTGGGCGAGTCCCGTGGCATGTCCCACGAGTCATCGAGCCGTACCGACCTGAACATCCCGCAAAGCCAGCGCGACCTGATCACGGCCTTGAAAGCCACGGGCAAGCCGCTGGTCCTGGTGCTGATGAACGGCCGGCCGCTGTCGATCCTCGAAGAGAGCCAGCAAGCCGACGCGATCCTGGAAACCTGGTTCGCCGGTACCGAAGGCGGCAATGCGATTGCCGACGTGCTGTTCGGTGACTACAACCCCTCGGGCAAGCTGCCGATCACCTTCCCACGCTCCGTGGGGCAGATTCCGACCTACTACAACCACCTGACCATTGGCCGGCCATTCACGCCGGGCAAACCGGGCAACTACACCTCGCAGTACTTCGATGACACCACAGGCCCGCTGTATCCGTTCGGTTATGGCCTGAGCTACACCCGCTTCAGCCTGTCGGACATGGCGCTGTCGTCCACCACCCTGAACAAGACCGGCAAGCTCGACGCCAGTGTCACCCTGAAAAACACCGGCAAGGTGGATGGCGAAACCGTGGTGCAGTTGTACATCCAGGACGTGGCCGGCTCGATGATCCGCCCGATCAAGGAGTTGAAGAACTTCCAGAAGATCCTGCTCAAGGCCGGCGAATCGAAGGTGGTGCACTTCAGCATTACCGAGGATGACTTGAAGTTCTACAACACCCAGCTCAAGTTCGCGGCCGAACCTGGCCAGTTCAATGTGCAGATCGGCCTGGACTCCCAGGACGTGCAGCAGCAGAGTTTCGAACTGCTTTGATTTGAAGCGGTATGTGGGAGCTGGCTTGCCTGCGATGGCAACACCTCGGTGGCACTGATAGACCGAGGTGCCGCCATCGCAGGCAAGCCAGCTCCTACATTGGATTGGGGGTGTGCTCCCTAACCTCTTCGATCCAGCAGGTTGACCACCAACCGATCAATCCAGCCCCACACCCGCTGTTTGACCCGCCGCCACAATGGCCGGGCCTTCCATGCCTCCAGGCTGACCGCCTGGCTTTGGGCAAAATCGCGCTCGAAGCTGCCCGCCACCGCCAACGTCAACTCCGGATCCAAGGCTTCCAGGTTGGCCTCCAGGTTGAAGCGCAGGTTCCAGTGATCGAAATTGCACGAGCCGATGCTCACCCAATCGTCCACCAGCACCATCTTCAGGTGCAGGAAACAGGGCTGGTATTCGAAGATCTGCACCCCGGACTTGAGCAGGCGCGGGTAATAACGGTGCCCGGCGTAGCGCACCGAAGGATGGTCGGTGCGCGGCCCGGTCAGCAGCAGGCGTACATCCACACCGCGCCCGGCTGCGCGGCGCAGGGCCCGGCGTACACCCCAGGTGGGCAAGAAGTACGGCGTGGCCAGCCAGATACGGCGCTGGCCGCTGTTCAGGGCGCGGATCAGCGATTGCAAAATGTCCCGATGTTGGCCCGCGTCGGCATACGCCACCCGCCCCAGGCCCGGGCCGGTCGCCGGCACTTTGGGCAGGCGCGGCAAACCAAAATGCGTGGCTGGCTTCCAGGCACGGCGGTGGTCGTTGACCCGCCACTGGCGGTCGAACAGGGCTTGCCAGTCGAGCACCAGCGGGCCGCTGATTTGCACCATGACTTCGTGCCACTCACAGGTGTCCTGCCCGGGCGTCCAGAACTCATCGGTGACCCCGGTGCCGCCCACCACGGCGATGCTCTGGTCGACCAGCAGCAGCTTGCGGTGGTCGCGGTAGAGGTTGCGCATCCAACGGCGCCAGCGCAGGCGGTTGTAGAAGCGCAGCTCCACCCCGGCATCGGTCAAGCGGCGCCGCAGGCCCAGGGTAAATGCCAGGCTGCCGTAGTCATCGAACAGGCAGCGCACCTGGACCCCACGCTCGGCCGCTTGCACCAGCGCCTTGACCATCTGCTCGGCACAGGCACCCGCCTCCACCAGATACAGCTCAAGCTCCACCTGGCGTTCGGCGCGGGCGATCGCCACCAGCATCTGCGGGAAAAAGTTCGGGCCGTCGATCAGCAATTCGAAGCGGTTGGCGCTGCGCCAGGGGAACACCGCGCCGCTCATGTCAGCGCGCCGTGAAAATCAGCACCGCACCCACCGGCACCGACAGGCTGATCGCGTCCAGCCCGGCAGCCTTGCGCAAAGTCTCTACGCCAGAGAGCAAGTCAAAATCCTTGGCGTGCAACACCAGCGGCTCCAGGGTCACCACCTGGAAACGCCGGTCATCCAGGCGTGTCGCCAGCAGTTCGGCGTTGTAGGTCTGGGTCTTGCCATGCAGGGTGACCGAGAGCGGCAGGCGCAACTCCAACTGCGCGCCGGTGGCCAGGTCGTTGATAGGTTGCAGGTTGATTTGTGCGTTGATCAGCGCATCGGGGTGGGTCTTGATCTGGAACAGGTCGTTGCGCATGCGCTCGTCGCGCAGCGGAATGCCGCTGTTGATCGACTCCAGCTCGACTTCCAACTGTGCCGCGCCTTTGTCGTCGACCTTGCCGTGCAGCACCAGGAAGCGCTGGACTTCAGACAGGTCAGTGTTTTTGGTGGTGACGAACGACAGCCTTGAGGATTCGTTATCCAGGTACCAGGCGGCCTGCACAGGCACGGCGGCAGCGGCCAGCAGCAAGAGCGCCAGGGGCTTGAGGATGGATGTGTTGAACATTGAACACTCGCACGGAGAAAAACCTGCCCGAACATTAACTGGCCGGCTTGCCGCACGCAATCTAACGGCCCCGGCAATTTAAATGTGGGAGCGGGCTTGCCCGCGATAGCAGAGGGTCAGTTAATAGATAGTTGACTGACCCACCGCTATCGCGGGCAAGCCCGCTCCCACACAAGCCCGATCCGGCATCAGGCCAGTGCGTGCTGCACGCCTTGCACGGTCGCCTCCAGGCTAGCCAGATGCAGACTCAACACCCGTTCCACCGGCGCCTGGTGCATCGGCCAATGCAACGCCATGCTCCCCACCAGCCGCCCATTGGCCCGCACTGGCAGCGCCACCGCGCGGATCAGGAACGGCAAGCGCACCGGATACTCCCAGTACCCTTCGGTACGCTGGCCAAACCCCTGGTGCTGGGATTGCTCGCACGCACGGTACTGATCGTCGGCCGGCACATGCTCGCGGCTGGCCAGGCGCTGGACTTCATCCGCCGCCAACTCGGCCAGGCACGCCTTGCCCATGGCCGAATGGAACAGGCTGGCATGCTGGCCGACGATCTGGCAGTTGTTGGGGTAGAGCTTGCGCAGCACCGTGGGGATCGCGCTTTCCATGACTTCCAGGCGCTCGCCGTCGAAATTCGACAAGTCCGCCACCAACCCGGTGCGCTCGCTGAGTTCCAGCAGCCACGGCGCCGCACACTCCACCAGGCGGCGCTTGAAACGTTGCTGGGTATCGCCGAACAAACGCTGGGCGCTGATGCGATAACGCCGGTCGCTCAGGCCACGGTAGATCCAGCCCTGCTCCTGCAAGGTCAGCAACATCCGCGACACCGTGGCCTTGGGCAGGCGCGTCAGGTAATGCAGCTCCTCAAGCCCCAGGGCCTGGTGCTCGCCGAGCAACTCAATGATGGCCAGTGCCCGCTCCACTGAACGCACAGTCCCCGTGTCGGCGTTGCTGCCCATGGCTGATCTCCCGGTTGCTGATGGATGATCGAATTTCACAGCAAGATACAGGCCGCCCTCCCCTCAGGCGTTCGCCCTCAAGCATTGCGGAGGGCGGCGCTGGACCCAATGCGTCAGTTGCTCATGGGCGTAGGCCAGTTGCAGTACGGCGCGATCCGCCTGGGCCGGGCCGATGATTTGCAGGCCCATGGGCAAGCCTTGGAGGTTGAAGCCCACCGGCACACTCATGCTCGGCAGGCCGGCCAATGTCGGGCCGATCACTACCTCCATCCAGCGGTGATAGGTGTCCATGGTTCGCCCTCCAACGACGCGCGGCCAGTGCTGTTGTGCATCGAAAGGGAACACTTGGGCACTGGGCAACAGCAGAAAATCGTAACGCTCGAACAACTTGGCCAGGGCGCGGTACCACTCGCTGCGCGCCAACGAGGCCTGATACACATCCGCTGCGCTCAGCTGCAGGCCGCCCTCCACTTCCCACTGTGCTTCCAGCTTGAGCAACCCACGTTTTTGCGGGTCGGCATACGCAGCCCCCAGCGCGCCCTGCACCAGCCAATGACGATGCACCAGCCAGGTGTGCCACAGGCGCTCCATGGAAAAGTCCGGCTGGCAGCCTTCCACTTCGCAGCCCAACGCACTGAAATCGCCGAGGGCTGATTCACACAGGCCAAGCACGCCATCGTCCATCGGCAGATAGCCGTTGTAATCCCCCAGCCACCCCAGGCGCGCGCCCTTGAAGTCGCGGGCCAGCGGCACGCCGAATACGCTCGGATCGTCCTTGAGCGACAACGGCACCCGCGCATCGAAGCCCGCCTGGATACTCAACAACCGCGCCACATCCGCCACACTGCGGCCCATCGGGCCTTCGGTGGCCAACTGCTGGACAAACAGCTCCGGCGCCGGCCCATGGGGCACGCGGCCCTGGGACGGGCGCAGGCCAAACACGTTATTGAACGCCGCCGGGTTGCGCAGCGAGCCCATCATGTCGCTGCCGTCGGCCACCGGCAGCATGCGCAACGCCAAGGCTACCGCCGCCCCGCCGCTGCTGCCGCCGGCCACCAAGGCGGGGTCGTAGGCATTGCCGGTGGTGCCGAACACGCTGTTGTAGGTCTGCGAGCCCAGGCCGAATTCAGGCACATTGCTCTTGCCGATGATAATCGCGCCACTGGCCCGCACCCGCGCCACGGCGATGGCGTCTTCAGCGGGCACCTGTTCGGCGAACAGTGGCGAGCCCATGGTCGTGCGCAAACCCTTGGTTGCCGCCAGATCCTTGATCGCCTGGGGCATGCCATGCATCCAGCCACGGGAGCGGCCCTGGTCCAGCTCTCGGTCACAGGCCCGGGCCTCGGCCAGCACGTGCTCTTCGTCGCGCAACGACACCAGGGCATTGACCGACGGGTTGAAACGCGCAATCTGCGCCAGATAAGCCTGCATCACGTCGTGACACGACACCTGCCGGGCGTGGATCGCCTGGGACAACGCAATTGCATCGAGCTCAACAATGTTCAAGGTTTCACTCCCTTGGTAAAGCGCGCCGGTGCTGCGGCCCTCGGCGCCTCATGCATGCAGTAAGTGCCCAGCAGCGTCAGGACGCAAGCGAACAGCACATAAAACGCCGGGGCCACCGGGGTGCCCAGCTCTTTGCTTAGCCAGGTGACGATCAGCGGAGCAAAGCCACCAAACACCATCACCGCCACGTTGTAGGCCACTGACACCCCGGTGGAGCGCACCTCGATGGGAAACTGCTCGGCCAGGGCCGTCGGCGCCGGGCCGAAGAAGCCGCCGATGGCGATGCACAACATCACTTGCATCACCAGCAACCGCTCAATGGACGGCGCCGCCGCGACCCACACGTACAGCGGGTAAACCATCACGAAAAACGCCAGGGTGAAGCCCATCAACACCGGCCGCCGCCCCAGGCGATCGGACAGCAGGCCAGACAGCGGAATCACCACGGTCATCAGCGCCACGGCGAACATCTGCACCATCAATACCTGGTCCAGGGGCAGGCCCAGGTTCTTGTGGGCGAAGGTCGGCATATTCACCAGCACCACGTAGAAGGACACCGTCGCGCCACAGGCCAGGCCCATGCTCACCAGGATGCTGCGCCGATGCTCACGCAGCACCGTCATCAGGCTCGGCGCCGGGCCGGTAGCCTGTTTGCGCGCCTCGATAAATTCCTCCGGGTCTTCCATATGCCGGCGAATCCACAAGCCCACCGGGCCGATCAGCAGGCCGAACACAAACGGCAGGCGCCAGCCCCATAAGTCGAGGGTTTCTGGAGTAAAAAAGTGCGTGACCAACGCGACCATCGCCGCGCCGCCAAACACCGCCAGGCACTGCCCGACCAATTGCCAGGAGCCGTACAGGCCCTTGCGATGGGCCGGCGCGCTTTCCACCAGGAATGCCGTGGCGCTGGCATATTCACCGCCCGTGGCAAAACCCTGGAGCATGCGCGCCACCACGATCAACAGCGGCGCGCCCATGCCAATGGCGGCGTAGTTGGGGGCAAATACGATCAGCGCGATAGACACGGTCATCAAGCGGATAATCAGTTGCATGGCGGCCTTGCGGCCTTTGCGGTCGGCGTACATGCCCAGCAGGATGCCGCCCACCGGGCGCATGAAGAAACCCACGCCGAAGGTGGCCAGGGCCATCAACAGCGAGGCGTATTCGTCGTCCGAGGGGAAGAACTGCCGGGCGATGATGCTGGCCAGAAAGCCGTAGACGATGAAGTCGTACCACTCCAGCGCGTTGCCGACCACCGCCGCTACCACTTGCCGGGTGCGGGACACGCCTTTTATTGAAGTCTGCATGAGAACACTCCATTCAACCTGTTGAGCAAAAGGTCCAGCGGCAGGAAAAAGGCAGGGGGTTCAGGCCGGTTTGAGCCAGCTCTCGGCCAAGGCACCCCAGTAGGCGGCACCGGTCAGCAGGATCTCGTCGTTGAAGTCATAGGCAGGGTTGTGGACCATCGGCCGCGACACGCCGTTGCCGATAAACAGGTAGCTGCCGGGGCAGCGCTGGAGCATCCAGGCGAAGTCTTCGCTGCCCATCAGCTTGGGTGTATTGGCGTCGACCGCCGCTTCACCGAGCAAGGCAATGCCGACTTGGCGGGCGAACTCGGTTTCGTCGGCATGGTTGACCAGTACCGGATAGGCCGGGCGATGTTCGATCTGCGCGGTACAGCCAAAGCTCTCGGCCTGGGTCTGGATGATCGCCTTGACCCGCTCCAGCATCTGCTCGCGCACCGGTGCATTGAGGGCGCGCAGGCTCAGGCGCAATACGGCCTGCTGGGGGATCACGTTGGCCGCTTGCCCCGCTTGCAGGGCGCCGACCGTGACCACCGCCGCTTCCTGGGCATTGATGTTGCGCGCCACTACCGTCTGCAAGGCCATGACCGTACTGGCGGCGGCGACCAGCGGGTCGATGGTCAGGTGCGGCATGGAGCCGTGCCCGCCGACACCTTCGAGGGTCACGGTGAGCAGGTCCTGGGAAGCCATCATCGGCCCGGTCCGCAGGCCCAGGTGGCCGGCAGGCAAGCCGGGCATGTTGTGCATGCCGAACAGCGCGTCACAGGGGAAGCGCTCCAGCAAGCCATCGGCGAGCATCGCTTCGGCGCCGCCCTGGCCTTCTTCGGCCGGCTGGAAAATCAGGTTGAGGGTGCCGTCGAACTGACGCGTCGCCGCCAGGTAACGCGCGGCGCCCAGCAGCATGGTGGTGTGACCGTCGTGACCGCAGGCATGCATGCAGCCGGCGTGTTGGCTGCTGTAGGCGACGCCGGTGTTTTCGATGATCGGCAAGGCGTCCATGTCGGCCCGAATCCCCAGGGTGCGCGAGCTGCTGCCATTGCGCAGCACGCCGACCACGCCGGTCTGGCCGATGCCGGTATGCACTTCATAACCCCAGTTTTTCAGGGATTGGGCGACCAAGGCCGAGGTGCGGTTTTCTTCAAACCCCAGTTCGGGGTGGGCGTGGATATCCTGGCGCACGGCGTGCAGGTCGCTGGCGACATCGCGCAGCCAATCCAGGATGTGCTGGTGTGGGCTCATGGTGACTCTCCTCGCAGGCGGGTATTCCCGTTCTTTTTTGTGGCACCGCCACAGATAACCGCGATGGGCGTGCGAGGACAATCAAAGGTGGTTCCACCCTGTGGAACCTCAGGGCAGCAGGCGACAGCCCTGGCGCTCGCCCAGCCATTGGGCGCTGTGGCTGCGGCCCAGGCCACTGGCGGTGACCAGGCGCGTATCCGGGTGATCGGCAAAGGCGCTGGTGGGGATGTATTGCTTCACATAGCCCAGGCAATAGTCAGCCGGGTTGCCCGCCACATACCGGCACGAGCAGTACTCCTTGGCGGTGTAGGCGGCAATGATGTCGGGGAAGGCTTGCAGGTTGACGCGCTCGTGCCAGGTCCAACCCAGCACCGCGAGCAACAACAGGAGAAACAGGCTGATAAACGGCCGACGACGGATCATGGCTGCACCGCCGCAAGCACGCGCTTGAGCAGTTCATTGTGGCGATAGCTGCCATCGCGGTCATCGCCATAGCGCACGATCACCAACCTTGCCTGGGGCAACACATACAACGCCTGGCCCCAGTGGCCCAGGGCCGCGAAGGTATCGTCGGGCGCATCCGGCCAGGGCCGGGCAGCGCCCTGCACTTGACGGTTGAGCCACCAGTGGCCGCCGGGCACCGCTTCGTCCTGGCCCGCGATGTACTGCGCCAGGGGCTGGCGATTGAAGTCGACCCACGCCTTGGGCAGCAATTGCCGCTCGCCCCAGCGCCCGTCCCGCGCCATCAACAAGCCAATGCGCGCCAGATCGCGGGCAGTCATATAGGCATAGGACGAGGCGACAAAGGTTTCATTGGCGTCACTTTCCCAGGTGGCGCTGCCAATCCCCAAGGGCGTGAACAGCGCGGTCCACGGGTAATCGACATACGCCTTATGGCCAAGCATGCCCTTGAGGGCGGCGGACGCCAGATTGCTGTCGCCGCTGGAGTAGCGAAACGCCTGGCCCGCTGCAGCGAAGGTAGGAGTGTCGGCGGCAAACTCCGCCATATCGGTATGGCCACGGGTGTAGAGCATGGCCACCACCGAGGATTTCAGCGGCGCGTATTCGTAGTCTTCCTGCCAATCCAGGCCCGAGGTCCAGTTCAGCAGGTGCGCCAGGGTGATGCTCGGGTGTTGCTTCATCGGCGGATAGAAACGCGCGACCGGGTCGCTGAGCTTGAAGCGGTTTTCGCCGTAGGCAACGCCCAATACCGTGGCCATCAGGCTTTTGCTGATGGACCAGGTCAGGTGCGGCGTGCTGGCGGTAGTGGGCGCGGCGTAGCGTTCATAAATGACTTCGCCGTCACGGATCACCAGCAACGCGTCGGTGCGGATGCCTTGGCGGGTGAGGTCATTGCGGGCCGGGAAGGCATAGTCCTCCAGGGCCTTCACGGCGGGGCCGGTCAATTGCGCGCCCTGGGCCCAATCCTTCGCCGGCCAGGCCTGGGCGTGTGCGGTAGCGGTGAACAGAAGCATGGCGACGCACAGCAGGCCTTTGACCATGGACAAGCACTCGGGGGCATTCAAACCCGCGAGCCTAATGCAGATAAATGACGGTTTGGCGACAGGCCATCGGTTTGCCGCGCCGCATAAACCCAAGCAGCTAAAGCTGTCGTGGCGAGCGGGCTCGCCACATAAGCTCAAGGGGATGGGTTCAGGGCTTTTTCCAGGCGCTTGGCCCGGGCGCTGGCGGCAAGGTCCAGCACGGCTTGGTCGCGCTGCCACATAGCGGCCCACTGCCCAGCAGCCATCGCCTCATTGACCTGCGGCTTCAGCGCCTCGAACTGCGCAAACAGTCCCCCCAACAACACATGCCCTGCCGCCGAGGCCGTGGGCTGGCGAATGACTTCGGCGCAGCCGGCCAGCAACGCCAATAACTGCAAACGCAGGGTCTGGGGCCAATCACACTCCTGGCCGATGCCATGCAGCCAGGCGGTCATCGCGCCCAAGACATAGGTGTCTTCCAACGTGCGGAAGGGTTTGACGTAGTCGTCCCAGCCATCCCCTGGCAAACGCTCGCAGGCGGCATGGTCGAGGTGGACGCGCCCGTGGCTGATATCAGGCATCAACGGGATCGCGGGCAAGGGCTCGACGCGTACGCCGGGCTCGCCGGCCAGCACTACTGCCAGGCTCAGGCGCGGTTTTTCATCGGCGGCCTCGCAACGCGCGGCGATCAATAGCCAGTCGGCGGCATCGCCGGCGGTGACGAAGTCCTTGCGCCCGCTCAGACGCAAGTCGTCCAGGCGCGTTTGCATGTCCACTGGGCGCAGGCTGCGCTGTTCGGTCGCACACAAGGCGCCCAGGCTGTGGGGCGCGCTGGGCCATAACGCGCGCAAAGCTGCTTGATAACCCACCAGAAACGCCAGGCCGGGCGTGGCCATCAGGCGCGCACCCTGGGTTGCCAATTCGAAGGGCGTCACCTGCCCCAGGCGTTGCAATAAAACGCTGTAGCCCTCGGCCAGGTTGGCGTGGACGGGCAGTCGGTCGGGTCGATCGAGCAAAGCGTGCCAGGGCATGGAGGGCTCCTTGGGGGCTGTCATCTAAGCGTCACCGTAGATTCATGGAGATGACACCGGGGGTACATAGCCTGACTTTGCACAACAAAGTCGACTGGCCGCAACCCTGGCCGGCACCTGGAGACTCGCCATGACTCAGATCGCCCGCATCAGTGACACCGGCAATGAACGCCGTCTGCAAGCCGAACGCCTGATCGGCGCCCAGGCTTTGCAGGAAGCCCAGGCCCTGCGTTTCACCGTTTTCAGCGGCGAGTTCAATGCCAAGCTGAAAGGCGCGGAGCTGGGCCTGGACATGGATGACTATGATGTTCACTGCAGCCACATTGGCGTACGGGACTTGAACACCGGGCGACTGGTTGCCACTACCCGGCTGCTGGATCACCAGGCGGCCAGTACCTTGGGCCGGTTCTACAGCGAAGAAGAATTCAGCCTCCACGGCCTGTTGCATCTGCAAGGGCCGATCCTGGAGATCGGTCGTACCTGCGTCGACCCGGCCTACCGCAACGGCGGCACCATCGCGGTGCTGTGGGGCGAACTGGCCGAAGTGCTCAACCAGGGCGGCTACAGCTACCTGATGGGCTGCGCCAGCATCCCGATGCACGACGGTGGCATCCAGGCCCACGCAATCATGCAGCGCCTGCGCGAACGCTATCTGTGCAACGAACACCTGCGCGCCGAACCGAAAAAACCGCTGCCGAGCCTGGACCTGCCGTCCAACGTCATCGCCGAAATGCCGCCGCTGCTCAAGGCCTACATGCGCCTGGGCGCGAAGATCTGCGGTGAGCCATGCTGGGACGAGGATTTCCAGGTGGCTGACGTGTTCATCCTGCTCAAGCGCGACGAGTTGTGCCCGCGTTATGCCCGCCACTTCAAGGCGGCCATGTGATGGGGCGCCTGCGGGTCTACGGGCGGATCGCCCGCGTGCTGCTGGTGGTAAGCCTGGGCTTGAGCATGGCCGGGGTGTTTGGTCTGTTCGAGCGCCTGGGGGTTGCCAACTCCATGGTGCGGCGCCAGCGCTGGTCGCGGTTTTTCATGGCGCGCTTGAGCAATGCCCTGCCCTTTCGCGTGAGCGTGCATGGCGAAATGCCGCAACAGCCGATGTTGTGGGTCAGCAACCATGTGTCCTGGACCGACATCCCGCTGCTGGGCATGGTGACGCCGCTGTCGTTCCTGTCCAAGGCCGAGGTGCGTACCTGGCCGGTGGCCGGTTGGCTGGCGGCCAAGGCCGGCAGTCTGTTTATCCGCCGTGGCTCGGGTGACAGCCAATTGATCCGCAAGCAGATGACCCGTCATCTGCAGCAAAAACACCCGCTGCTGATGTTCCCTGAAGGCACCACCACCGATGGCCGCAGCCTGCGCACCTTCCATGGCCGGCTACTGGCCAGTGCGATTGATGCCGATGTAGCGCTGCAACCGGTGGCTATCCGGTATTTGCGCGATGGGCAGATCGATCCGCTCGCCCCGTTTATTGGTGATGATGATTTGCTCTCGCACCTGATGCGCCTGTTTGGCAATGATCAGGGCGACGTTGAGATTCATCTGCTCAAGCCGATTGCCTGCGCCGGCCAGGAGCGTGCAGCGCTGGCGTATCAGGCGCAGCAGGCGGTGCACAAGGCGTTGTTCGGCGAGGTGGTCCTGCCAGCCGAACCAAGACATATAGGCACACTGGCCGCTGCCTGAGCCTCTATGTAGGAGCGAGCTTGCTCGCTCCTACATAGAGGTGGCGTGTTGGGCGGAAAACACCTGCAGTTGGGGATAGAACACCCGGAAGTCCTCGCTCAACGGCTCATACAACAGCCGCAGTTCCTGCATCGCCTGCCCCAGTTCCTGGGGTTGGCTCAAGCGCCGGGAAATCCCCCGCAGCACTTGCTCCATTACCGCGAACTCGCGGTAGGAGCCCAGCCAGTCATCAGCCGCCATATACGGCGCAATCTGCGCCAGGCGCCCCGGTAACTGCGGCTCTGCCGCCAGCACCTGGTACACCTGGGAGGTAAAGCGCTCCAGCGGCTGGTCGGCATACTGGGCCCAATCCCGCGCCAGGCAATGGTCAAAAAACACGTCGAGGACGATCCCCGCATAGCGCCGCCGGGTCAGGGTGAAGCGTGACAATGCCTGCCCGACCCGTGGATGGCTGTCAGTAAAGCGGTCGATCGAGCGATGCAGTTGGATTGCTGCCTCGATTTGCGGGCTGTACTGGCCCTGTAGGCGGCCTTTGACGAAATCGCCATAGAGGCTACCCAGCAGTTGTGCAGGAAGTTGGCCGCCAAGGTGCAGATGTGCGAGATAATTCATGGCGCGCAGTTTAGCACTGCCATCAACGTATCGTTATAACCCGATATACCGATTTATCTGGTAACAAGATCAAAATCGTATTGGTATATCGGGATATAGCGATTTAAAGTTCGCCTCATCGCGATATAACGTTTTACCAACACCGAGCCCTGCCATGTCCATTGACCTCGACGAAATAATAAAAGCCCTGGCACACCCAGTACGGCGAGACATTCTCAACTGGCTGAAAGACCCGAAAGTGCAGTTCCCCGAGCAAGTGCACAACCACGAGTACGGCATCTGCGCCGGCCAGATCGACCAGCGCTGCGGCCTGTCGCAATCCACCGTGTCGGCGCACCTGGCCACCCTGCAACGCGCAGGCTTGATCAGCAGCCAGAAAGCCGGGCAATGGCACTTTTTCCGCCGCAATGAAGACGTGATCCAAGCGTTTATCCAAGCCATCACCGAAGAACTCAGCCCCCCGCTGTAAAGGACCCCTCGATGCCTCTCTCGCTACTCATACTGGCCCTAAGCGCCTTCGCCATCGGCACCACCGAATTCGTCATCATGGGCCTGTTGCCCGATGTGGCGGCCGACCTCGGTGTGTCGATTCCAGGCGCCGGCTGGCTGGTGACCGGCTACGCCCTGGGCGTGGCCATCGGTGCCCCGTTCATGGCACTGGCCACTGCCAAGCTGCCGCGCAAGGCAGCCCTGGTAGCGCTGATGGGCATTTTCATCATCGGCAACCTGCTCTGTGCCCTGGCCAGTGACTACAACGTGCTGATGTTTGCCCGTGTGGTGACTGCGCTGTGCCACGGCGCGTTCTTCGGGATCGGCTCGGTAGTGGCCGCCAACCTGGTACCGGCCAACAAGCGCGCGTCGGCGGTGGCCCTGATGTTTACCGGCCTGACCCTGGCCAACGTACTCGGCGTGCCCCTGGGCACCGCGCTGGGCCAGGAAGCTGGCTGGCGCTCGACCTTCTGGGCCGTGACGGTGATTGGCGTCATTGCGCTGATCGGCCTGATCCGCTTCCTGCCGGCCAAGCGGGATGAAGAAAAACTCGACATGCGCGCCGAACTGGCGGCCCTCAAGGGTGCCGGCATCTGGTTGTCGTTGAGCATGACTGCGCTGTTTGCCGCGTCGATGTTCACCCTCTTCACCTACGTCGCGCCGCTGCTGGGGGATGTAACCGGTATCTCACCCAAAGGCGTGACCTGGACCCTGCTGCTGATCGGCCTGGGCCTGACCGTGGGCAATATCATTGGCGGCAAGCTGGCGGACAAGCGCCTGGCAGCCACCCTGATCGGCGTGTTTATCAGCATGGCCGTGGTGTCCACCGCCTTGACCTGGACCAGCGTCGCCATTATTCCCACCGAAATCACCCTGTTCCTCTGGGCCACCGCGTCGTTTGCCGCCGTGCCGGCGCTGCAGATCAACGTGGTGACGTTCGGCAAGGCCGCGCCCAACCTGGTCTCGACCCTCAATATCGGCGCTTTCAACATCGGCAACGCGCTGGGCGCCTGGGTTGGCGGCAGCGTGATTGCCCACGGTTTCGGCCTGACCAGCGTGCCATTGGCAGCTGCGACCCTGGCGATCCTGGCGCTGGTGGTCACGCTGATCACGTTCCGCCAGAGCGGCGATGCCGACCTGGCGCCAGCCACTAATTAATCACTTAGAACAGACGAGCGTTTGCGATGACGACTATTTTCGATCCGATCAAACTGGGCGATGTGCAACTGTCCAACCGCATCATCATGGCGCCACTGACCCGCTGCCGTGCCGATGCCGGCCGCGTACCCAATGCGCTGATGGCTGAATACTATGTGCAGCGGGCCTCCGCCGGGCTGATCCTCAGCGAAGCCACCTCGGTGACGCCGATGGGCGTGGGTTATCCGGACACCCCGGGCATCTGGTCCAACGACCAGGTGCGCGGCTGGACCAACATCACCAAGGCCGTGCATGGCGCAGGCGGCAAGATTTTCCTGCAGCTGTGGCATGTAGGGCGTATCTCGCACCCGTCCTACCTGGACGGCGAAGCCCCGGTGGCACCGAGCGCCATCCAACCGGCAGGCCATGTCAGCCTGGTGCGCCCACTGGCGGACTACCCGACCCCACGCGCCCTGGAAACCGCAGAAATCGCGGATATCGTCGACGCCTACCGCGCGGGTGCCGAAAACGCCAAGGCTGCCGGTTTTGATGGGGTGGAAGTGCACGGCGCCAACGGTTACCTGCTCGACCAGTTCCTGCAAAGCAGTACCAACCAGCGCACTGACGAGTACGGCGGGTCCCTGGAAAACCGTGCACGATTGTTGCTGGAAGTGACCGATGCAGTGATCGAAGTCTGGGGCGCCGGCCGCGTGGGCATGCATTTGTCGCCGCGGGGCGATCTCCACGACATGGGCGATGACAACCTGGCAGAAACCTTCACTTACGTCGCCCGTGAACTGGGCAAGCGTGGCATCGCCTTTATCTGCGCCCGAGAAAAGGAAGCCGGCGACAGCCTGGGCCCACAACTGAAGGCCGCGTTCGGTGGCCCGTACATCGTCAACGAGCGCTTCACCAAGGACAGCGCCAACACCTGGCTGGCTTCGGGCAAGGCGGATGCGGTGGCCTTTGGCGTACCGTTTATCGCCAACCCGGACCTGCCGGCGCGCCTCCAGGCCGATGCACCGCTGAATGAAGCGAACCCACAGACCTTCTACGCCAAGGGCCCGATCGGTTACATCGACTACCCGACCCTGCCACTGTAGGAGCGAGCTTGCTCGCGAAAAACCTGAGAACGCCGCAATAAAGCAGATGCACTGCGTTATCGTTAACGTTCTTCGCGAGCACGCTCGCTCCTACACAAAAGCAGAAACGCAAAAGCCCCGGTTCGTGAGAGCCGGGGCTTTTTATGTGAGCCATCCGTTGTAGGAAACACTCCTTCACAGCAATGCAACAATATCGCTACAAAATACTTAGCCGGCTACCTTTCAACCCGGCGCCAGCGCGTATATAAAGTCACCCCACAAATAAGTCGGAAGGACGATTGACCGTCCTTGGGCTTTACTGTTGACACAAACGAACGTAATTACGCATTTTGTATCAATTGCGCAGGCCGGGGCTCAGGCGCAGCATGTCCAGCCCTATATCCACCAGACGCTCGGCCTGCTGATACAGCTCGAAGCTGTCAGGCACCAGTAGCCACTGGCCAATAAGCCCATTGATATAAGCGTGAATACACACCGCCCCGCGAGCGGTGTCGAGGTTTTCCGGGAGTTGCCCGCGGTGGACTGCATTGCGCAGCGTCAGGCCGATGCGCAGGTTGCACTCAAGGCTGTGGGTCTGGCGCTGACGGCGCATGTCGCACATTTCATCGGTAAATTCGCACTTATGGAACAGGATCTCATTTATGCGCCGAGTCTTCGGGTCCAGGGCCACCTGATGAAAAAGATGGATCAGCAGCTTGCGCATGCAGCCCAGCGGATCTACCTCATCCTCGCTTTCACTGGCCCTGGCCAATTCGTCCAGCGGTTCGTGCAGCGTGTCGAGCAGTGCCTGCAACAGGTCCGACTTGTTGCTGAAGTGCCAATAGATCGCGCCCCGCGTCACCCCTGCCCTGGCCGCGATATCTGCCAACGTAGTGCGTGCAACGCCGCGCTCATAAAAGGCTTGCTCGGCGGCTTCAAGTATTTGGCTACGCGTTTCCTGAGCTTCCTCTTTGGTACGACGAACCATGGCAGTAACACCTCAATCAGGACACGAGCGGTGGTTGATGACCACCTTCTGAATAATTATGGGACGACACCTTCATGGGCGCCGAACGTAATAGAATCGAGGCTTTCAGCGCTGCCTTGTAAGGAATCCGCGAAGCCTGTCAAGAGTTTACAAACAACCATGAACGTAAGTATATTGCCTAGCAAGCTACTTATCTACTCAATGCCTGTTTTTTACCCTTCCACACTTCTTGTGCGCATCAAGCGCGCCTGACCCGAGGATCTTCATGCAACTTAAGCCAGCTGTTACCGCTCTGGTCACTGCCGTCGCCCTGGCATCGCTGCTCAGCGGATGTAAAAAGGAAGAAGCGGCGCCGCCCGCTCAAACCCCTCAGGTCGGCGTGGTCACCATTCAACCTCAAGCCTATACCCTGACCTCCGAATTGCCGGGGCGCACCACTGCGTTCCGCATCGCGGAAGTGCGCCCGCAGGTCAACGGCATCATTCTCAAGCGTCTGTTCAAGGAAGGCGGCGACGTCAAGGAAGGCCAGCAGCTCTATCAGATCGATCCGTCGGTCTATGAGGCCACCCTGAAAAGCGCCCAGGCCAACCTGCAGCAGACCAAGTCGATTGCCGACCGCTACAAGCAACTGGTCAACGAGCAGGCCGTCAGCCGCCAGGAATACGACACCGCCGTGTCCAACCGCATGACCTCGGAAGCCAACCTGCAGAGCGCCCAGATCAACGTGCGCTACACCAAGGTATTCGCCCCGATTTCCGGGCGTATAGGCCGCTCCTCGGTCACTGAAGGCGCACTGGTCAGCAATGGCCAGGCCGATGCCATGGCCGTGATCCAGCAGTTGGACCCGATCTACGTCGACGTCACGCAATCGTCCACCGAGATGCTGAAACTGCGTCGCGACCTGGAAAGCGGCCAACTGCAAAAAGCCGGTGAAAACGCAGCCATGGTCAAGCTGACCCTGGAAGACGGCAGCGAATACAGCCAGCAAGGCCGCCTGGAGTTCTCCGAAGTGTCGGTCGACCAGACCACCGGTTCGGTAACCCTGCGCGCCGTGTTCCCCAACCCTGACCACACCCTGCTGCCGGGCATGTTTGTCCACGCGCAATTGCAGGCCGGTGTGAACAGCAAGGCAATCCTCGCCCCTCAACAGGGCGTGACCCGCGATATCAAGGGTATCCCGACAGCGCTGGTGGTGACTGCCGACAACAAGGTTGAACAGCGCGTGCTGGTGGCCAACCGTACCGCTGGTGCCTACTGGCTGGTGGAAAAAGGCCTGAATGCCGGTGACCGTGTGATCACCGAAGGCTTGCAGTTCATCAAGCCGGGCATCACGGTTGAAGCGAAGGAAGCCACCAACGCCAAGCCTGCCGGTACTGCTCCTGCCGCCGCTGGCAAAGGGGAGTAATACATGTCGAAATTTTTTATCGACCGTCCCATTTTTGCCTGGGTAATAGCCCTGGTAATCATGCTGGTCGGGGCACTGTCGATCCTGAAGTTGCCCATCAACCAATACCCGGCCATCGCGCCAACCGCCATTGATATCCAGGTGACCTACCCAGGCGCGTCCGCACAAACCGTGCAGGACACCGTGGTGCAGGTAATCGAGCAACAGCTCAACGGTATCGACAACCTGCGTTATGTGGCCTCGGACAGTAACTCCGACGGCAGCATGACCATCACCGCGACGTTCAACCAGGGGACCAACCCCGACATCGCCCAGGTCCAGGTGCAGAACAAGCTCAACCTGGCGACCCCATTGCTGCCGCAAGAAGTGCAGCAGCAAGGGATCCGCGTAACCAAGTCGGTGAAGAACTTCCTGATGGTGATCGGCCTGGTGTCCGAAGACGGCACCATGACCAAGGATGACCTGTCCAACTACATCGTTTCCAACATCCAGGACCCGATTTCGCGGACGTCTGGCGTCGGTGACTTCCAGGTCTTCGGTTCCCAGTACGCCATGCGTATCTGGCTGGACCCGGCCAAGTTGAACAACTTCCAGATGACCCCGGTGGATGTCAGCGCCGCCGTGCAGGCCCAGAACGTACAGGTGGCCACCGGCCAACTGGGCGGCCTGCCTGCTTTGCCCGGCACTCAGTTGAACGCCACCATCATCGGCAAGACCCGTCTGCAAAGCGCCGAGCAGTTTGAAAAGATCCTGCTGCGCGTGAACAGCGATGGCTCCCAAGTGCGTCTGGGCGATGTCGCCCGGGTCGAGCTGGGTGGTCAGAACTACAGCATCAGCGCCCAGTTCAACGGCAAGCCGGCTTCCGGCATGGCGATCAAACTGGCCTCGGGCGCCAACGCCCTGGACACCGCCAAGGCCATCCGCGCCACGGTCGCGTCCCTGGAGCCGTTCTTCCCGCCTGGCATGAAAGCCGTGGTTCCCTATGACACCACCCCCGTGGTGACCGAATCGATTTCCGGGGTAGTCGATACCCTGGTCGAGGCGATCATCCTGGTGTTCCTGGTGATGTACCTGTTCCTGCAGAACTTCCGCGCCACCATCATCACCACCATGACGGTACCGGTGGTATTGCTGGGTACATTCGGCATCCTCGCGGCCTTCGGCTTCACCATCAACACCTTGACCATGTTCGGCATGATCCTGGCCATCGGCTTGCTGGTGGACGATGCGATCGTGGTGGTGGAAAACGTCGAGCGGGTGATGGCCGAGGAACACCTGTCGCCCAAGGAGGCGACGGTCAAGTCCATGAGCCAGATCCAGGGCGCCTTGGTGGGTATTGCCCTGGTACTGTCGGCGGTACTGCTGCCGATGGCATTCTTTGGCGGCTCCACGGGTGTGATCTATAAACAGTTCTCCATCACCATTGTGTCGGCGATGGCCCTGTCGGTGCTGGTTGCACTGATCTTCACCCCGGCCTTGTGCGCCACCATGCTCAAGCCGATCGACCCCGAGAAACACGGGCAACCCAAGCGTGGTTTCTTCGGCTGGTTCAACCGCACCTTCGACCGTGGCGTACTGAGCTACGAGCGTGGCGTGGGCAACATGATCAAGCACAAGGCGCCTTCGTTCCTGGTGTACCTGATCATCTTCGCTGGCATGATCTGGCTGTTCACCCGTATTCCGAGCGCGTTCCTGCCCGAGGAAGACCAGGGTGTGATCTTCGCCCAGGTGCAGACGCCGGTCGGTTCTTCCGCCGAGCGTACGCAGACCGTGATCGACGACATGCGTGCCTACCTGCTCAACGACAAGGAAGGCGAGCCAGGTGAAGGTTCGGCCGTGAAGTCGGTGTTTACCGTCAACGGCTTCAACTTTGCCGGTCGTGGCCAAAGCTCGGGCCTGGCGTTTGTGATGCTCAAGCCATGGGACGAGCGGGATGCCTCGATGTCGGTATTCGAGGTGGCCAAGCGGGCCCAGGGTTATTTCTCCCAGACCTTCAAGGACGCCATGGTGTTCGCCATCGTGCCGCCTTCGGTACTGGAGCTGGGTAACGCAACGGGGTTCGACGTGTTCCTGCAGGATCAGGGCGGTGTTGGTCACGATGCCTTGATGAACGCCCGTAACCAGTTCCTCGGCATGGCGGCCCAAAGCAAGATTCTTGCTGGCGTGCGTCCAAACGGTGTGAACGATGAGCCGCAGTATGAGTTGACCATCGACGACGAGAAGGCCAGCGCCCAGGGCATCAGCCTGTCGAGCATCAACCAGACCCTGGCGATTGCCCTGGGTGGCAGCTACATCAACGACTTCATCGACCGTGGTCGGGTGAAGAAGGTCTATATCCAGGGCGATGCCGCTGGCCGGATGTCCCCGGAAGACCTGAACAAATGGTACGTGCGCGCCGACGACGGGAAAATGGTGCCGTTATCAGCCATTGCCTCTGGCAACTGGATCTTCGGTTCGCCGAAACTGTCGCGGTACAACGGCGTAGCGGCAATGGAAGTCCTCGGGACCCCGGCGCCGGGCTACAGCACCGGTGATGCGATGGCAGAAGTCGAGCGTATCGCCAAGCAACTGCCAGCGGGTGTGGGCTATGCCTGGACCGGCCTGTCCTATGAAGAACGCTTGTCCGGCTCCCAGGCGCCTGCGCTGTACGCCCTGTCGTTGCTGGTCGTGTTCCTCTGCCTGGCAGCGCTGTACGAAAGCTGGTCGATCCCGATTGCGGTGGTGCTGGTTGTGCCGCTGGGTGTAATCGGTGCACTGATGGCTACCAGCCTGCGGGGACTGTCCAACGACGTGTTCTTCCAGGTGGGGTTGTTGGTGACCGTGGGCCTGGCCTCGAAGAACGCCATCCTGATCGTGGAGTTCGCCAAGGAGCTGCATGAACAGGGCAAGGGCATCGTCGAGGCGGCCATCGAAGCGTCCCGCATGCGTCTGCGTCCGATCATCATGACGTCCATGGCGTTCGTCCTCGGTGTACTGCCGCTGGCGATCTCCTCGGGCGCAGGTTCGGGCAGCCAACACGCAATCGGTACCGGGGTAATTGGCGGTATGATCACCGCTACCGTCCTGGCGATCTTCTGGGTGCCACTGTTCTTCGTGACCGTGTCCGCCATTGGCAGCCGGAAAAAAACTGACAAGTCCGATACACCGCAAACTCCTAAAGAGGCTGGCTAATGCGCAAGTCGCTACTTTCCCTGGCAGTCACGGCATTTGTGCTCAGTGGCTGCTCGCTGATCCCTGACTATCAGCAGCCTGAAGCGCCGGTTGCCGCCCAATTCCCGCAGGGGCCGGCGTATTCGTCGGCCCAGGCGCCGAGCCAGGCCGCGGCCGAACAGGGCTGGAAGCAGTTTTTCCACGACCCTGCCCTGCAACAGTTGATCCAGGTTGCACTGGTCAACAACCGTGACCTGCGCGTCGCCGCGCTGAACATCGACGCCTTTGCCGCGCAGTACCGCATCCAGCGTGCGGACCTGTTCCCGGCCGTCGGCGCCAATGGCAGCGGCAGCCGCCAGCGCGTTCCGGCACGGGCCTCGCAAACCGGCGAATCGAACATCACCAGCTCCTACTCGGCGACCCTCGGGATCAACGCCTACGAGCTGGACCTGTTCGGCCGGGTACGCAGCCTGAGCGAAGAAGCGTTGCAGAAATACTTCGCCACTGAAGAAGCGCGCCGCAGCACGCAGATCAGCCTGGTGGCCAGCGTGGCCAATGCCTACCTGACCTGGCAAGCGGACAAGGAACTGCTCAAGCTGACCCAGGACACCCTGGCCGCCTACGAGCAGAGCTTCAAGCTCACCTCGCGCAGCAACGAAGTCGGCGTGGCCTCGGCCCTGGACTTGAGCCAGGCGCGCACCTCGGTTGAAAGCGCCCGTGTGCAACTGGCCCGCTACACCCGCCAGGTGGCCCAGGACGAAAACAACCTGACCCTGCTGCTGGGCACCGGCCTGCCGGCGAATCTCGTGACTCAGCCGCTGTCCGACGACCTGTTGAGCGAAGTACCGGCTGGTCTGCCTTCAGACCTGCTGCAACGTCGTCCCGACATCCTGCAGGCCGAGCACAACCTCAAGGCTGCCAACGCCAATATCGGCGCGGCACGGGCTGCGTTCTTCCCGAGCATCAGCCTGACCGCCAATGCCGGTACGTTGAGCCCGGACCTCGGCGGCCTGTTCAAGGGCGGCTCGGGTACCTGGTCGTTCGCGCCACAGATCAACATCCCGATCTTCAACGCCGGTAGCCTGCGCGCAAGCCTGGACTACTCGAAGATCCAGAAAGAGATCAACGTCGCGACCTACGAGAAGTCGATCCAGACCGCGTTCCAGGAAGTCTCCGACGGCCTGGCGGCACGTGCGACCTACAACCAACAGTTGCAGGCCCAGCGTGATTTCGTCTCGGCGAACCAGGACTACTACCGTCTGGCAGAGCGTCGCTACCGCATTGGTGTCGACAGCAACCTGACCTTCCTCGACGCCCAACGCCAGCTGTTCGCTGCCCAGCAAACGCTGATCACCGACCGCCTGGCCCAACTGACCAGCGAAGTGACCTTGTACAAGGCCCTCGGTGGCGGTTGGAACGAACAGACGGCGAAGAATGAGCCAGTGAAAGAAGAAGCGCCGAAACTCAAGTTGTTCTGAGCGGCGTAGCGACACACGAAGCCCACCTTTTGGTGGGCTTTTTCATGGGCGCACAGTTTCGTGCGATCACCGCCCAAAACCCGCCCTCCCCCAATTGAATCGCCCCGGCAACGCCACGCACCATGGCCCGCACCTGAAAACCACCAATAACAACAGGTCCCACGCCATGAGCACTTTGCACCCTCGCCGGCTATTGCTGGCTACCGCTGTCGCCAGCCTTGCCCTTCCCGCTGTCGCCGAAGAACACGGCTTTCTCGAAGATGCCAGCGCCAACCTCAACCTGCGCAACTTCTTCTTCAACCGCAATTTCACCGACCCGACCAAGACCCAGGGCGGTGCGCAGGAGTGGACGCAGAGTTTCATCCTCGACGCCAAGTCCGGCTTCACCCAGGGCACCGTGGGTTTTGGCGTGGACGTGCTGGGTATGTACTCGCAAAAGCTCGACGGCGGCGGCGGCTCTGGCGGCACTCAACTGCTGCCCCTGGATCACGACGGCAAACCAGCGGACAACTTCGGTCGCCTGGGGGTGGCGTTCAAGGCGCGGTTTTCCAAGACCGAGCTGAAAGTCGGCGAGTGGATGCCGGTGTTGCCGATCCTGCGTTCGGACGACGGTCGCTCCCTGCCGCAAACCCTGCGCGGCGGGCAGATCACCTCCAGAGAGATCGACGGCCTGAGCCTGTATGGCGGCCAGTTCCGCGCCAACAGCCCGCGTGATGACAGCAGCATGACCGACATGTCGATGTTCGGTAAAACCGCCTTCACCTCCGATCGCTTCAACTTCCAGGGCGCCGAATATGCATTCAACGACAAGCGCACCCAGGTCGGCGTGTGGAATGCCCAGCTCAAGGACATCTACCGCCAGCAATACCTCAACCTGACCCACAGCCAGCCCGTGGGCGACTGGACCCTGGGCGCCAACCTGGGCTTCTTCTACGGCAAGGAGGACGGCAGCGCCCGTGCCGGCAACCTGGACAACAAGACCTGGTCCGGCCTGTTCTCGGCCAAGTACGGCGGCAACACCTTCTACGTCGGGCTGCAAAAACTCAGCGGTAATAGCGCGTGGATGCGGGTCAATGGCACCAGCGGCGGCACCCTGGCCAACGACAGCTTCAATGCCAGCTATGACAACGCCGAGGAAAAATCCTGGCAGCTGCGCCATGACTACAACTTCGCCGCGCTCGGCGTGCCTGGGCTGACCCTGATGAACCGCTACATCAGCGGCAGCAACGTGCATACCGCCACCGTCAGCGACGGCAAGGAATGGGGCCGGGAAAGCGAAGTCGGCTACACCGTGCAAAGCGGCAGCCTGAAAAACCTTACCCTGCGCTGGCGCAATTCCAGCATGCGTCGGGACTACAGCAACAACGAATTTGATGAAAACCGGTTGATCGTCAGCTATCCGATAAGTCTGCTGTAAACCGGCGACAATCTTGCTGTATGGTGCGCGCCTGCCGCTGCTGATCCCACTCAGTAGCGGCCTTTACCTGAGCCCGCGCACACCATGAAGCCCGCCGTCCTCGCTACCGCCCTGTTCGCCCTGGCACTTTGCCTCAGTGGCTGCATCGGCGCGCCCGTAGCGTTGACGCCACTGACCGAACAACGCCTGCAAACCCAGGCGCCGATCCGCTTTTTGCTGACCTTCGATGATGGCCCCAGTGCTTCGGGCTACGCCAACCCCAGCCGTTCGGTGATTCAGGACCTGGCCGACAACCCGGTGCAACCGGGGATCAAGGCGATCTTCTTTTTACAGACCGACGCCTGGCGCGCCGGTGGCAGCCCGCGCGGGCGCAAGACCATGGCGCGTGAGCACGCTGCTGGCCATATCCTGGCGTTTCACACTGCCACGCGCTGGCACAGCAATCACCGTCTGCTCAATGACAACGACCTGGAACAGACCCTGCGCCAGGGCGCCGCGAGCATCGCCTCGATCACCGGCGCCGCACCGAGGCTGGTACGCCCACCGTTCTGGAACTACGACCGACGGACCTTCGCCGCGTACCAGCGCCACGGCATGCAGATTCTGTTGACCGATTTGAGTGCCAATGACGGCAAGATCTGGGGCTTCAACGCCAGCCCCCAGCGCCGCGCCAACCTGTTGCGGCAGCTGTCGCTGGTGCGCGAACGCATTGCCCTGGGCCAGTTGCCGACCGTCGACGGGGTGATTCCCGTGGTCGTCACCTTTCACGACATCAACCGCTATACCGCCCGGCACCTGCAGGAATACCTGCAGATCCTGATGGACAGCGCCCAGGCCAATGGCTTGAAAACTGCCGCTGAACCGTTCTACAGCGACCGCTCGGCGCTGGAACGTGGCGCCTTGGCCCGCACCGTAAAAGACCTCCACGAGGTGGTGCAGTTGCCCGGTATGTGGAATTGGGTGTGGGACGCGGACGCCCGATGAGACGCGTGAACCAGAAGTAAAACAGACCTTCTCCATGAGTATCTGTCGACTATCGTGAGCCAGATACTTTAAGTCATTTAAAAAACCGGTATTACTTTCTTCAGGAACGTTTACCCAACAACCCACCACCGACTCTCAAAGCGCATACGTCCTAGCGAGATTCTGTAATGGTTAACTTACCTGCTTCAACATATCCCAACGTCCCCCTTTCTACCCCACCCTCCGAAACTTCCGGCCAAAGAACCACTCCCGCCGTTACCGTGATTCAAAGCCCCCACATACAAGAAGCGACCGCCCGCCTTACATCAAAGTCAAAACTCCTACCCGAGCAGAATTACGTCGAGAAATACCCAAACTACACAAACTCGGCGCTACTCTTTAGCGATAACAACATAAAAGTCATCCATAAATCCTCCTGGACAATTGAAAAAGAGGATGGCTATAGCAATATCAACAACGTTCTTCAAATAGAAACCGGAGACAAAGCAGACACTATAAAGGTCAGCCAACCTTCAGCCAACGAAATCAACTTGCAAGTCAATGGCGCTCACTACACTTTAAGGCTCAACAACCATGAAGACTACCCTGAAGAACTGCACATAAAATCCAAAGGCGGCAATGACAAAATCAAGGTTGATCCCAGCGTCACCGTACCCATCACCATTGAAGGTGGCAGAGGCAATGACCAGATTGAAGCCCTTGGCAGTGGTTTGACTGCAGTCTATGGCGGGGCTGGAAATGATGACATCACCTTGGGCAGCGGGGCCGGTTATGCCGAAGGCAACAGTGGCGATGACAAAATGAAAGGCGGGACCGGTAAATCCGTGATGTATGGAAATACCGGCAGAGACCAGATGTTTTCTGGCGCCGGGAGCAAAGGTACTTTCAGCTACATGGATGGGGGCGCAGACGACGACTTCATGATCAACGAAAGCCCCTTTAACGTGATGCACGGTGGCCCCGGCCAGGACTTTATGTACGGAAGAGGCCCTACCACCTTTTATACCGGGCGGGGCCGGGATACCGTCTTTGCAAACGATGCCCGCGACAAAGTCTATGCCGATGCCGGGGATCGTGTGTGCCGGGTTCCCGGTTCTACATTAATACCAGTCACAATAAGCGATGCCGGCAATAAGGGCTTGAATATCGAAGGCACAGATAAGTTCCGACAGCGTACAGAAGATGATCTTGAGTTCTTTAGAAACTCGCCGACTGCGCAAAAGATGCTCACCGAGTTAGACCAGGCCGCCGAGCGCAATGGTGCTCCCGTCACGATCAAAGAAACCTTGAACCGCTCTAACTATTCGTTCGCCAACGCGTTCACAAGAGAGACCGACAAACAACTCAAGGACTATGACGATATCAGCGAGTCCGCACAGTTAGGTTTCATCCACGACAATACCAAGGGTTCGGTGGCGACCAGCGCGACGATACACAGCAACCCGCGCATCATATTCACTCCCACCCTGATAACGCCGATAGTCGAGTTCTACCATGAAATGGCACATGCCTATAACGGCGCCACTGGCACTTTCTTACCGGGTACAACCACTAGACCTGATCTGGAGGTTCCAGAGCCCAACTCAGAGCGACAAGCCGTTGGCGTGGAGACCGATGCAGCGGCCTTTGATTTTGACAACGACCGCGCCACTCCCCCCACGACAACCAACCCCAAGACCTTTACCGAAAATGCGCTGCGTGAAGAAATGGGCTTTCCCCTGCGCAAGTCTTACTCTCACATTGACTGAGCAATAATCAGCCGCCCTGAGCGATGCATGAGGGGGAGAAGCCGCCCTCAACCGCGCGACTCAACCCCCAACTCATCCCATACCGACTCCGCCAGGTGGAAGGTCGCATTGGCCGCCGGGATCCCACAGTAGATCGCGCTCTGCATCAGCACTTCCTTGATCTCGGCGCGGGTCACGCCATTGCTGGCGGCGGCCCGCAGGTGCAGCTTGAGCTCTTCGTTGCGGTTCATGCCGATCAGCATCGCGATGGTGATCAGGCTACGAGTGTGCCGGGGCAAACCCGGGCGGGTCCAGATGTCACCCCAGGCGTGGCGGGTGATCATTTCCTGGAACTCACTGTTGAACTCGGTCAGGGCATTGAGGCTGCGATCGACATGGGCATCGCCCAGCACTTCACGACGTACCTTGAGGCCATCGGCATAACGTTGTTTCTCGTCCACAAAATTCTCCTATATTGACTGCGGGGTTGTTGTGGCGAGCGGGCTTGTCCCGCGCTGGGCTGCGCAGCAGCCCTAAAACCTGCGTCCCAGTCCTATCTGATGCAACTCTGGGGGTTTTTTTGGGCTGCTGCGCAGCCCAACGCGGGCGATGCGGCGTTCCGACAAGCCCGCTCGCCACAACCACAACCAAACCCAAACCCCATCAATCAGCTAACAAAAAGGCCAGCACCCGATCGCTGAACGCAGCCCCGGCCTGTACGTTGGACAGGTGCGCCGCGTAGAACTCGGCGTACTCAGCCCCCCGTACCTGCTCCTGGATAAAGCGGCTGCCAGACGGCGGTGTCACCGCATCTTCGGTACCGGCGATCACCAGGGTCGGCACGCTGATCAACGACACTTGCTCGCGCAAATCGGCATCGCGCACCGCGCCACAGTTGGCGGCGTAACCGGCGGGATCGGTGGCGGCCAGCATGTCGGTAATCCGCTGGGCCTGCTCGGGATGGGCCTGAGCAAAGTCTGCGGTAAACCAGCGCGCAATCGACGCATCGCGCAGCGCCACCATGGCCGCCGGGCCATCGCGCAGGACCATTTCTATTCGAGGGTTCCAGATATCCGCAGTGCCGATTTTCGCTGCGGTGTTGCACACCACCAGTTTGAGCAAGCGCTCGCCAGCATTGATGCCCAGCCACTGGCCAATCAGGCCGCCCATGGACAAGCCGCAGAAATGCGCGCGTTCGATGTTCAGCGCATCCAGCAGCGCCAGCACATCCCGCCCTAGCTGTTCGATGCTGTAGGGGCCTGCGGTAACCAGGGATTTGCCGTGGCCACGGGTATCGAGGCGCAGCACCCGAAAGTGCTCGGTGAACGCCGGCATCTGCGTGTCCCACATCCTAAGGTCAGTGCCCAGTGAGTTGGACAGCACCAATACCGGCGCACCTTTGGGGCCTTCCAGTTGGTAATTCAGTTCGCCATCGGCGAGTTGTACAGATCCCACAGCAGCCTCCTCAGGCAGAAAATGCAAAGTGTTCGGCCACGGCGCGGCTGACCCAGGTCTGTGCCTGGCCCAGGTAATGCGCCGGGTCCAGCAGGCGATCCAACTCCAGCGCCGACAGCTCGGCGGTGACTTGCGGCTCATCGGCCAACACCGCGCGCAAATGGCGCTGCTCGGCGACGGCGCGTTTGCAGCACTGCTCCAGTAAGTGATGGGCGGTTTCACGTCCCAGGCGCTGGGCGAGCACGATACTGACGGCTTCGGCCAGCACCAACCCCTGGGTCAGGTCGAGATTTTTGCCCATGCGTTGCGCGTCGACTTCCAGGCCTTCGCTCACCAGCAGCGCTTGGTGCAAGGCGCCGGACACCAGGCGGCAGATTTCGGGCAAGGTCTCCCACTCGGCATGCCACAGGCCCAGGCTGCGTTCGTGTTCCTGGGGCATGGCGCTGAACATCGTCGATACCAGGCCAGGCACACGGGTGGCCGCACTGATCAGTACAGCGGCGCCCACCGGGTTACGTTTGTGCGGCATGGTCGAGGAACCGCCCTTTCCCGGTGCCGACGGTTCGAACACTTCCGCCGCTTCGGTCTGCATCAACAGGCTGATATCGCGACCGAGCTTGCCGAGGCTGCCGGCGATCAGGCCAAGGACGCTGGCAAACTCCACCAACCGATCACGCTGGGTGTGCCAGGGTTGTTCCGGCAGCGTCAGTTGCAACTCCGCCGCCAGGGCTTGCGCCACCGGCATCGCCTGCTCGCCCAACGCCGCCAAGGTGCCGGACGCCCCGCCGAATTGCAGGACCAGCAGGCGTGGCTTCAACTCCTGCAGCCGTTGGCGACTGCGCGTCACCGCCCCCAGCCAACCGGCGATTTTCATCCCCAGGGTGACCGGCGTGGCGTGCTGTAACCAGGTACGCCCGGCCAATGGCACGTCGGCATAACGCTGCGCCTGGGCGGCGAGCACCGCGCCCAGCCGGGCCAGGTCTGCCTCGATCAGCACCAGCGCCTGGCGCAGTTGCAGTACCAGGCCGGTGTCCATCACATCCTGGCTGGTGGCGCCTAGATGCACATAGCGCTCGGCGCCGGCGTCTTCACTGGCAATCAACTTGCCCAGGGCCTTGACCAACGGAATCGCCGAATTGCCCGCCGTGGCAATCGCTACGCCGAGGGCATCCACGTCATACAACGAGACCAGGCAGGCCTGGGCAATCGGTGCCACGGCGGCCGGCGGGATCAACCCGACCCGGGCCTGCGCCCTGGCCAATCCGGCTTCAAAATCCAGCATGCCCTGCAAGCGTCCCTGGTCACAGAACACCTCGGCCATGCTATCGGCGGTGAAGTAAGCGTCGAACAATTGGTTGCTCGTGCGCAGTGTCATAACTCATCCCTTACAGATCGTGGTGCAAGTACTCAGCCTGTTTCGGCAGGCGCAGGCTGAACAGGAACGCAATGGCCATCATGCCGGTCACGTACCAGTAGAAGGTGTTTTCCAGGCCGATGGACTTCAGGCCCAGCGCCACGTATTCCGCCGAACCACCGAAGATCGCATTGGCCACCGCATAGGCCAGGCCTACACCGAGGGCGCGCACTTGTGGCGGGAACATTTCCGCTTTTACCAGGCCGCTGATGGAGGTGTAGAAACTCACAATCGCCAGCGCCAGGGTAATCAGCACAAAGGCCAGGAACGGGCTGGTCACGGTTTTCAGGGTCAGCAGGATCGGCACCGTGCACAGGGTGCCGAGGGCGCCGAACCAGAGCATCGAGTTACGGCGGCCGATCTTGTCCGAGAGCATGCCGAACAGCGGCTGCATGCACATGTAGAGGAACAGCGCACCGGTCATGATGTAGCTGGCGGTCTTGGCGTGCATGCCGGCGGTGTTCACCAGGTACTTCTGCATGTAGGTGGTGAAGGTGTAGAAAATCAGCGAGCCGCCAGCGGTGTAGCCCAGCACGGTGATAAACGCGGCCTTGTGATCACGGAACAGCGCGGCAATGCTGCCGGCGTCCTTGTTGTCACGCATTTCCTTGCTGGTGGTTTCTTTCAGGGAGCGGCGCAGCAACAGCGAAATCACCGCCGCCACCGCACCGATCACAAACGGAATGCGCCAGCCCCAGGCCCGCAGTTCGTCTTCGGTGAGCAGTTGTTGCAGGATCACCACCACCGACACCGCCAGCAGTTGCCCGCCGATCAATGTCACGTATTGGAACGACGCGAAGAAGCCGCGCTGGCCCTTGAGTGCAACTTCACTCATGTAGGTTGCCGTGGTGCCGTACTCGCCGCCCACCGACAGGCCCTGGAACAAGCGCGCCATCAACAGCAGGGCCGGTGCCCAAGCGCCGATGTCTTTGTAGGTGGGCAGGAAAGCGATGACCAGCGAGCCGGCACACATCATCAGCACCGAGATCATCATGGAGTTCTTGCGCCCGTGCTTGTCGGCGACCCGGCCAAACAGCCAGCCACCGATGGGGCGCATCAGAAAGCCTGCGGCGAACACGCCCGCGGTGTTGAGCAGTTGCACCGTGGGGTCGTCGGAGGGGAAAAACGCCGGGGCAAAATAGATGGCGCAGAAGGCGTACACGTAGAAGTCGAACCATTCGACCAGGTTGCCGGAAGAGGCCCCGACAATCGCAAAAATCCTTTTGCTGCGTTCTTCTCCGGTGTAGTGACTGGTATTCGTTGTCATGTTGTTTTCACTCGAGGGGAACGGGTTAGAGTCTAGACATACTTTGCAACAACCTCGTTCCGCAAGCAGACCTTTGGATTGTGGGCGCCTGTACCGACCTCATCGCAGGCAAGCCAGCTCCCACAGGTGATCGCATTCCAATGTGGGAGCGGGCTTGCCCGCGATGGGGCCCTTTCAGACTACTCAGTAATCGAAAAACACCGTTTCTTCATCTGTCCCCTGCAGCACCACATTCCACTGATAAACCCCCGTCGCATCCGCCTTGGCCACCAAGGTCCGCCGCCGCTCTGCCGGCACACACGCCAGCAGCGGGTCATCGCCATTGGCCGACTCGCCCTCGAAATAAATCCGCGTCAGCAAGTGCTTCACCAAACCACGGGCAAACACCAACACCACCAAATGCGGCGCCTGGGTTGTGCCCTTGAGGCCCGGCACGCTGCCGGGCTTGATGGTGCTGAAACGGAAACGCCCTTCACCATCCACCGGCACTCGGCCAAACCCTTCGAAGTTGGGGTCCAGGGCTTTGTCCTGGTCATCCTCGGGGTGGTCATATTTGCCGGCGGCGTTGGCCTGCCAGACTTCCAGCATGGCGTCGTTGACCACATCGCCATTGCCATCCACCACTTGCCCGGTGATCGCCACGCGCTCGCCGAGGGTACCGGCGTTGGCCAGGTCTTCGCGGTTCAGCCAGGTCAGGCCGATGTGATAGTACGGCCCGACGGTGTGGGACGTGGTTGCGTTAAGGGTCATGTCATTTCTCCATCGGCGTGGCGTCACGGCCGCGCAGGACGATGTCCCAGCGGTAGCCGAGGGCGTAGTGCGGCACGGTCTTTTCCAGGTCGAAACTGGCGATCAGGCGTTCCTTGGCCGAAGTGTCGGGCACGCAGTTGTAGATCGGGTCATAGGCCAGCAGCGGGTCGCCAGGGAAGTACATTTGGGTCACCAAGCGCGTCAGAACGCTGGGGCCGAACAGCGAGAAGTGAATGTGTGCCGGACGCCAGGCGTTGTGATGATTACCCCACGGATAGGCCCCTGGCTTGATGGTCTGGAACTGGTACCAGCCATCGGCGTCGGTAACGGTGCGACCGGTGCCGGTGAAGTTCGGATCCAGGGGCGCGTCGTGCAAGTCGCGCTTGTGGTTGTAGCGACCGGCAGCGTTGGCCTGCCAGATCTCGACCAGGATGCCCGGCACAGGCAGGCCGTTTTCATCCAGGACCCGACCGTGAATGATGATGCGCTCGCCTTGGGGTTCGCCATCGTGCTGGGCAGTCAGGTCGTTGTCGTGCTCGGCAATGCGTTCGGCGCCGATGGTCGGGCCGGTGATTTCCGATAGCGAATGGGGCAGAAACACCAACGGCTTGGACGGCGAACGCAGGTTCGTCGACTGGTAGGCCGGGTGCAGGTAATCAGGCTGAGTACCCGCTTGCGGGCGCCGGTATCCGGGCTTGTCACTCATGGAGTCATCCTCTTTATTCTTGTCAGTCTCAAACGCGTTCAATCGCCAGGGCCAGGCCTTGGCCGACGCCAACACACATGGTCGCCAGGCCTTTGCTGCCGCCGGTTTTTTCCAGTTGATGCAGCGCGGTCAACACCAGGCGCGCACCGCTCATGCCCAGCGGATGGCCCAAGGCAATTGCGCCACCGTTGGGATTGACCTGGGTTGCGTCGTCCGCCAGGCCCAACTCGCGCAGCACCGCCAGGCCTTGGCTGGCGAAGGCTTCGTTGAGTTCGATCACATCAAAGTCGCTGACGGCCAGGCCCAGGCGCTCAACCAGTTTGCGCACCGCAGGCACCGGGCCGATGCCCATCACACGAGGTTCGACCCCGGCGCTGGCCATGCCCAACACCCGGGCGCGGGCAGTCAGGCCGTGCTTTTTCACGGCTTCGGCGCTGGCCAGAATCAAGGCTGCAGCGCCATCGTTGACTCCGGAGGCGTTGCCGGCGGTGACGGTCTTGTCCGGACCATTGACGGGCTTGAGCTTGGCCAGGGCCTCAAGGCTGGAGTCGGCGCGTGGATGCTCGTCGTGCTCCACCAGGGTCTCGCCTTTTTTGTGGGCGACCCGCACCGGCACGATTTCTTCAGCGAAGAACCCGGCAGCCTGGGCAGCGGCCGTGCGTTGCTGGCTGCGCAAGGCGAAGGCGTCCTGGTCGGCGCGCGAGACTTTATAGTCGTCCGCCACGTTATCAGCGGTCTGCGGCATGGCATCGACGCCGTACTGGGCCTTCATCAACGGGTTGATAAAACGCCAGCCGATGGTGGTGTCTTCCAGCTTCATGTTGCGCGAGAACGCGGCATCGGCCTTGCCCATCACGAACGGCGCACGGGACATCGACTCGACGCCACCGGCAATCGCCAGCTCCATTTCGCCACTGGCGATGGCGCGGAACGCGGTGCCGATGGCGTCCATGCCCGAGGCACACAAACGGTTGAGGGTCACGCCAGGGATGCTCGATGGCAAGCCGGCCAACAGCGAAGCCATGCGGGCCACGTTGCGGTTGTCTTCGCCAGCCTGGTTGGCGCAACCGAGGAACACTTCGTCGACCGCGGTCCAGTCCACCGACGGGTTGCGCGCCATCAGTGCCTTGATCGGCAAGGCCGCCAGGTCATCGGCGCGCACCGTGGACAGGCCACCGCCGAAGCGGCCGATGGGGGTGCGGATCGCATCACAGATAAACACGTCGCGCATCAGGCTTCTCCTGGGGTTTGGCCATGGGCGGCGGCGGTACGGGCTTCAAGGTCGCGCAAGGCGTTCAGTTCAATGTCGGTGGGCTCGGCGCTGGTGCCGAGTTGATCGGCAAAACGCACCGCCCAGCCGGTGGCGGCGATCACTTGCTCGCGGGTCACGCCTGGGTGCAAAGCCGTGACCACAAATTCGTGGGTGCCCTCTTCCGGTTCCATGATGCACAGGTCGGTAATAATCCCTACCGGGCCTGCGCCTGGCAGGCCGAGGCGCTTGCGCGAATCGCCGCCTTCGCCATGGCCGACCGAGGTAATGAAGTCCAGTTTGTCGACAAACGAACGGGACGACTGCTTGAGGATGATCAGCACGCTCTTGGCGGAACCGGCGATTTCCGGCGCGCCACCGGCGCCCGGCAGGCGCACCTTGGGCTGATGATAGTCACCGACCACCGTGGTGTTGATATTGCCGAAACGGTCGACCTGGGCCGCGCCTAGAAAGCCGACGTCAATGCGCCCGCCCTGCAGCCAGTAGCGAAAAATCTCACCGGTGGGGACTACGGTATCGGCGGTTTCCGCCAGTTCGCCGTCACCAATGGACAGCGGCAGTACCGAGGGTTTGGCGCCAATCGGGCCGGACTCGTAGATCAACACCACATCTGGCGAAGACGTCAGGCGCGCCAGGTTGGCGGCCTTGGATGGCAGGCCAATACCGACGAAGCATACCGAGCCGTTTTTAAGGCGACGCGCAGCGGCGACGGTCATCATTTCATTGGTCGAGTAAGTCATTACTTGGCCTCCTGGGCGGCAGCCAGCTTGGCCTGGAATTGACTGAAGTCGGCGGTGCCATGGATGTATTCATCGATCCAGGCGGTAAACGTCCCACGATCCCGAGCGATCGGGTCCCAGGCTTGATAGAAGCGATTGTCGCGTTCGGTGTAACCGTGGGCGTAGGACGGATGCGCGCCACCCGGCACATGGCACACGGCGGTCAGGGCCCAGGTCGGCAGTACGCAGGCGTTCATCGGCGCGTTGAGGTCATCGACGATCTCTTCGACAGTGACGATGCAACGCTTGGCCGCCAATGCCGCCTCTTTCTGCACCCCAAGGATCCCCCACAACAGCACGTTGCCCTTGCGATCGGCCTTTTGCGCATGGATCACGGTGATGTCCGGGCGCACCGACGGCACCGCCGCCAGCACTTCGCCAGTGAAGGGGCAGGTCACGGTCTTGATCAACGGGTTGACCTTGGGCAGGTCGGAACCGGCATACGCCCGCAACACCGCGAACGGCAAGCCGGAAGCGCCGGCCACGTAGGCGTTGGCCAGGTCCGCATGGCTGTGTTCTTCGATCTCCAACGGTTGCGGCCATTGCTTCTCGACCGCGTCCCGCAGGCGATGCAGGGAACCCACGCCAGGGTTGCCGCCCCACGAGAAAATCAACTTGCGCGCACAGCCGGCACCGATCAGTTGGTCGTAGATCAGGTCGGGCGTCATGCGTACCAGCGTCAGGTCTTTCTTGCCCTGACGAATGATTTCATGACCTGCCGCTGTAGGGATCAGGTGGGTAAAGCCTTCGAGCGCGACGGTATCACCGTCATTGACGAACTGCTTTACCGCATCAGCCAGCGAAAGGATTTCAGCCATGGGGTTGGGCTCCCGATGTAGGTCGAAAAAGGCGCTGGAGGCAGCGCCGAAGTGCTTGAAGAGTAAGCCGGGGTCTGGAGCCAAACAATCCGATAATCGACTATCCGTTCGATAATCGAACAGATTGTTGCTTGGCTAACATTCCGCCAAACACCCCTGAATTCAATGTGAGCGCCGTCCATGTGGGAGCGGGCTTTAAGTCTCAGGTGGCATCCGCATGACTAACCAGGCCTTTGATCAACACCGCGGTGGTGGCCAATGCAGCCGGAATCACCAACGCCGTCAGCACCTGCTCGAAGTTCCAGCCCAACCCCAGCAAGGTGGCGCCCATCCATGCGCCGAGGATCGCGCCAAAACGCCCAATCCCCAGCATCCACGAGACACCCGTGGCGCGCCCCTGGGTCGGGTAGAACCGCGCGGCCAGCGAAGGCATGGCCGATTGCGCACCGTTGACACACATCCCGGCGATCAACACCAGGGTGGCCAAAAGGGTGATATTGCCCAGGCTTTGGCCCACGGCGTAGGCAAACACCCCAGCCAGCAGGTAGAAAGTACCGATGACCTTGTGCGGATTGAACCGATCCATGGCCCAGCCCACGCCCACGGCGCTGAGTACGCCACCAAACTGGAACAACGCGCCGATGAACGCCGCCTGTTCCATGCTGGCGCCGCTGTCACGCATCAGGGTCGGCAACCAACTGGTCAGCAGGTACACAATCACCAGGCCCATGAAGTACGTGAGCCACAGCAACAAGGTGCCGGTGCTGTAAGTGCCGGAGAAGATCACCGCGAACACATTGCGCGCCTTGACGGTTTTCTGTTCCGGGACACTGAAGCTGGCGGCCTGGGCGACGGTGGCCGGGTCGATGGGTGCCAGGGCCTTGCGCACTTTGTCGGTGCCGCGATTGCGCACCACCAGGTAGCGCGCCGATTCCGGCAGCCACAGCAGCAGCACCCCCACCAGGATCAGGGGCAGGATGCCGCCGATCAGCAGCAAGCTGTGCCAGCCGAACAGCGGTATGAGCTTGGCCGAGATAAACCCGCCACCGGCCATGCCCAGGTTGAAACCACAGAACATGCTGGTCACCAACAACGACTTGTGGCGCTCCGGGGTGTATTCAGACAGCAATGTCGTGGCGTTCGGCATACCGGCGCCCAGGCCCAGGCCGGTCAGGAACCGCAACACCAGTAGCTGATCAACGTTGGTGCTGTAGGCCGAGGCCAGGCTGAAGGCGCCGAACACCAGCACGGCCCCCACCAGCACCACCTTGCGCCCGAACCGGTCGGCCAAGGGCCCCGAGCCCAAGGCGCCAAACACCATGCCGATCAACGCCGCACTCATCACCGGGCCGAGGCTGGCGCGGTCGATCCCCCAATCCTGGGACAGCGCCGGCGCAATGAAGCCCATGGCCGCAGTATCCAGGCCATCGAGAAAGACAATCAGGAAACACAGGATCACCACCCGCCATTGATAGCGGGACAAAGGTTGCGCGTTGATAAAGGACTGCACGTCCAGACATGTACCAACAGAAGGCGAAGGCTGATTCATTGTTTTTATTTCCACACCGATGGCGGGCGGACGACGGTGAGTCGTCATTATTGTTGGAGCGAAATCAGACCTGCGGCGTACGCCATCGCGGTCAATCACGCTGCCGCGACATTAATAAGCCAGGGGAAACACCGTCAATTCATCAAACCGGGATCTGTGCGGTCACCGAACAGCTTAAGCAAACAACTGGGCACTCAGCTCCTGGCTGGCGCTAAGCATGCTCGGCAGGAAGCGTTGCTCCAGCTCGCTACGGCTGACCCGGCCGGCGTGGGTGCTGACGTTCAGCGCAGCCAGCACCTGGCCAGACGCGTCATACACCGGCACGGCAATGGAGCGCAGGCCCTGCTCCAGTTCCTGGTCAACGATGCACCAACCCTGTTGCCGCACTTGTTGCAGGCATTCCAGCAACGCTTCGGGCGTGGTCAGGGTGCGGCTGGTCTTGGTTTGCAGGTCGGCATGATCGAGGTAGTCCTGCAGCGACGCATCATCCAGGGCGGCCAGCAAGATCCGCCCCATGGACGTGCAATAGGCCGGCAGCCGGCCACCGACCGACAGATCCACCGAGATCAGGCGCTGGGTCGTGGCGGAGCGGGCGATATAGAGGATGTCGTCACCTTCCAGGGTCGCCATGTTGCAGGCTTCGTGAAGCTGCTCGCTCATGCGGTCCAGGTAGGGCTGGGCAGAAACCGCCAGGGGTGTGGACGACAGGTAGGCATGCCCCAGGGTCAGGACCTTGGGCAACAGCGAGTAGGTGCGCCCGTCCGTGGTGGCGTAGCCGAGTTTGATCAAGGTATGCAGGCAACGCCTGACGGCAGCGCGGGGGATTTCTGTGCGATGGCTGATCTGCGCGATGGTCAGGTGGCGCTTGCGCTCCTGGAACGCCTGCACCACGGCCAGCCCGCGTGCCAGGGAGGTCATGAAATCCGGGTCGCCGGTAAACGCCTGGATGCGTTTGGCCGGTGACGCAACGATCGGCGGCGCCACTGAGGCAAAGGAGTTGCGCAATTGATCGTTCATTTCAGGTCCTTTCTCTTATTTTCAAGCGCCATTACAAGCCGCCGCGCGGCAGATGTACAAGGCAGGGGCGCCAAGATTGGGCGATTATCGGACTATCATTCGATAATCGCAATTTGTTGGCTACCTGGATCAGGCGCAGCAGTGTTGACTTAATTAATGCCAATTTTACTTTCAACTGTCACATGCCGGTTATTAAGCAAGTGGCGCCAACTTCTCGACACTATTGAACTACCCTCTCACCAGGCCAAGTTGACGCTTTTTAACTTGTTGACGATAGTCTTATTCAAATGCGCCGCTATAATGCACTCTGCGACAATGTGAAGTGGGCCTGACGCGCGATCTTTGATCCCGCTGAACCCAGCCCTTGCCTTATCCAGGCCTTGGCCGCATGTACCCATGCCTGAAAAAGAAAACTGTTGCTACGACAGTTGTACTTCCCCGGTGCCGTGGCCGCGCGCAATTCGGAAGTGGTGAGTCGTATGCCTCTTCGTGATATCGCGCTTCACCGGAATCAAACTCAACTCAATTAGGTAGCAATGTGACGAAAGACGAACTGCGCGCGGAACTTGAGCGCCAGGAGCAACGTTACAAGGATGTTTACGGCGGGGAAGTCACCACCTACGCCGCCCAACCGGAGCCGGAACGCAAACCATGGCGCAAACGAGCCAGCCTGCTCGACCAGGCGTTTGCCCAGGAAATCCAAAAGATCGAAAAGGACCTCAAGGCCGAAGAGCCATAAGCTCTGCTGGACTGAGCCCCCCGGCCAGTCACCGCCCTGCCAGCACCTTCTGGCAGGGGCGCCTTGGGCATGCCCTCCAATCGTCAGTTTCGGCGCCATTACGAAATTTCATACAACCGTTTCAGCCGCCTTACCTTAATTGTCGCACCCCGCTCCGCACCCTCTATTCTTTACAAATCAATGAGTTGCCAAACCACCGGAATATCTGGTAGCTGCACCCCTCCTCCAAACTAATTCGTTGAAGAATGTTACCGGCGAGCAGCTAGTGCATCGATTACTGAGGTTTTCTGGCATAATCGCGCCCCCTTACGACCGGGTCATAAAACCTTCATGATCGATTTATTCAGCGGACTGGATGCCTGGGTTCTTGTGAGCCTGTTGCTCGCCCTCGCCTTTGTCCTCGCCTTCGAGTTCATCAATGGCTTTCATGACACCGCTAACGCGGTGGCCACAGTCATCTATACCAAAGCGATGCCGCCGCACCTGGCCGTATTCTTTTCCGGGGTGTTCAACTTCCTCGGCGTGTTGCTCGGCGGGGTAGGCGTTGCCTATGCCATCGTGCACTTGCTGCCGGTGGAGTTGCTGATCAATGTGAACACCGGACATGGCCTGGCCATGGTGTTCTCATTGTTGGCCGCCGCCATCACATGGAATCTCGGCACCTGGTATTTCGGGATCCCGGCATCCAGCTCCCACACGCTGATCGGTTCGATCCTCGGTGTCGGCCTGGCCAATGCCCTGATCAACGATATTCCGCTGGCGGACGGGGTCAACTGGCAGAAGGCTATTGATATCGGCGCCTCGCTGGTGTTCTCGCCCATGGCCGGCTTCCTGGTCGCAGCCCTGGTGTTGATTGGTCTTAAATGGTGGCGTCCGCTGTCCAAGATGCACAAGACACCGGACCAGCGCCGCAAGCTCGACGACAAGAAACACCCGCCGTTCTGGAACCGCCTGGTACTGGTGATTTCGGCGATGGCCGTGAGTTTCGTGCATGGATCCAACGACGGCCAGAAAGGTATCGGCCTGATCATGCTGGTGCTGATTGGTATCGTGCCCGCGCAGTTCGTACTCGATCTGGGCAGCACCACTTACCAGATCGAGCGAACCCGCGACGCCACCCTGCACCTCAACCAGTTCTACCAGCGCAACCACGAAACCCTCGGCGAATTCCTTGCCCTGGGCAAAAGTGTCAGAGACGACCTGCCAGGCAAGTTCCGTTGCAATCCGCAACAGACCGAACCCACCATCAACGCCCTCCTCGGCACATTGAAGGGTGTCTCTGACTACCACTCCTTGACCTCCGACCAGCGCATTGAAGTCCGTCGCTACTTGCTGTGCCTGGACGATACCGCGAAGAAAGTCGGCAAGCTGCCAGGCCTTGATTCCCGCGAGAAGTCGGACCTGGAAAAACTGCGTAAAGACCTGACCGCTACCACCGAATACGCCCCGTTCTGGGTGATCCTCGCCGTGGCCCTGGCCCTTGGCCTGGGCACCATGGTGGGCTGGAAGCGTGTGGTACTGACCATCGGTGAGAAGATCGGCAAGCAGGGCATGACCTATGCCCAGGGCATGTCGGCGCAGATCACCACCGCCACCATGATTGGCTTTGCCAACATCTTCGCCCTGCCGGTCTCCACCACCCACGTGCTGTCTTCGGGCGTGGCCGGGACCATGGTCGCGAACAAGAGCGGCCTGCAAGGCGGCACCGTGAAGACCATCCTGATGGCCTGGGTGCTGACCCTTCCGGCCACGGTGAGCCTGTCGGCCGGGTTGTTCTGGCTGGCATCCAAGGCGCTGGGCAGTTAACAGCCCGCGCAACTGAAAAAGGCGTGACCCGCGAGGGTCACGCCTTTTTTTGTCCTTGTAGGAGCCGGCTTGCCGGCGAAAAACTGGAGAGCAGCACGGGCACCAGGCCCACCGCGTTATCGTTGGCGATTTTCGCCGGCAAGCCGGTTCCTACAAGAACTGCGTCAAAATCCGGGCAAAAAAAAGGGCGACCGAAGTCGCCCAAAATGCCTTGCGTGCTCATGTAACCCGGAAAAACCTATGGTTTTTTACGCTTATTCGCGTCTTTCCAGATAAAAAAACCAAACCCTACAAAAAACAGCACCATGAGGCCGACAGTCAGCACCCCGGCGAAAACCACATTATCGAAAAACATGACCGGCCTCCTGCTCTTGCCCTGTTGCGATGGGGCTAAGTTAACCAAGAAGGCGGGAGGAGAAATTGACGGGGATCAATGTCACCCGCAACGGGGCGTATAGAAGGGAAATAACTGACCTGAATCAACAGATTCAGGTCATTTCAGCGCTTTTTCGTTTTGTTTTTCGACTTTTTCTTCGTCTTGCCTAGCGGCATGGCCTGCTCGAACGCTTGGCGCACGTCATTCAGGCGCTTGTCGTTGAGGTCATGTACCCGTTTGGCCCGTTCGGCATTCAGGTCGATCAGCTTGTCGTCACTCATGGCATGGCTTACGTGGTGGCTGGAGTGACTCAATAATGCGTCCTGGCCCGCCCGGGGGTCAAACCTCGACATCCACCCACAACCCCTGGCGGGGCGCGTCTTCGATCAGCGGCGCGACTGGCACGGTGTTATCAGCATTGAGCTCATCACCAGGAATGGCCAGGTGCTGCTCGGGATCCTCGTCGGCTTCGCGCCGGCGTTTCTGCTGTTCCTGCTGGCGCCGCTGTTCTTCGCGCAGCATCAGCGTCGATTGTTCGGCGTCGCGGTGCTTGAGGTCGATGGTGCTTTCGTTGGAGCTCGGCTGCGCGGGGACCACCGGTGGAATATCGGGCTTTGGGCGCACGGGGTCGAGTTGCGACGTGACCGGCACAACACTCAAGGGCAAGATCGGTGGCAGCATAATTATTAGTCTCCTGTCAGCAGGCTGTCGGCTGGCGCACCAGCGACTTGAGCCCAGGCTCGCCAACTTGTGACCCAGTCGTCAGTCACCCGTGCCCTGCCACCCGTCGAATCGCCCTCTTTCATCCCTGCAAGCGGAGTAGTTTTTGTCAGAGTCCTTTGGCTGGGGCCCTTGTTCCGTTAGAATAGTCGGCTTTTTCACGGCGGGAGTCAGGCAGCATGGCGCAGCAGTATCAACCGGGGCAACGCTGGATTAGTGACAGCGAAGCAGAGCTGGGGTTAGGCACCGTTCTGGCACAGGACGGCCGCTTGTTGACCGTGCTCTATCCGGCCACTGGCGACACCCGCCAGTATGCGCTACGGAATGCGCCCCTCACTCGCGTGAGGTTTTCGCCGGGTGACACCATCACCCACTTCGAAGGCTGGAAAATGACCGTGCGCGAGGTCGACGATGTCGATGGCCTGCTGGTCTACCACGGTCTCAATGGGCAGAACGAGCAGGTCACCCTGCCGGAAACCCAACTGTCGAACTTCATCCAGTTCCGCCTCGCCAGCGACCGTCTGTTCGCCGGGCAGATCGACCCGCTGGCCTGGTTCTCCCTGCGCTACCACACCCTGGAACACACCAGCCGCCAATTGCAGTCCTCGCTCTGGGGCCTGGGTGGCGTACGTGCGCAGCCGATTGCACACCAATTGCACATTGCCCGTGAAGTGGCCGACCGTATCGCACCACGGGTCCTGCTGGCCGACGAAGTAGGCCTGGGCAAGACCATCGAAGCCGGCCTGGTGATCCATCGCCAGTTGCTGTCCGGCCGCGCCAATCGCGTGTTGATCCTGGTCCCGGAAAACCTGCAGCACCAATGGCTGGTAGAAATGCGCCGGCGCTTCAACCTGCAGGTTGCGCTGTTCGACGAAGAACGTTTTATCGAAAGCGATGCCAGCAACCCGTTCGAAGACACCCAGCTCGCGCTGGTGGCCCTGGAATGGCTGGTGGATGACGAGAAAGCCCAGGACGCGCTGTTCGCCGCCGGCTGGGACTTGATGGTGGTCGACGAAGCGCACCACCTGGTCTGGCATGAAGAGAAAGCCAGCGCCGAATACCAGTTGGTCGAGCAGTTGGCCGAGACCATTCCCGGCGTGCTGCTGCTGACCGCAACCCCTGAACAACTGGGCCAGGACAGCCACTTCGCCCGTCTGCGCCTGCTGGACCCGAACCGTTTCCACGACGTCAAAGCCTTCCGCGCCGAGAGCGAGAACTATCGCCCAGTGGCCGAAGCCGTCCAGGAATTGATGGACAAGGGCCGTCTTTCACCGGCTGCGCACAAGACTATCCAAGGCTTCCTTGGCAACGAAGGTGAAGCCCTGCTGGCCGCCGTCAACGATGGCGACACCGAAGCCAGCGCGCGCCTGGTGCGTGAACTGCTGGACCGCCACGGCACCGGCCGCGTGCTGTTCCGTAACACCCGCGCCGCGGTGCAAGGTTTCCCCGAGCGCAAGCTGCACGCCTACCCGCTGCCGTGCCCGGACGAGTACCTGGAACTGCCGCTGGGCGAGCATGCCGAGTTGTATCCGGAAGTCAGCTTCCAGTCGCAGCCGGATATCGAAGAAGAAAACCGCTGGTGGCGCTTCGACCCGCGCGTCGAGTGGCTGATCGACCAGCTGAAAATGCTCAAGCGCACCAAGGTCCTGGTGATCTGCGCCCATGCCGAAACCGCCATGGACCTGGAAGACGCCCTGCGCGTGCGCTCCGGCATCCCGGCCACGGTGTTCCACGAAGGCATGAACATCCTCGAACGGGACCGTGCCGCCGCCTACTTCGCTGATGAAGAGTTCGGCGCCCAAGTGCTGATCTGTTCGGAAATCGGCAGTGAAGGCCGCAACTTCCAGTTCGCCCACCATCTGGTGCTGTTCGATCTGCCGTCGCACCCGGACCTGCTGGAGCAACGCATCGGGCGCCTGGACCGGATCGGCCAGAAGCATGTGATCGAATTGCACGTGCCGTACCTGGAAACCAGTCCGCAAGAGCGGCTGTTCCAGTGGTACCACGAAGCGCTGAATGCCTTCCTTAATACCTGCCCGACCGGCAACGCCTTGCAGCACCAGTTCGGCCCGCGCCTGCTGCCGCTGTTGGAAAACGCCGACGACGGCGAATGGCAAGGCCTGATCGACCTAGCCCGCGCCGAGCGCGAGCGCCTGGAAGCCGAGTTGCACACCGGCCGCGACCGCCTGCTGGAACTCAACTCCGGCGGCGCAGGTGAAGGTGATGCGCTGGTCGAAGACATCCTGGAGCAAGACGATCAGTTCACCCTGCCGATCTACATGGAAACCCTGTTCGATGCATTTGGCATCGACAGCGAAGACCATTCGGAAAACGCGCTGATCCTCAAGCCCAGCGAAAAAATGCTCGACGCCAGCTTCCCCCTCGGCGACGACGAAGGCGTGACCATCACTTACGACCGCAACCAGGCGCTGTCTCGCGAAGACATGCAGTTCATCACCTGGGAGCACCCGATGGTCCAGGGCGGCATGGACCTGGTGCTGTCCGGTTCCATGGGCAACACCGCCGTGGCGCTGATCAAGAACAAGGCGCTCAAGCCGGGCACCGTGTTACTGGAACTGCTCTACGTCAGTGAGGTGGTGGCGCCGCGTTCGCTGCAACTGGGTCGCTACCTGCCGCCAGCGGCACTGCGTTGCCTGTTGGATGCCAATGGCAATGACTTGTCGGGCCGTGTGTCATTCACCACCCTGAACGACCAGTTGGAAAGCGTGCCACGGGCCAGCGCCAACAAGTTCGTGCAGGCCCAGCGTGACCAGCTGACGCCACGGATCAACGCCGGCGAAGAGAAAATCGCCCCGCGCCACGCCGAACGTGTGGCCGAGGCGCAACGTCGCCTGGCAGCAGACACCGACGAAGAGCTGGCGCGCCTGACAGCCCTGCAAGCGGTCAACCCAACCGTGCGCGACAGCGAACTGGTTGCCCTGCGCCAACAACGCGAGCAAGGTCTGGCCATGCTCGACAAGGCGGCGTTGCGGTTGGAAGCGATTCGGGTGTTGGTAGCGGGTTGATCCGCGCCCTGCCCTGTCAAACAAGAAGGCCCGCGCAATGCGGGCCTTTTTTATGGGGTCTTGAGGGCCTCATCGCAGGCAAGCCAGCTCCCACAGTTGACCGGTGTTCCAGTTGGCAACTCGGTTAACTGTGGGAGCTGGCTTGCCTGCGATGGCATCACCTCGATCTCAAGCAGGAACCGCCGGACCAGGCACCTCCACCACCCCCAACCCATCCTTCATCCGCTTGGCATCGCGCACAAAACACCGCGAAGCCTGAAACAGAAACAGCATGGTCAGGAACAACGCCACCGGGATCAGGTACATGGCGTCATGCAGGCCCACGGCCTTGAACGCTTCGGTCATTTGTTCGGCACCCGCCGCATACATCGCCGCATGGGCAAAGTGATCAGACAATGCGCCCACCACCACTGGCCCCATACCACCACCCAGCAGATACAGGCCGGCAAAAAACAGTGCCATGGCCGTAGCCCGCAGACGTGGCTCCACCACGTCCTGAATCGCCGTGTACACACAGGTATAGAAGTTATAGGCAAACAGCCAGCCCACGCTGAACACCGCGACAAACACCCCAATCTCGATGCGCCCCGCATGCAGGGCCCAGGCCGTGCAGACCGTGGAAATAATCAGGCTGAACGCGGCAAACAGCAGGCGGCCGTTGGGGATACGTTGGTGAATCTTGTCGGCCACCAGCCCACCCAGGGTCAGGCCGAACAAGCCCGTCACACCGACAATCACCCCGGTTGCCACCGCTGCTTCTTGCAGCGGCATCAGGAAGTAGCGTTGCAGCATCGGCACCAGGAACGAGTTGCAGGCATAAGTGGCAAAGTTGAAGCACAGCCCGGCCAGCACCAACCAAAGGAAGGTCGGGACCGCCAGCACGCGACGAATCGGCCGGTCGACTTTCTCTTGGGAAACTTGCACGGTTTCGGCGGCGCCGCGCTTGGGCTCCTTGATGTAGAACATGAAGACCGCGAGGATCAGCCCCGGGACCGCGGCAATAAAGAACGGTGCACGCCAGCTGTCGAACGCCTGGACCATCGCGCCGATGGTGAAGAACGCCAGCAACAGGCCCAAGGGCAGGCCCAGCATGAAAATCCCCATGGCCCGGGCGCGGCGGTGGGCCGGGAACAGGTCGCCGATCAACGAGTTGGCGGCCGGTGCATAACTGGCTTCGCCAATACCGATGCCCATGCGCACCAGCAGGAAGGTCCAGAAGCTGCCAACCATACCGTTGACCGCCGTCAGCGCACTCCAGCTCGCCAGGCCCCAGCCCATCAGTTTGCTGCGTGAGCCGGTATCGGCCAGGCGCCCCAAAGGCAAGCCGGCAATGGCATAAACGATGGTGAACGCGGTGCCGATGATGCCGAGCTGGAAGTCACTGAGGTGCCATTCCATGCGGATCGGCTCGATGATGATCGCCGGAATCGTGCGATCAAAGAAGTTGAACAGGTTGGCCAGGAACAGCAGGAACAGAATGCGCCAGGCATTCGCCGCTTGGGTCGAGTTCTGCATGGGTCCGTCTCTTTATTGTTATAGAGGCTCGATGCCGACGCATCCTGCCCGGAACCTGCAATCTAGTCAGGCGCGGCGCGGTTGTCTGTAATGATTCGTAAAGCTGATAGGGCGTAATTTCATCCAGGGCAGCCCGATTTTCCCCGGTAAAAAAATAAGCACGCGCCCCCCTTCCCAAGCGCCTTGGCAGGAATAGAATAGCGAGCCTTCCGCAGTTCCCCCCCTTACCTCTTATTGATGACGTGCCATGTCCGATGCCAGTCCGTGTCTGAATTGCGGTGCCTGCTGTTCACACTTTCGCGTGTCTTTCTTTTGGGGCGAATGCGCTTCATCAGGCGGCACCGTGCCCGATGAACTGGTGGTACAGATCAACCCCAGCCGAGTGGCGATGATCGGCACCGACCAAAAGCCGGCGCGCTGCTGCAGCCTGGAAGGCGAAGTGGGCAGCGGCACACGCTGCTCGATCTACGCCCAGCGTTCCAGCGTATGCCGGGAGTTCGAAGCGTCATGGAGCCAGGGCGAAGTGAACGTCGATTGCGACGCCGCCCGCGCCGCGTTCGGCCTGGCGCCGCTTGAGCAACCGCCTTACGAGTACGAATTGCCGATCAGCGCTTAGAATCATTGGCTATGGCCAGCATGCCAAAATCGAAGAAGTCAAAATGCCATTACCGCTTGCGATTCCGTTGAGCCTTCTATACTCGAATCCATAGGTCATCGCCGCGCGCCGTGACACGAGATGACTCAAACGGGACATGCTATGGAATGGCTGGGTCTGCATTTTTTTACCCCCCTTCCCGAGAGCGGGCATTTATTACTCGATTGCACCCATAACCCCTTCCTGGTGCTACTGGCGTACCTGGTTGCCTGCGCAGCGGGCTTCGGCACCCTGGACATGGCTGAACGGGTCGGCCACGTTGACAACCCCACGGCAAAACGCCGCTGGCGCTGGATCGGCGCCGCTTGCCTGGCCGGCGGGATCTGGTCGACTCACTTCATCAGCATGCTGGCGTTCCAGGCGCCCATTGCCATCCATTACGAAGTGTTCATGACCGTTGCCTCCTTGTTGATCGCAATGGTCGCGTCGCTATTCGCCATGCAAACCCTCAGTCATGCGCAACTGCACTTTCATCAATACCTGGTCGCCTCCATCTGGATGGGCCTGGGCATCGCCCTGATGCATTACGTGGGCATGGCCGCCATGCGCTCCGAGGCCCAGGTGTACTTTTCCGGCGCGCTGTTCGGGTTGTCGGTGGCCATCGCCATCGGCGCCAGCCTGGCAGCCTTGCTGTTGTCCCATTACCTGCGCAGTGGCAGCGGGATGTTCCACCAACTGCTCAAGTACGGCGCCAGCCTGGTGCTCGGCGCTGGCATTCTCAGCATGCACTTCACCGGCATGGCCGCCATGCAACTGCTGCTGCCCACAGGGGCTGTGCCGCCGCTGCCAATCGACAATAACCCGACGCAACTGGGGTTGTCGGTGGCCGTCATCACATTGCTGGTGATCGGCAGCAGCATCAGTGCGGCCCTCGCCGACAAGAAACTGCAGCATAAGGAACGCGACCTGCGTCGGGTCAATACTCTGCTGACCGAACTGGACCAGGCGCGCGCGTCCCTGCAGCAAGTCGCCCACTATGATGCCTTGACCAGCCTGCTCAATCGCCGGGGTTTCAACCAGATCTTCGCCGAAAAGCTCGCACAGAAATCCCTCGACGGGGGCATGCTGGCGGTGATTTTCCTCGACATCGACCACTTCAAGCGGATCAACGACAGCCTGGGCCATGACGCCGGCGATGAGCTGCTGACGGTCCTGGCCGGGCATATCAAGAGTTCGGTACGCAGCCACAATGATGTAGTGGCGCGGTTTGGCGGCGATGAGTTCTGCATCCTGATCAATATCCATCATCGCGACGAAGCGCGGCACATGGCCCAGCGCATCATGCTGAAAATGAAAGAGCCCATCGAGCTGGCCGGCCGGCGCATGGTGATGACCACCAGCATCGGTATCAGCGTGTTTCCCGAGGATGGGACCACCAGCGAGGAACTGCTGAAAACCGCCGACCTGGCGCTCTATCAGTCCAAGGATGGCGGGCGCAACAGCTTGAATTTCTTCAGCTCCAACCTGAAAACCCGGGCCTCTCTTGAACTGCAACTGGAAGAGGAGCTGCGTAACGCACTACGCAACCAAAAAGAACTGGTCCTGCATTACCAACCGATTCTCGACCTGCGCAAAGGCAAAGTCACCCGGCTTGAAGCCCTGGTGCGCTGGCAACATCCCGTCCATGGTTTGCTGGCGCCCGACCGGTTTATCGGTATTGCCGAAAACAACGGGCTGATCGCCGAACTGGACAACTGGGTACTACGCCAGGCCTGTGCCGACCTGAGCTGGCTGACGGAACAAGGCCACCCCGACCTGAGCATGGCCGTCAACTGCTCGGCCCTGAACCTGGCCCGTGACGAACTGGCGGACGAGATCGAATATGCCCTGCGCAGCAGTGGTATCGCCGCCAGCCGCCTGGAACTGGAAGTGACCGAAAATGCCTTGATGGGCAACATCAGCAGCACCCTGATCCTGCTGCGGCAAATCCGCGCGCTGGGCGTTTCGCTGTCCATCGATGACTTCGGCACCGGTTACTCCTCCCTTTCCTATCTCAAGCGCCTGCCCCTCAATACCTTGAAAATCGATCGGTCCTTTATCCAGGACATTCCCAAATCCACCACCGATATGGAGATTGTCCAGGCGATCATCGGCATGGCCCACACCCTGCACCTGCAGGTCATCACCGAAGGGGTGGAAACTGCGCAACAACTGGAGCTTCTGATCAAGCATGGTTGCGACTATGTGCAGGGTTATCTGCTTAGTGCAGCAGTGTCGGCCAATGAAGTCAGCGCGTTGATCATCGCGCTGGATCAGCACAACCCGCTCACACCGTTAAGCCAGGCAGGCGGCAAGGACACCTCTTCGGTGGTACGTCCCATCCGTTGACGCGCAAAAGCCTTGGCATATCGCCATCATTTTGATTAAAGAACGCCGACGAACGGCCGATTCATGAGAGTCCGGCGTCGCTTTTCCCTAGAAAAAATAGGGTTAAGACGGGTCGCTGAGGCCTAAAACGCACTGTAAAAGTCGCGAACTCTCACTCGGTGATGGCTCTTTGATGCTTTCCAGCCATCCGTCCAGGCACATGGCGCACAATGACTTCTAAAAATAATCCTGTTACTGCGGTATCCGACGTGTTGCTGACAGCTCCTGCGGAAAAACCCTCAGGTTCAAAGTCATTGAACAGTCAACGTGCGCTGGGCACCCAGCAATACCTGTACTTCACCGAAACCAACACCGACCGCATCCTCGACAACCTCGACGGCCTGCGCGACATGGTGTTCCCACGCCCGCCGCACCTTGAGGGCGACAGCGAGTTACGCAGCGAGCAGGAATTTCCCTCGGTCTGCCTGATCGGCTTGGGGCGCTGCGGTTCCAACATTGCCCTGGATGTCGCGGAGCTGGTCTACAACGCGCGCAAGTTCTACTTGAACGAGTTCAGCACCGAAGACAAATCCTACGTTGAAAAGGGCTACAGCCCTGCCCAATGGATCCGCAACAACCTGCGCCTGGGCGCCAGCAAGGCCAGCAAGCCGGTATTCCTGGTAGAACCGTTGGTGATGCTCGGCGACCTGGACAAAGACATTGCCGGGCGCATCCGTTTTTCCCGCAAGGGCGAAAAAAGCGGCTTTTTGCGCGACTACAGCAAGATGAAAATCATGGACCTGTCGGAAGTGCACGCCGGTGGCGCCGGTAACGCACCGATCCTCGGCCAGTACCTGGCCAAGATCATCCTCAACAAAGACACCCAGCGTTTTTCCAGCCCCGACTGGAAGATGATCCATTCGTACCTGATCGATTCCTGCGGGATCAAGGCCAACCAGTCGCGCCTGTACTTCTCGATCTTCAGCGCCGGCGGCGGCACCGGCTCGGGCATGGCCTCGGAATTTGGTCTGGCCCAGCAGCACTCGTACATGAACAAGACCTTCGACACCAAGCCCGCCGACGAGCACGACAGCAAGAGCGGCCACGCCTTTGTGTTCGAGCCTATCTTCACCAGCGGCATTTGCGTGCTGCCGAATATCTCCGATCACCGCAGCGAAATGTCCGAGGCTCTGCACATCAACGCCGGGCGGCTGCTGTGCAAGTACCTGTCGGAGGAATGGGACTTCTCGTACAACTTCGACAATGAAGACAGCAGCGAGGCCAGCGTCAAAGGGCGTATTCGCCCGTGGAACGCCATGATGCTGATCTCCAACGACATCATGCGTTACGCCGAAGAAAGCGACGATGGCAACATCCAGAACATTGACGTCAATGCCATGGAAAAACACGCCAACCAGTACATCTCACAGCAGATCTTCAACATTCTGACGGCCCAGGCGGTGACAACCGACTACGACCAGAACTATTTCCGCCGGGCCGGCATTGATATCGGTGAAACCATTCGCCTGGACGCCAACGACCTGTTCATGAGCCTGGCCGGGCCGGTGGCGATTGCCTATGCCGAGTCTGTGGTCCCGGAAACCCCGGCGCCGTCGAATGACAAGTTCAAGGTGTTTGAAAAAGAACCGCAGCGCTTGAACATCGATGACCTGTTCTTCCGTTCCATCGACCTGCCCCACTTCAACAAGGTCACCCAGGCCATCGAAGGCATCAGCCTGCTGCCGATCGAGTCCAAGCGCTATCGGGCGTCGCTGGAGCAGTACAAGAATTCCGGCTATGACGCGGCGGCCCTGCATGACCTGCACTTCTTCAAGAACTGCTCGTCGGTGGTGTCCATCGTATCCCTGCCCAAGGACTACAAACTGTCCTATATGGACCTGAACCGGCTCAAGACGCACCTCAACAGCCTGTTCCCCAACACCACCCTCAAGCGTTACGCACTGGTGATCGGCGCCTCGGCCAACCTGTCGCTGACCACGCTGATCGCCAAGAGCCCGTGCCTGTCGGATGATTTCCTGACGTTGATCGTGGCCTTTATCAAACGCTGCTTTGCCCGCAACCCGTACCGCTTCGACGAGACGCTGGACAACTCGATCCTGGACTTCATCATCCATGAAGACTTCGACGAGGACCGTATTGACGAGTTGCTCAACGAATTCGAGAACCCGGCGAAAATCCTCGATACCAACTGGTACGCGATCAAGCCGATGTATGAGAAGAAGTACCGCGAGCTGATCAATGACAAAGAGAAGTTTGTCTCGATCAACGACATCCGCCTGTCGCGGGACTGTGTGAAGAAGGCGATCAAGTACCTGCGTGAGATTTATCGTCACCGGATTGGCAAGACCAAGGTTATTTCCTTGAATAACCATACCGGGAAGACGGCCTAGACCGCGGCGCGGCCTTCGCGGGCAAGCCCGCTCCCACAGTTGACCGAGGTCCACCCTTGGAATGCGGTCGACTGCGGGCTTGCTCGCGAAGGCGGTCTGCCAGGCGACAATATCCATAACCTTGCCACACCAAGAAACAATTCCCCGAGCCATTCGCGGCCCGCAAAACTGTTCCCATGACGTTTACGTCACCCTCGCCTGTGACCTTTCTTCACGGCCAGTTGCCATCATGGCGAAAGCGGTTACTCCGCTACACACTTCCCACCGGGAAAAACTCGCACCATTTCAGTGCGAACATTTAATTCGATGCCCTTTCCTGGATCAGAATCCACGGCGAAACCACCACCGCCCACAGGCTCGGATCACGCTCCAGCAGGTCCAATGCCCGCGTCGCAGACACTTCGCCAAGGCTCCCCGAGGCCAGCCAGGCGGCCACTTTGTCCCGGCTATCCTCGGCCATGCCCTCGGCGGCTTCGATCAAATCCAGGCCCGCGTCGACCCACAATAGGGCACCCTTGGCGAAGAACGGCTCAAGCTCCTTCCAGGAAATTTCCGCGGTTTCGCCGAGCAGCTTGGCATAGAGGGTGCTAGGTTCTTGCGTCATGGGAACTCACCTGAGGAAAAAATCGGCGCAATCATACCGTCGAGACTTCCTCAGAAAAACCCAGTTGCAATTGAGGCACCGATTGAAAGCGTCAGGAACGCCAAGGATTGCCCGAGACTCTGGCATTCACCCGCCGCAATTCTGTCTTTTTCTTTCATTTAAGCGACATACCCAGGGTTTGCCCCCAGTAGCTAGCTTTTCAAGCGATCAACCGGCGCTCTACACTGTACCGGTACAGTTGCCAGGCCGCTGCCGGGGGGATATCCGAGATATCTGATCCGGTTCTGTAGCCCACAAGGCCGCTAGAACTATAAAAAATACAACAGTAAGAGTGGAGCACTATGAATAAGGCTACTAAGCAGATTTCCAAACTGTTTGCCGCTATGGTCCTGGCTGGGGTTGCCGGCCATTCGTTCGCAGCTGACACCATCAAGATCGGTATTGCCGGCCCTAAAACCGGCCCTGTGACCCAATACGGCGATATGCAGTTCATGGGCGCCAAGCAAGCCATCAAAGACATCAACGCCAAGGGCGGTGTCGACGGCAAGATGCTCGAAGCCAAGGAATACGATGACGCTTGCGACCCTAAACAAGCGGTTGCCGTAGCCAACAAAGTGGTCAACGACGGCGTCAAGTTCGTGGTCGGCCACCTCTGCTCCAGCTCCACTCAACCCGCTACCGACATCTACGAAGACGAAGGCGTGATCATGATCACGCCTGCCGCCACCAGCCCGGAAATCACCGCTCGTGGCTACAAGCTGGTCTTCCGTACCATCGGCCTGGACAGCGCCCAGGGCCCAGCGGCCGGCAACTACATCGCCGACCACGTCAAGCCGAAGGTCGTTGCAGTACTGCACGACAAGCAACAGTACGGTGAAGGCATCGCCACTGCGGTCAAGCAGACCCTCGAGAGCAAAGGCACCAAGGTTGCCGTGTTCGAAGGCCTGAACGCCGGTGACAAAGACTTCTCCTCGATCATCCAGAAGCTCAAGCAAGCCAACGTCGACTTCGTCTACTACGGCGGCTACCACCCAGAACTGGGGCTGATCCTGCGCCAAGCCCAGGAAAAAGGCCTGAAAGCCAAGTTCATGGGTCCGGAAGGCGTGGGTAACGACTCCATCTCGCAAATCGCCCAGAAAGCTTCCGAAGGCCTGCTGGTCACCCTGCCGAAATCCTTCGACGCAGACCCTGCCAACAAGGCAATCGTCGACGCACTCAAGGCTGACGGCAAAGACCCAAGCGGTCCGTTCGTGTTCCCAGCCTACTCGGCGGTGGAAATCATTGCCGGCGGCATCGCTGCTGCCAAAAGCGAAGACACCACCAAAGTGGCCGAGGCCATCCACGCGGGTACCTTCAAGACCCCGACCGGCGACCTGAGCTTCGACGCCAAGGGCGACCTGAAAGACTTCAAGTTCGTGGTCTACGAATGGCACTTCGGTCAACCAAAAACCGAAGTTTCCCCTCAGTAAGCCAGGCGTTACTGGACAACAAGCCCACTGTGCAAGCAGTGGGTTTTGTTTTACGAGGTTTATGGGCCACGCACCCGCGATCCGGGCGCTGGTTCACCTGAAAATCTTAAAACCGTCACCAGCGGTTCGCTGGCAAATGCTTTGTGCAAATGTGCTCACAGAACACAGCACCAGGCTGGAAGATGACTCCACCAGTGAAATGCGTATCGGGTTTTTAGGAGCGCTGTAATGCCTGAGATCTATCATTTTTTCCAACAGCTGGTTAATGGCCTGACCATTGGCAGCACCTATGCCTTGATAGCCATTGGCTACACAATGGTTTACGGCATCATTGGAATGATCAACTTCGCCCACGGCGAGGTGTACATGATTGGCTCCTATGTGGCTTTCATCGCCATTGCCGGGTTGGCCATGATGGGTATCCACTCCCTGCCGCTGTTGATGACTGCCGCGTTCCTCGCGTCAATCGTCGTAACAAGTGCCTACGGCTACAGTATCGAACGCGTTGCGTACCGCCCCTTGCGTGGCAGCAACCGGTTGATCCCGTTGATTTCCGCCATCGGCATGTCGATTTTCCTACAGAACACCGTATTGCTGTCCCAGGACTCCAAGGACAAGTCCATTCCCAACCTGATCCCGGGCAGTATTTCCTTCGGGCCGGGCGGTGCAGAAGAAGTCCTGATTTCCTACATGCAGATCCTGGTCTTCGTCGTCACCCTGGTGGCGATGCTCGGCCTGACCCTGTTCATCTCCCGCTCCCGTCTGGGGCGCGCCTGCCGGGCCTGCGCCGAAGACATCAAGATGGCCAACCTGTTGGGCATCAACACCAACAACATCATTGCCCTGACCTTCGTGATCGGTGCTGCATTGGCCGCCGTCGCGGCGGTGCTGCTGAGCATGCAGTATGGCGTGATCAACCCCAACGCCGGCTTCCTGGTGGGCCTCAAAGCCTTTACCGCGGCGGTTCTGGGCGGCATCGGCAGTATTCCGGGCGCCATGCTCGGGGGGCTGGTGCTGGGTGTGGCCGAAGCCTTTGGTGCCGATATCTTCGGCGACCAGTACAAGGACGTGGTGGCCTTCGGTCTATTGGTTCTGGTGCTGTTATTCCGGCCGACCGGCATCCTGGGCCGTCCGGAGGTTGAGAAAGTATGAGCAGATATCTTAAATCGGCGTTTTTCAGCGCCTTGCTGGTATGGGCCGTGGCCTTTCCGGTACTCGGGCTCAAGTTGAGCATTGTCGGGATCAACCTTGAAGTACACGGCACCGGGCCGGTGACACTGACCATCATCGCCCTGTGCTCGGTGCTGATGTTCCTGCGGGTACTGTTCACCCAGCAGGTTGGTGCGCTGCTCAAGTCCAACCGGGGCCCGCTGGTCTCGCCCAAGGTCAGCCAGTTCCTGACCCTGCCGCGCACCCAGCGCTACATCATCATCGGCCTGATCGTGGCCGCGTTGATCTGGCCATTCTTCGGCTCCCGTGGTGCCGTGGATATTGCCACCCTGATCCTGATCTACGTGTTGCTGGGCCTGGGCCTGAACATCGTGGTGGGCCTGGCCGGGCTGCTCGACCTGGGTTACGTGGGTTTCTACGCAGTGGGTGCCTACACCTATGCGCTGCTCTCGCACTACTTGGGCTGGAGCTTCTGGATCTGCCTGCCATTGGCCGGCATGGCGGCGGCGACGTTCGGCTTCCTGCTGGGCTTCCCGGTGTTGCGCCTGCGCGGTGACTACCTGGCCATCGTGACCCTGGGCTTCGGTGAAATCATCCGCCTGTTCCTGCGTAACCTCACCGATATCACCGGTGGTCCCAACGGCATCAGCAGCATTCCCAAGCCAACGTTCTTCGGCTTGTCGTTTGATCGCTCCGCTGCCGAGGGCATGCAGACCTTCCACGAGTACTTCGGGATTGCCTACAACCCGGTGAGCAAGGTGGTGTTCCTGTACCTGGTCGCCCTGCTGCTGGCCCTGGCCGCGCTGTTCGTGATCAACCGCCTGCTGCGCATGCCGATCGGGCGCGCGTGGGAAGCGCTGCGTGAAGACGAAATCGCTTGCCGCGCGCTGGGCCTGAACCCGACCATCATCAAGCTCTCCGCCTTTACCCTGGGTGCTGCGTTCGCCGGTTTTGCCGGTAGCTTCTTTGCTGCTCGCCAAGGCCTGGTGACGCCGGAGTCGTTTACCTTCATCGAGTCGGCAATCATCCTCGCCATCGTGGTATTGGGTGGCATGGGCTCGCAGCTGGGCGTGATTCTTGCGGCCATCGTGATGATCCTGCTGCCGGAACTGATGCGTGAGTTCAGCGAGTACCGCATGTTGATGTTCGGCGCCATGATGGTGCTGATGATGATCTGGCGCCCTCAAGGCCTGCTGCCCATGCAACGTCCACATATGGAGCTGCGCAAATGAGCCGCGAGATCCTGAAAGTCGAAAACCTGAGCATGCGCTTCGGCGGCTTGCTGGCGGTCAATGGCGTTGCCCTGACCGTCAAAGAGAAACAAGTGGTCGCCTTGATCGGCCCCAACGGCGCCGGCAAGACCACGGTGTTCAACTGCCTGACCGGTTTCTACAAGCCGGCCGGTGGCAGCATCCTGCTGGACGGCCAGCCGATCCAGGGCCTGGCCGGTCACGAGATCGCCCGCAAGGGCGTGGTGCGGACCTTCCAGAACGTGCGGTTGTTCAAGGACATGACCGCAGTGGAAAACCTGCTGATTGCCCAGCACCGTCACCTGAACACCAACTTCTTCGCAGGCCTGTTCAAGACTCCGGCGTTCCGCAAGAGCGAGCGCGAGGCCATGGAGTACGCCGCGTATTGGCTGGACAAGGTCAACCTCACCGAGTTTGCCAACCGCCCGGCCGGCACCCTGGCCTATGGTCAGCAACGTCGCCTGGAAATCGCCCGCTGCATGATGACCCGCCCGCGGATCCTGATGCTCGACGAACCGGCGGCAGGCCTCAACCCCAAGGAAACCGAAGACCTCAAGGCGTTGATCGGTGTGCTGCGTGAAGAAAACAACGCCACCGTGCTGCTGATCGAGCACGACATGAAACTGGTCATGAGCATTTCCGACCATATCGTCGTGATCAACCAGGGCACGCCATTGGCCAACGGGACGCCGGAGCAGATCCGCGACAACCCGGAAGTGATCAAAGCCTATTTGGGGGAAGCGTAAATGCTGCAATTCGAAAACGTTTCCACTTTCTACGGCAAGATCCAGGCCCTGCACGACGTCAACGTGGAAGTGCGCCAGGGCGAGATCGTCACCCTGATCGGTGCCAACGGTGCCGGCAAGTCCACCTTGCTGATGACCCTGTGCGGTTCGCCCCAGGCTCACAGCGGCAGCATCCGCTACATGGGTGAGGAGCTGGTGGGCCAGCACTCGGCAGCGATCATGCGCAAGAGCATTGCCGTGGTCCCGGAAGGCCGTCGGGTGTTTGCCCGCCTGACCGTGGAAGAAAACCTCGCCATGGGCGGGTTCTTTACCGACAAGGGCGATTACCAGGAGCAGATGGACAAGGTGCTGCACCTGTTCCCTCGGCTCAAGGAGCGTTTCAGCCAGCGCGGCGGCACCATGTCCGGCGGCGAACAGCAGATGCTCGCCATCGGCCGTGCGCTGATGAGCAAGCCCAAGCTGCTGCTGTTGGACGAACCTTCCCTGGGCCTGGCACCGATCATCATCCAGCAGATCTTCGACATCATCGAGCAACTGCGCAAGGACGGTGTGACGGTGTTTTTGGTGGAGCAGAACGCCAACCAGGCGTTGAAAATTGCCGACCGTGCCTATGTACTGGAAAACGGCCGGGTGGTGATGCAGGGCAGCGGCGAGCAATTGCTGACCGACCCGAAAGTGCGCGAGGCGTACCTGGGCGGCTAAAAACGGCGTAAAAAATGTGGGAGCGGGCTTGCCCGCGATGGCGGAGTGTCAGGGCCGGATGTATTGGTTGACACACCTCTATCGCGGGCAAGCCCGCTCCCACATTTGTTTTGTGTGAACCGTAGAATTTGCGTTGTTTTCAAGTTTTCTTCGATCCCCGTGTAACGATCCCCTCCCCCCTTTCTCTAGTGGGGTAAGCAAGCACAAACGCTTTCTTACCTACCTCACTACTGGAGAAACACCATGACCACTACCACCCGTTCGCTGTCCGCCGCCACCCTCGTCCTGGCCCTCGGTTCTGCCTTGAGCCTGAGCACCCTGACCACTGTCGCCCATGCCGACGAGCCGAAGATGGAAAAATGCTTTGGCGTCGCCCTCAAAGGCAAGAACGACTGCGCCGCAGGCGCCGGCACCACCTGCGCGGGCACCTCGAAAACCGACTACCAGGCCAACGCCTGGAACCTGGTCCCCGAGGGCACCTGCATGAAGATGGAAAGCAAAACCTCGCCAACCGGTTTTGGCCAACTGGAAGCCTTCAAGGCCAAATCCTGAATCCCCCGCCTGAGTACTGACGATGACGCTTTCATCCCTGCCTGATGTCGCCCAGGCTCAGGCTCCCGGCCTTCCGCGGCGGGCCGGGCTGGGGCTCAAGAGCGAGCACTTCCAGCAAGTGCTCGCCACCCTGCCCGACATTGGTTTTTTTGAGGTCCATGCCGAAAACTACATGGTGGCCGGCGGACCGTTCCACCACTACCTGGGGTTGATCCGCGAGCACTATGCGCTGTCGCTGCACGGCGTCGGCCTGTCCATCGGCGGCGAAGGCCCGCTGGACCACGCTCACTTGGCGCGCCTGGCGGCACTGGTGGAACGCTATCAACCCCACTCCTTTTCCGAACACCTGGCGTGGTCCAGCCACGGCCCGGTGTTTCTCAATGATCTGCTGCCCCTGGCCTATGACAACGCAACCCTCAAGCGGGTGTGCGAACACATTGACCAGGTACAAAGCACGCTCAAGCGGCGCATGTTGCTGGAGAACCCGTCGACCTACCTGCTGTTCCAACACTCCTCCCTGGACGAAACCGACTTTATCAGCGAGGTCATCCGGCGCACCGGCTGCGGCTTGTTGCTGGACGTGAACAATGTGTATGTGTCCTGCATCAATCATCAGCAGGATCCGTTGGCCTACCTCAATGCCTTGCCTTTGCACAGCGTGGGCGAGATTCATCTGGCGGGTTTTGCCGAAGATGCCGACAGCCTCGGTGATCGCCTGCTGATCGATGACCACGGAGCGCCGGTCGACAACGCCGTCTGGCAGTTGTATCAACAGGCACTGCAACGCACCGGCCCGGTGGCTACGCTGATCGAGCGCGACAACGATGTACCGGCCTTTAGCGTATTGCACGCCGAAGCCCGGCAAGCGGACCGGCATCTGCTGGCTGCGGCGGTGCACCCATGAACCGGCACGAACAGTTCGCCCAGGCCCTGCTTACGCTGGGCCTGCCATGCCCGGATGGATTATTCAGCCGCAATGGCGCCGATCCTGCCAGCCGTTTTGCGGTGTATCGCAATAACGTCCACAGCTCATTGATCAACGCCCTGGCCGACAGTTATCCGGTGACCCAACAACTGGTGGGCGAGCATTTTTTTCGGGCGATGGCGGGGTTGTATATCCAGGCGTATCCGCCTATCAGCCCGCTGCTCCACGACTACGGCAGTGACCTGGCGGACTTTATCAAGGGCTTCGCCCCCGCTGCCGATGTGCCGTACGTGGCCGACGTGGCTCGACTGGAACGCTTGCGCATCAGTGCATATCACGCCATCGACACCCCCGTGGCCAATCCACACGCCGTGGTGAACCAACTGCAGCAGTTATCAAGTCTGGGCAACGTGCGCCTGCAATTGCATCCCTGCGTTGCCACCTTGCGCTCGGACTACGCCGTGGTGGCTCTATGGGCTGCGCACCAAACCACCGACCCCGTCGCCCGACTCGACCCCTGGCATGGGCAAAGTGCGCTGGTCCTGCGCAACGGCCTGGAGGTCGAAGTGTTTTGCATCGACAGCGGCTGCGTGACCTTCATCAACAGCCTGAACAACGATTGGCCCCTGGAAATGGCGATGGCATACGCCCTCGACGCGGCCAGCGAATTCGACCTGCACCAATGCCTGGGACTGCTGATCAACCACCGCGCCATCACCCAAATCAAGGTACACCCATGAATACTGCCGCCCCGTGCCTGAGTGCACGCATCACTCAAACCTTCGAAAAAATCCCCTACAGCCTGATCGCCCTTGTCGCACGCTTTTCCATTGCGGCGGTGTTCTGGAAGTCCGGCCAGACCAAGGTCCAGGGGTTTGCCGTCGACCTGATAGATGGCACCTTCGAACTGGGCATGCCCCACCTGGCCAGCTCCACCGTGCCGTTGTTTCGAAGTGAATACCGGCTACCGTTTGTGCCCGCAGAAGTGGCCGCCTACCTGGCGACGTTCGCCGAGCACTTTTTCCCGGTCCTGATTCTGCTGGGCCTCGCCACACGTTTTTCAGCGCTGGCGTTACTGGGCATGACCCTGGTGATTCAACTGTTTGTCTATCCGGATGCCTACCCGACCCACGGCACCTGGATCGCGTTGCTTCTGGTATTGATGGCCAAGGGGCCAGGACGGCTATCGATTGATCACTGGATCGCCCGGCGCTGGCGCTAGAGCCGGTCCAACGCTTCGCCGTTACGTTTGAACCAGCCCACCAGGTAATCGGCCAGCACTTGGGTGCGACGCGGTAGCCCGCCCTGATACGGGTGCACCAGGTACATCGGCATGCTGCGGGTCTGATAATCACGCAAGAGCCAACGAAGCCGGCCGTCAGCCAATTCCTCTTGCAACAGATAGGACGGCAACCGTGCGATACCGGCCCCCACCAGCGCGGCCTTTTTCAGCAGGTTGTAGTGGTTGGAGGCAAACGTGCCATCCACCCGCACTCGCAACAGCTCGTGCTGCTGGTGATACAACCACTCTTCACGCCCACTGTAATGGCTGTTGAGTAAACAGCGGTGCCCAACCAGATCCGCGGGTGTCAGCGGCTCACCGTACTGTTGCAGATATGCCGGGCTGGCACAGGTCATTTCATGCCAGGCCAACAGGGGCTTGGCGACCAGGCGCTCATCGTTGGCAACCTCTGAGCGTACCGCCAGATCAAAACCATCCCTGGCCAAGTCGCGATAATTATTGCTCAGATCCACTTCGACCTGCACTTGCGGGTACTGGCGGGAAAACTCCAATAACAGGCCATCAAAGAAGGTTTCGCCCAGGGAAACCGGAACCGTCATACGCACCGGCCCGGCCACATCGTCTTTCAGCCGGGCCAATGCCTGACGTGCGCGATCCACCTGGATGACCAGCGCCTGGGCTTGTGGCAGCAAGGCCGCGCCGGCAGCGGTCAGATTGAGTCGGCGGGTGGTGCGGTGCAGTAACACCACCGAGAACTGTGCCTCCAGCTGGCTGATGCGCTTGGACAGCTGCCCCTTGCTGCAGCCCAGTTGCTGGGCTGCCAGGGTAAAGCTGCCGGCTTCGATCAACACCGCAAACGCCGCCAGGTCGTCCATCTCGCTCATGGATTGTTTCCAATTGAAAACCAAAGGTTGCCTATTAGTGCGCTTATCTGCCGAAAAAACCACTCTAGACTGCAGGCTCACTTGAACCCTTTGAGGTACCACACCATGAAAATCCTGTTGATTGGCGCTAGCGGCACGGTGGGCTCGGCAGTCAAGGCCGAGCTGTCCCAGCGCCACGAAGTGATCAGCATTGGTCGCAAGAGCGGCGACTTTCAGGTCGATATCAGCAACAGCGCGTCGATCCGCCAACTGTTTGCGCAAACTGGCAAGTTCGACGCCCTGGTCTGCGCCGCCGGCAACGTCAACTTCGTGCCCCTGGGCGACATGGATGCCAGCCACTTCGACCTCGGCCTGCAAGACAAACTGATGGGCCAGGTCAACCTGCTGCTGATCGGCCGCGAGTTTGCCAACGACGGTGCGTCGTTCACCTTCACCAGCGGCATCCTCAATCGCGACCCGATCCGCACCGGCGCTTCGGCCGCACTGGTCAATGGCGCCATCGATGCCTTCATCAAAGCGGCGGCGATTGAATTGCCACGGGGCTTGCGCATCAATTCGGTCAGCCCGACCGTGTTGGTGGAGGCTATGGGCAGCTATGCGCCGTACTTCAGGGGCTTCAAGCCGGTTCCTGCGGCGGAGGTGGCATTAGCCTACGCAAAGAGTGTTGAAGGCTTACAGACCGGACAGACTTACATCGTCGGCTGAACGGCGGCCGGCCAGTATCACTCGAGCAGCGATGGCATCATCTCCAGCAGCTGGTCACGGGGAATGGAAAACGTCAGGTCGGGGCCGTCGAGGACACTCTGAACCGTCGCGGTATTGAGCTGCCGGCCATTGAGATACAGCGTTATCCGTTTGTGCATGGCCAACAGGCTCAGGGCTTTGGTACGCGCCCTGGCTTCGGGCGTCAGCGTCACGTTGACTTGAATAAACTCAGGCCGGGGCACAGAGGCTTTTTTCAGGCTCACCGTGATCTCGGTAAAGTCGGTCTGTGAGCTGTAGAACAGCTTGGCCGGAGCCTGGGCCCAGGCCAGGGGCGTCATCCAAACGAGGGCGAAAAAGGCCCATCGAAGGCTCATACACGTGCTCCTTTGAAAAGCTTGAACGTTGCACAAGGTTGGCACAGCAAACAGAGGAAAAGGCTTAAATCCGCGCGCCATTAAAATGCTGAAACCTAATCGCCCGCCATCCTCGGCTTGTGATGCAGCGCCAGCCTGCGTAACGTGGCGGCACTTGTCAGGAGACCCGATAATGCTTGCCGCCCGTACCCTTGCTCTGTTTGCCCTGCTGCCCTTGTTCGCTGCCTGCCAGGTGTTTGAACGCGATCCGGCGACGCCCTCCACTGCGGGCCTGACTCGCATGCAAGGCGAATTGACGGCCATCGGCGACAAATTGCTGTTCCAGCCCTGCCATGACCAGCGTAACTACGTGGTCAACGATACCGGCGGTACCAGCATCCTCCAGGAAGCGGCGTCCCTGGCCGGCCAGCAAGGGGCGTTGTTTGCCGACTTGCGCGGCAAGTTTTCCGGGGTCGCCAGCGGCACCCAGGGCCAGGTGGAGCTGCAACAGCTATACCGCGTCGAACGCTCGACCTCAGCCTGTGACGACCCGGACTTCAAGCGCATGATCCTGCGCGCCAACGGGCACAAGCCAGCCTGGGCACTGAATGTGACCAACAAGGGCATGGTCCTGCAACGCGAAGGCCAGCCACCGTTGCCGGTGCCTTATGTGGAAGAGCAACTGGGTGACGGCCGTTTCAACCTCACCACCGAAGCCAACGGCCAGCAGATTGAACTGTGGGTCGCGCCCCAGCGCTGCATCGATAGCGTCAGCGGCAGCCTGCAACACATGAGCGCCGAACTTCGGATCAACGGTCAAGTGCAGCGTGGCTGCGCGGCATTTGGCGGCTCGCGAGACGACTGATTCGCCCCTGGGCTGTTTTAGCATGACGGGAATGCGTCGTTGGGGCTTATAATCGCCGGTTTGCAAAACCGCCGGCCCTACCAAACGCCGCATATCGGATCCTGTCATGCTACGAATCACCGAACTCAAGCTGCCCATCGACCATCCCGAAGAAGACCTGCGGCCGGCCATCGTGCAGCGCCTGGGCATCGCCAGTGATGATCTGCTCGATTTCACCCTGTTCAAACGCAGCTACGATGCGCGCAAGAAATCGTCGGAGCTGTGCTTTATCTACACCGTCGACCTTGAGGTCAAGGGTGAAGCTGCCCTGCTGCTCAAGTTCGCCGACGACCGCAATATCAATGCCGCGCCCGATGTCAGCTACAAAGTCGTGGGCCAGGCGCCGGCAGACCTGAGCGAGCGGCCCATCGTTGTCGGCTTCGGCCCTTGCGGGATCTTTGCCGGGTTGTTGCTGGCGCAGATGGGTTTCAAGCCGATCATCCTCGAACGCGGCCGCGAAGTGCGCCAACGTACCAAGGACACCTGGGGCCTGTGGCGCAAAAGCGTACTCAACCCCGAGTCCAACGTGCAGTTCGGCGAGGGCGGCGCCGGAACCTTTTCCGACGGCAAGCTCTACAGCCAGATCAAGGACCCGAAGTTCCACGGGCGCAAGGTCTTGCATGAGTTCGTCAAGGCCGGCGCGCCGGATGAGATCCTCTATGTCAGCAAGCCGCACATCGGCACCTTTCGTCTGACCGGTGTGGTGGAAAACATGCGCCAGCAGATCATCGCCCTGGGCGGTGAGGTGCGTTTTGAACAGCGGGTCACCGACGTGCTGATCGAAGACGGCCAGTTGAATGGCGTGGTGGTCGCTGGGGGCGAACAGATCCTCTCCAAGCACGTGATTCTTGCCCTCGGCCACAGCGCCCGCGACACCTTCCGCATGCTCCACGGCCGTGGTGTGTACATGGAAGCCAAGCCATTTTCGGTGGGCTTTCGCATAGAACACCCGCAATCGCTGATCGACGCCGCACGCCTGGGCAAGTATGCCGGGCACCCGAAACTGGGCGCGGCCGACTACAAGCTGGTGCACCACGCCAAGAACGGCCGTTCGGTATACAGCTTCTGCATGTGCCCGGGCGGTACGGTGGTTGCGGCCACTTCCGAGCCAAATCGGGTCGTGACCAATGGCATGAGCCAGTACTCGCGTAACGAGCGCAATGCCAACTCCGGGATCGTGGTCGGCATCACCCCGGAAGTGGACTACCCGGGAGGCCCTCTGGCCGGGATCGAGTTGCAGGAGCGCCTGGAGTCCCACGCGTTCATCCTCGGCGGCAGCAACTACGAAGCGCCGGCGCAACTGGTCGGTGATTTCATCGCCGGCAAGCCGTCCACCGCCATTGGAACTGTGGAACCGTCCTACAAGCCAGGTGTAGCCCTCGGTGACTTGGCCCTGGCCTTGCCAGACTTCGCCATCGAGGCCATCCGCGAAGCGTTGCCGGCCTTTGAGAAGCAGATCAAGGGCTACTCGCTGCACGACGCGGTACTGACCGGGATCGAGACCCGCACTTCGTCGCCGCTGCGGATCACTCGCGATGCGTCGATGCAGAGCTTGAATGTCAAAGGGTTGTTCCCGGCCGGCGAAGGCGCCGGTTATGCCGGTGGGATCTTGTCGGCAGGCGTTGACGGGATTCGGATTGCCGAAGCCGTGGCCCGGGATATCCTCGGCATCGAGGCCTGACAGCTCACCCGCAAACACCCCTCTCTATTGTGGGAGCCGGACTTGCCCGAGATGGCCACCATAGGTATCTACACAACTTTCAGAAACTGACGAACTTTCCTGTGGCGAGCGGGCTTGCCACTGGAGAGTTGTGTAGATACCTACGGCCACCGCGGGCAAGCCCGGCTCCCACAATGGTTTCCATACACAGGAAATTTTAGATATTGGCGCGCAGGATGCTGTCCGGCAACGGCTCGCCCCGCTCGACACTGGCTGCAACTGCGTCAATCAGCTCCTCCAACTCATACCCTTGCCCGACCAGCCACGCATCGTCGTAATAGGTCGTTGCATAACGCTCGCCCCCATCACACAGAATCGCCACGATAGACCCCGACTCCCCTGCCGCCTGCATCTGCTGCGCGGCAATCAACGCGCCAATCAGATTGGTACCGCTGGAACCCCCGACCCGCCGTCCCAAGCGTTGCGCCAGGTAATGCATGGCGGCCAATGACAAGGCATCCGGCACCTTGACCATCGCATCGATCACCTTGGGCAGAAATGACGCTTCTACCCGTGGCCGGCCAATGCCCTCGATCCGCGAACCGCAGTCCAGGCGCAGGCTGGCATCACCGGTCTGGTAATACTCGAAGAACACCGAACGCTCGGCGTCGGCGCATAACACCCGGGTGCAATGCTGGCGATAACGCACATAACGCCCGAGGGTCGCGGTGGTACCGCCGGTACCCGGGCTGGAAATCAGCCAGCTCGGCTCGGGATGCCGCTCGAAACGCAACTGCTGGAAGATCGACTCGGCAATATTGTTGTTCGCCCGCCAGTCGGTGGCCCGTTCGGCGTAGGTGAACTGGTCCATGAAGTGCCCGCCGCTTTCCTGCGCCAGGCGCTCGGATTCGGCGTAGATCTGCGTGGGATCCTGTACCAGATGGCTCTTGCCGCCGTAAAAGGCGATCTGCGCAATCTTTTCCTGGGAGGTCGTGGCCGGCATCACCGCAATGAACGGCAGGCCCAACAAGCGCGCGAAGTACGCCTCGGAAATCGCCGTCGAGCCGCTGGAGGCTTCGATCACCGGCGCGCCCGGCTTGAGCCAGCCGTTGCACAGGGCATACAGGAACAAAGAGCGGGCCAACCGGTGCTTGAGGCTCCCGGTGGGGTGGCTGGACTCATCCTTGAAATACAACTCGATCCCCGGCAAACCCGGCAGCGGTAGGGGGATCAGGTGGGTGTCGGCGCTGCGCTGGAAGTCCGCTTCAATAATGCGGATGGCCTCTCGGGCCCACGGACGGTGGTCGCTCATGCTCAGGTTCCATTAAGTTTTCAGGCTTGATCTTAGGGACTTTCCTACACTGCACACAGATACAGTCATGACTCAATTCGATACACAATTGCCAGGCTTTGACGCAATCCATACAACAGCGATTTTATATAACAAAAAAGAATATAACTTTTGTTTTAACAACTAACAGTACGGGTTAGGGTACGCCCCTATTGAACTTTGATTGGAGAGCATCCCTTGCCTCTGCGTAGCACGTTTACCCGTTTCTTCCAGCTCGAAGCGGCCAGTGGTCTGTTACTGATCGCTGCAGCCGCCCTGGCCCTGATCATCAACAATTCGCCGCTGTCCTCGTTCTATAACAGCTTTCTTGAAGTGCCCGTCGCCGTCCAGATCGGCGCCCTGCAAATCGCCAAGCCTTCACTGCTATGGATCAACGACGGCCTGATGGCCCTGTTCTTCCTGCTGATCGGCCTGGAGGTCAAGCGCGAGTTGCTCGACGGCCACCTGTCCAAGCCTTCCCAGGTCGTGCTGCCAGGCGCAGCGGCTATCGGCGGCATGGTGGTGCCGGCGCTGATCTACTGGGCGCTGAACAAGGATAACCCGGCGGCGCTGGGCGGCTGGGCCATCCCGATGGCCACCGATATCGCCTTTGCCCTCGGCGTGCTGGCACTGCTGGGCAAGCGTGTCCCGGTGTCGCTGAAGCTGTTCCTGATGACCCTGGCGATCATTGATGACTTGGGCGCCATCATTGTCATCGCGATTTTCTACTCCGGCGACCTGTCCACCGCGTCGCTGGCAGGCGCTGGCGCGTGCCTTGTCGCGCTGATAGCCATGAACCGCCTGGGGGTGGTGAAACTCGGGCCCTATCTGATCATCGGCCTGATCCTGTGGGTCTGTGTACTCAAGAGTGGTGTGCACGCAACCCTGGCCGGCGTCACCCTGGCGTTCTGCATTCCGCTGCGCACCAAGAACGCCGAGCCATCGCCCCTGCTGAGCCTGGAACACGCCCTGCACCCGTGGGTGGCGTACGGCATCCTGCCGCTGTTCGCGTTTGCCAACGCTGGTGTGTCCCTGGCCGGGGTCAACCTGGAAAGCTTCACCCACCATGTGCCTATGGGTATCGCCGCAGGCCTGCTGGTGGGCAAGACCGTCGGTGTGTTTGGCCTGACCTGGCTCGCAGTGAAAACCGGCCTTGCGGCGCTACCGACCGGCGCCAATTGGGGCCAAGTCATGGGCGTGGCCATCCTGTGTGGTATTGGCTTCACCATGAGCCTGTTTGTCGGTTCGCTGGCGTTCGTACCAGGCAGTAGCGAATACGCCGGGATGGACCGGATGGGCATTCTCACCGGTTCGATCCTTGCTGCATTGATTGGTTATGCAGTGACGGCGATGGCCAGTCGCAAGCGGGTGACGGTCAACGCATAACGCGTAACGAGGGGGCAGGCTTTCCTGCCCCCTCATTCTTTAAGCCTCTTCTCCCCTCGCTTACAGCACCTTCCTACATTTTTTCTCGTGCTCCTCCCATAACGTCGCACATCCGACTTCAAGAACGGATGTCGCGGTGTAACTCGCCGGGAGGGCATGATGGCCAACAACCAAGACAGACCGCAGGTCTGGCGCTCCTACGGGACCGGCACCGGTGGCTATCGCCGCCTGGAACCTATGAACGAGCGCGAACTGGCCGCCCGCGAGGCGCTCCAGCAACCCTACAACGCAATGCTCGCCCGCCAGCAGGCCTACGAAGCAAAGCTTCAGCCTACGTCAGAACCGACCCCGGCTCCTGTCGTCGGGTGCGTTTTCGCCAAGTCCTGCAACTTGCCGGACACCATCATCAGCTACAACAACCCGTCTGGTTACATTCCCCTGGAGCGCCTCGCAGACTATGGCGAACATGCGGTGCTGGGCGGCCGTGAAACAGATGCAACTGGCCGGCTCCCTCTCCAGAAGATAAGCGCAACTGTATTGCCTGCCGGGCTGGGCTCGTTGGCACTCGCAGGCTCGGCCATTAAGGGCACGGCCACTGCCACCGGGACCGTTGCAACAGGCTTCATGCTGGGCCTGGTCGCACTGCTATGGCCCTCAACGCTGGGCGACAGCGCGCTCTACAGCGATGAACAATTACGCAGCCTGCCCCGCGCCCGCACCCGCGTGCGCCTGAATATCGAACAACAGGACGACGGCAGCCTGAAAGGCTATGCCTTCTACACGGGGAAGAATCGTGATTGGGAAATGGTCGATGTCGTGCAGTTTCAACTACGGGGCACGCAACACGTAGTGGATTTGGGTGACGGCATTGAGCTGATCTGGACACCCGCTGTCGACCCTGCCGACACCCTTGGCATACCCGCACTGGAGGCTGCGCCAGCCACGCCTCACATATGGGTGTATCCGCCGACGGAAACAGCCGCGAGTATCATCGTCGACCCGATTTATCCGCCGGAGTATAAGGATTTCATTCTGGTGTTTCCGGCGGAGTCGGGGATCCGACCACTTTACGTCGTTCTAAACATTCGACCTGGTGACCACGCGTACCATCCAGCACCAGAGTTACTTCCGGCCTACCCTGATGCAAAAGTAGTTGCTCGTAAAACACCCGTTAAAGGAGGAGGAGCCCTTCGTAAAAGATGGAAAACTGCCAAAGGTCTGATTCTGGAGTGGGATTTGCAGCACGGCGCAATCGAAATGTATGACGCCCGTGGTAGGCACATAGGTGAGTTTGACCATATAACTGGCAACCCCACCTCCACGAAAAAATCAAAAAAGGAAAAAGAACGGAGAATAGAGCCATGAGATATCTGATTGAAGCCTTCGATAAGGTTACTGACCTGCAAGTGTTCGTAATCGAGCTACCTCATGGGTGCGAGGACAAGTTGAAAACCATAATGCAATGGTCCGAAGAGCAACATGGCTGGGAGGGCTACAACCTGACCCCCGCTCAACTGACGGCTATAGAAACCTTAGCCGGCAGAGTGATAAATGACTCTATTCATCACTTCCAACTTACTTGCAACGTTTAACGCGCCCGCCCGAAATTAAAAATCATATTAAGAAAATCCGTAGCCAAACTGAAAAAACCCCGACCAGTCACCCGGTCGGGGTTTTTCTTTTACTGTATGACGCTTAGCGGGTAACGCGGCTGGTCCCGTCTACGGTCATGATGCGCACGCGGTCGCCGATGCGGAAGATTTCGTTTTCCTGCACGGCCTGGACGTAGGCGCGCATGCTGCCGTCGTCTTCGCGCACGGTGATTTCAACGCCCTGGGTGCGGGTCAGGCCTTCTTCGGTGGCCGAGCCCAGCAGGCCGCCCGCCACGGCACCGATAACGGCGGTGACGATGCTGCCGCGACCGCCGCCGATAGCGCTACCACCAACACCACCGATGACTGCGCCTGCTGCGCCGCCGATTGGGGTCTTAGTGCCTTCGATCTTGACCGGACGCAGGGATTCAATGGTGCCCATGCGCACGCTCTGCACGCGACGGGCTTCGTCACGGGAATACGAGTCGCCGGTCAGACTGGAGGCGCAGCCACCCAGCAGCAACGACATGGTGGTAAAGCAGGCAACCAGCAGAACAGACTTACGCATAGCATCAACTCCAAAGGACATATCTTTATTAGACTCCGCTGCTTGACGCCTGTCACGGCACGGCCCGGAGAAAATTGCTTTCATTCAGCCCCAGTACAGACAGGCTGTACCGCAAAAACAGACAAACGGTAGCACCTGCACCCAGACAAGGAATTTCATGGACTACTTCATCATTGTAGCTACCACCGCAGCCGGCCTGTATTTCCATTGGTGGCTGTACCGGCGGATCAAGCGCTGGGTAGACCGCGACCTGGCGCTGTCACTGGCAGGAGACGATCAGCACAAGCGCAACTTTATGCTGCAACAGTTGGACCGCGCCAAGGCTGAGAAGGTCAAGCGTAAGGACTTGCCACAGTGGCTGCAGGACGCAGCACGGCAATATGAGGTCAAGTAGAGGCTGTAGGAGTCGGCTAGCCGGCTCCTACAAGTATGACGTTTTCAGGGTGCCAATCGCTCGCGTGTCCAGTCGGCACCCTGCAAACGATAGTTCAAGCGATCATGCAGGCGACTCGCCCTGCCCTGCCAGAACTCGATGCGCTCCGGCAGCAGGCGATACCCCCCCCAGTGCTCCGGGCAATCGGGCTGGGTCTCGCTGAAACGCTGTTCGGTCAGCGTGAGCAGGTCCTGCAACTGCTGGCGATCGCGGATCACCTGGCTTTGCGGGGAAGCCCAGGCGCCGATACGGCTGCCCAGTGGGCGCACTTGATAGTAGGCGTCCGACTCCTCGGGCGTGACCTTGACCACCCGACCCTCGATACGCACCTGGCGCTCCAGGGTCGGCCAGAAGAAGGTCATGGCAGCAAACGGGCGGGCTGCCATTTGCTGGCCCTTGGCGCTCTGGTAGTTGGTGAAGAAGGTAAAGCCCTGAGCATCCAGCCCCTTGAGCAGCAGGACGCGGCAGTGAGGCCGGCCCTCCTGGTCGACGGTCGCCAGGGTCATGGCATTGGCCTCGACCGGCGGTTGCTCGGTCTTGACCGCGTCGTTGAACCACTGGTGGAACAAGGCAAACGGCTCGGCCGGGGCCTGGGCTTCGCTCAAACCGTCCCGTGTGTAGTCACGGCGCATATCAGCCAGTGCCTGGGTCATGCAGCTTTATCCTTCTTGCTCAACTGCTCAGTTTTTCGCCTGGTCGTTTGCAGCTACCTTTTTCGCTGGCGTTGCAGCCTTGGCAGCAGCTGGCTTTTTGGCTGCTGGCTTGGCGGCCGCTTTTTTCGCGGCTGGCTTGGCGGCGGCCTTCTTGGCAGGTGCTTTCTTGGCGGCAACCGCTTTCTTGGCGACCGGCGCTGGGGCAACCACGTCCTGTACCGCAACCATTTCAGGCTTCGGCGGGTTTGGCGAGTTGTACTTGCTCAGCAGTGCCAGCATGGTGGTGCGCTGGGTGAACATGATTTCCATGCGACGGTTCAGGGCACGGCCCTGGGTGCTGTCATTGGCAGCGCGGGGCATCAGGTCACCCATGCCACGCAACATCAAGCGGTCCTGCTTCAAGCCACTGAGGCTGAAGATCGACGCGATGGACTGGGCACGCTCTTTGGTCAGGGGCTGGTTCTGCACGGTGTCGATATGACCAAGCACCAGCACGGCGGTCTTTGGATCGCTTTCAACGGCCTTGGCCACACGGGTGAACGGACCCAGGGTCACTGGCAGCAACATCGCCGGGCGTTTCGGGTTGTAGGAGCCATCGACCGGGGCTATCACCACCAGAACGTTGTCGCGACGCTCCAGTTGCAGGTTACTGTCCTTGATCGCGGCGCGCAGGCGCGGCTCGTAGTCGTCCAACCAGGCCTGGGTGATTTTCGGGTCTGGCATCGGGATGTTGGTCACATCGACTTTGCTTAGGGGTTTTGGCTTGCTTTCAAACGGCCACCACCATTTGGTGTCGGTTTCAGTCTTGGCGACTACCGGGGCCGCAGATGGAGCCGGCGTTGCCGCCTGCAGGTCGGCCTTAAGATCGGCCTTGGCGTCAGCCGCCTTGGCATCGGCTTTGGCAGTAACGTCCTTGGTCGCCGACTTGTCGAACCCGAATGACCACCAATGCTCGCCAGACGCATCATTTTGTGGAGTTTGTGCACAGCCAGTAATAGTTAGGCAGAGCGCCAGTGCCAAGGACTTGTTCGATAACATGAGATATCCACAAAATGAGAAAACACAGGGGTCTGGATGACCCGTTAAACAGACGCTTCACGAAGTTTAAAGTAACAATACTTTTCAAGCGCCTTTTGTAGGTGCCTTTTTAACAAAAAAACGCCGGACGGCAAGCAATTTACAGACAACCGGCCAATATTCTTACCAACTTTTGCGCGCGTGGGTCCATAAGTACATACGGACCTAGAGTATTGGTCACGAAACCAAATGCTACATCATGTTCCGGGTCAGCAAAGCCCACGGAACCACCCGCCCCAGGATGCCCAAATGCACGCGGGCCAAGGCCGAACGTGGCATTGGGCACATCCGGCTGATCCAACATGCAACCCAGGCCAAAGCGGGTTTGGGTCAATAAGGTTTTATCCGGCCCGATACTGTGCTCGCGGGTCAGCTGTTCAAGCATATCGGCTTCCAACAAACTTCCGTCCAACAAACCACTATAAAACCCGGCCAAACTGCGCGCATTGCCATGCCCATTTGCCGCAGGCTGCTGCATACGACGCCACTCGGGTTTGTTAGTGCTGGTTAGTATAGAAGGCGGATTGGTAAACGCCCGGGTGCTCATTGCCTCGGGCTCACGCAGGGTGACCTGCAATAGCCGCTGGGCCGCCTCATCCCCCATATTGCCTTTGCCCCTGGCAATGTGCGCGACACGATAAAACTCTTCGTCCGCCAGCCCGACGTGAAAGTCCAAGCCCAACGGGCGGGCAACCCGGGCCACGATCGACTCCCCCGGCCCACGCCCATCGGCGCGGCGCAGCAGTTCCCCAACCAGCCACCCATAGGTGATGGCGGCGTAGCCATGGCCTTCCCCGGGGGTCCACCAGGGAGCCTCGGCGGCCAGGGCCGCCGTCATCAACGGCCAGTCATACAGGGCTTCGGCGGGCAACGTCTCACGCAACGCTGGCAACCCGGCCTTATGGCACAGCAGTTGGCGCAAGGTGATGCTTTCCTTGCCCGCCGCCGCGAATTCAGGCCAGTAGTTGGCCACGGGGACGTCCAGTTGCAATTTGCCTTCGGCAACCAGTTGCAAGGCCGTGACAGCGGTAAAGGTCTTGGTGCAGGAGAACAGGTTGGCGATGGTGTCGCTGTGCCAGGCCTCGGCACCGTCCTTGTCGGCGGTACCGGCCCACAGATCGACGACGGTTTCGCCGCCAATCTGCACACACAGCGCAGCGCCGCGCTCCTGAGGGTCGTCAAACAATGCGGCGAAGGCTTCACGCACTGCTTCGAATTGAAGTTCGTAATGACCCTGAATCTCCACCTGAATCCCCCCGGAAAAGACCTACGTTAAGTGGCGCCCATTGTTCCAGTCATTACTGGGTTTGGGAACCCGTTGCAGCCTGGGCTTTTTCGGCTTCCTGGGCCAACTGCTGGATCGCCGCCAGGTTGCTTTTACGCACACTGTCGACAAAGCCCTGGAACGGCACATCGGTGATCCCCACCAGACCGAAGTGACCGTTTTCACCGTCCAGCAAACGCCCGGTCACTGGCTGGTCGAGGTACTGGAACCAGTGCACGCCGACAATCGACGGCTCGGCCATGGCCTGCTTGAGGAAGGTCGCATAAGCCGGGCCGCGCGCCTCCTCCCGTGCCAATTGCGTGACCCCACCCCAGAACGGGCCACGGTCGGCCGAGCCGAAGTTGAACTCGCTGATCAGCACCGGCTTGTCCAATGCGCGCAGCGCCGCAAAGTCGTAACCGTCCTGGGGCTTGAGGGTGTACATGTTGAAGCTCAACACATCGCAATACTGGGCGCAGGACGCCACCGCCTCCGGGGTGCTGACCGCATAGCGGCCACCCAGCAGCAACTGGTTGGGCGCATGCCATTTAAGCGCATCGGAGATGGTCTTGAAGTAGGCATCGGCGAAGGTCTTCTGGAAGTATTGGAAATCAGCCTCGATTTCCGGATGCTCGGCGTTGGGAACCGGCGGCTCGAAGCCTGGATCTTCCATCAACTCCCAGCCAGCCAACTGGATACCCCAGGCTTTGGAAAGGCCATCTTCGTTGCGGTACTTGTCGCGCAATTGCTTGAGGAACGCGCGCTTGGCCGGCACATCCGTAGTCATGCGCAGAGTGCCGTAGGCCAGGGCGTAGCGGGATTTCGCATCATCGCCGGGACCGGCCCATGCCAGTTCGTTATCGGCAAAGAAGCCAATCAACCAGGGGTCGTCGCGATGGTCGCGGGTGGCGATCGCCACGGCCCGCTCAGTGGCCATGGCAAAGCGCGGGTCGAACGGATCGGGCATGCCACCCCACCAGTCGATACCGGTGCTGATACTGGTGTAGTCGCCAATGATCGACAGAGGCAAGGTGTAAGGCACGCGACGAGCGTCACCCAAGTGCGGGGTGCTCCAGTTGCCGATCGTGTTGAAACCCCAGGCTTGCAGGCGGTCCAGGGTGTGGCCGGTCCAGCGGGCCTGGTCAAAACCTGGGGCCGTGCAGGGCTGCGCCTCGGCCGCCGGGTCACACGCCTGGCCGTAGGTGCGTTGCAGGTTGGCACCGTAGAAGTTGTACCAGCGCCCCACATTGAAACCGCGCCCTGCATCGGCGCCATTGCCGCCACGGTTGTCACCGCTGCCGTAATACTTGTCGAAGGGCTCGCCCGCCTTGGGCAGTGCGCCAAACATCCATTCGCGTCCCGCAACATAAGTCTGGCTATTGTCCGGGCTCACGGTGTTGACGCCCAGGGAGTAGAACGGATGCCCCAGCGGTGTCACCAGGTACCAGCGCCCGTCGCGCTTTTCGGTGCGGAAGAAGCCGCTGGCTTCAAAGGCCGGGCCCTTGGTGCTGCCGCCAAACTTGTCCAGGGCGCTCTTGTCACGCTCTGCGAGCCAGCCCTTGAGTTGTTGCTGCTCCTTGGCGGCAGCGGCTTTCAACTGCTCGTCGCTGCTGACTTTTTCTGGCCAGCGCGCGCGGTTGGACTGCCCATAGGCATCCACCAGCTCACTGTAGGCGGCCTTGAGCACCGGCTCACTGTCCTGCACGCCAAAGCGCTCCAGCAGGATACTTTGCGGCGCTGCCGGCTTGATCATCGACAGAGTGACCGAGACCACCTGGCTGCGATCGATTTCGCCAGCACTGCCAGCGAGCATGACGCGCTGGCCGTCCACAGTGATGGGCATCGGCGGCCCGGCCTTCATGCCCTGGCTCAAGGGCGAGTTGGCCAGCAGGGGCACCAGCAGGGTTTGCGCAGGCCCCGCCGGTAAATCGATACGGCTGACCAGGGTCTTGCCGTCGCTGCTCTGTACCTTGACGTACAACGTCAGTGCCCAATCCATCGCACTCTGGATGCGCAGGCTCATGGCACTCGATTGCGACCAGTCCCACACGCCGCTCTGCGGGCTGAGCACCAGGCTTGGCTCCGCCGCCGGGTTGAAGGTGATGCGGCGCAGCACTTCGCCTTCCGGGGTCTGTTCAGCGTTGTATTGCGGCAGGCTGGCGTCCTGGGTCGCCACCTTGACCACATCGGCCGGCCGGACAAAGTTGAACAGCGTCTGTTGCCCAGCCGGTGCGGCCAGCAATGGCGTGGCGAACAGCAGGGCAAAAAGAGCGGGCAGCGTGCGAATCATACGAACAAGGTTCTCCCAATCGGCCGGTGAATGGCCTGATGACATAAACGAGATAGACCACGAAGTGGGCGAATTCGCCCACTGTGGCTTAAGAAATTTCGCGCCGGAAAGGCGGCAAGGCATTCAGGATAGCCTTGCCATAGCGTTGGGTGACCAATCGGCGGTCGAGCAAGGTGATGGTGCCACGGTCCTCTTCAGTACGCAGCAAGCGGCCACAGGCCTGGACCAGCTTCAACGAGGCATCCGGCACGGAGATCTCCATGAACGGGTTACCGCCCCGGGCTTCGATCCATTCGGCCAGCGCGGCCTCGACCGGATCGTCAGGCACCGAGAACGGGATCTTGGCGATCACCACGTGTTCGCAGTAAGCCCCGGGCAAGTCGACACCTTCGGCAAAGCTCGCCAGGCCGAACAGCACACTGGAATCCCCACCATCGACCCGCGCCTTGTGCTTGTTCAGGGTTTCCTGTTTCGACAGGTTGCCCTGGATGAATACCTGTTTGCGCCAGTCGCGGTCGAGGCCGTCGAACACGTCTTGCATCTGTTTGCGTGACGAAAACAGCACCAGCGTGCCTTTGGAACCTTCCACCAGCGATGGCAGGTCACGAATGATTGCTGCGGTGTGGGCCGGCGCATCCCGTGGGTCGGCCTTGAGGTCCGGCACCCGCAGCACACCGGCGTCGGCGTGGTGGAACGGGCTGGGCACCACCGCGGTAACCGCCTTTTTCGGCAGGCCGGCACGCATGCGAAAGCGCTCGAAGGTACCGAGGGCGGTCAGGGTGGCCGAGGTCACAAGGGCGCCGTAGGCTACGTTCCACAGGTTGCGCCGCAGCATCTCCGCCGCGAGGATCGGGCTGGCGTTGACTTCGATATCGAACAACGCGCCGCTTTCCGACAGCGTCAGCCAGCGAGCCATGGGCGGATTGTCTTCCGGGTCTTCGACGGTAAAGGCGGTCCACAACTCCCAGTTGCCCTGGGCACGGGACAGCAGGCTGCCAAACAGCGGGTACCACTCTTCGGCCTGGTTGCTGGCAATGCCGATATTGACCTCGCCGTCCATGCCTTCCTTGAGCAAGTCGGTGAGGCGGGTGAACAGATCAGTCAGGCGTGAAAAGCCCTTCTTCAGCTCCACGCCCATCTCGCGCATGTGCTCGGGGATCAGCCCGCCGACAAAGCGATGGCGGGGCCGTTCGCGGCCTTCGACGTCTTCGCCGGGCTTGAAGTCCGCCACCTGCTCGCAGGCGCTGAACATGAACTGTTGCTGGGTCTTGATCTCCCGCGCCAGCTCCGGCACCTGTTCGATCAGCTTGCCCAGATCGCCGGGCAGCGGATGCTGGGCCAGCAGCTTGGTGAGGTTCTTGGCGGTGGTTTCCAGCCAGTCGGCAGTGGACCGCAGGCGCGTGTAGTGGGCGAAGTGGCCGATGGCCTTGTCCGGCAAGTGGTGGCCTTCGTCGAACACGTACAGCGTGTCACGCGGGTCAGGCAGCACCGCCCCGCCCCCCAGGGCCAGGTCGGCGAGGACCATGTCGTGGTTGGTGACAATCACGTCAACCTTGCCCATGCCTTCGCGGGCCTTGTAGAAGGCGCACTGGCCGAAATTGGGGCAGTGACGGTTGGTGCACTGGCTATGATCGGTGGTCAGGCGCGCCCAGTCGGCGTCTTCCAGGGCATTGGGCCAGCTGTCGCGGTCACCATCCCACTTATTGCCGGCCAGCTTCTCGATCATGCTGGTAAACAGCTTCTGGCTGGCCTCATCGACTTCGATCTTGAAGCCTTCTTCTTCGAACAGCGAGGCCGTGGCGGTTTGCGCGTGGCCTTCCTGGAGCAGCACGTCCAGTTTGGACAGGCACATATAACGGCCACGGCCCTTGGCCAGGGCAAAGGTGAAGCTCAGGCCGCTGTTGCGCATCAGGTCGGGCAGGTCTTTGTAGACGATCTGCTCCTGCAGGGCCACGGTAGCGGTCGCAATCACCAGGCGCTTGCCGGCGGCCTTGGCAGTAGGAATCGCCGCCAGGCTGTAGGCTACGGTCTTGCCGGTACCGGTGCCGGCCTCGACGGCCACGACCGCGGGGTCGCCACTGCGCCGGCCTTCGTCGTCGGTGTCGATATCCCCGAGGACCTTGGCTACTTCGGCGATCATCAGGCGCTGGCCGTAACGCGGTTTCAAGCTCTTGGCTTCGAGAAAACGCGAGTAGGCGCCCTGGATCGTGGTTTTGAGTTCAGTGCTGATCATGGATAGTCGGGCGCAAAAAACGCTGGATAAATTTTCAGTGGTTCGGATCGGCCGCTATCATACCCCGCTAATTAATCCCGCGCAGAACGGAGTACCTCAATGACCGTCTTTAGCCTTGCCTACACCCTGCATGTATTGGCCGCCCTGGTATGGGTCGGTGGTATGTTTTTCGCCTGGATGATCCTGCGCCCGGCCGCTGTGGCGGCGCTTGAAGGGCCGGCGCGGCTGAAACTGTGGACGAATGTGTTTCCGCGTTTTTTCGTGTGGGTCTGGGTGGCGGTGCTGATCTTGCCGATCAGTGGCGTCGGCCTATTGCAACTGCGCTTCAACGGGTTTGAAACCGCACCGCGTTATGTGCAGGTGATGATGGGGCTGTATGTAGTGATGACGGCGCTGTTTATCCGCATCCAGGCGCTGCAACTGCCTGAACTGCGCACGGCTGTGGCGGCCGAGGACTGGGCGACGGGCGCGCAGGTGCTGGGAAAAATCCGAAAGTTGGTAGGGATCAATCTGATTGTGGGATTGGTGGTGGTGGCGGTTGCCTCGGCTCGGCCGATGTTCTGAGGGTGTTCTTCAGGGCCTCATCGCGGGCAAGCCCGCTTCCACATTTGAATCGGTTCACAAATCAAGTGTGGGAGCGGGCTTGCCCGCGATGGGGCCAGTGCCTATAGCTCAAAGCCGTTGGATGGTCACCGTGCCGGCAGGTCCGGAAGGCCCTGCCTGACCTTCCAACCCCGGCCGGCCTTTCTCGCCGCCATCGGCGCGGTACACCAGGCACCCCTTGGACTGCCCGCCCTTGCCCGGTTTGCCGGCAACACCTGGCAAGCCGCCAGCACCGCCGTCGACCCAGACCTTTATCTGCTCGCTCGGATAATCCTGTGGCAATTCGATGCGCACTGCCGCACCCGCAGCGCCTGGCAGCCCGTCGCCGCCGTTGTCGCCATTGGCGCCACGCCCGGCCGAACCCCAGGTGCACCCTGGGTCTTCGCCATTGGCGCCATCCAGGCCGCTATAACCTTGGGCGCCGGTGCCACCCCGGGCATCGACAGACAATAGCTGCGCATTCAATGCATTGATTCGCAACGTCAGGTCACGCCCCGGCTTGGCCGGTTTTTCATGGGTGCCGGGCGCCCCCCGGGAGGTGATCTGGCTGCCATGCTCCAACTGCGCATGCCGTACCTGCAATTGCAGGGCCGAGGCGCTGGGCACGATGGCGATCCGCGCGTCGCGGCCCAGGTGCAGTTCGTCGACGGTGACCTGGGTGATATTCGCCGGAATCAACAAAGTGCCATAGTCGGCCACGTCCAGGCGTTCCAACTGCAGCACGCTGGTGCTGTTGGGCAAGCGCAGCAACGAGTTGGTCTCGACGCTGACGCTTTCGGCCAAGGCAATGGGGCTGACCAGCAGGGCCAGGAGAAAAACGTTACGCATGATTGCCATCCTTGTTGTCTTGATCAGCCGTAGGTGCAGGCAGGCTCTTTATATGGAACATCCCCAGCAACAGGATCAGCAGGCGGTCACGCCAAGGGTGGGCACGATGTTTGACGCTGGCGTTGAATAACACCAACTCCAGAAGATGGGTCAGCAACAACAGGATACCGACCAGGTTGACCAGCAGATGAAATGGATTGGTCAGCGGTTTGAACAGATTGACCAGCACAACGACCCAGAACAGCAACGCCAGCAACTTCCCCAATCGCAACAACAGCTTCATGCCCTACGCCCCCTTGCACATTATTCTTTGGGCGCACAGTAACGAGTTCTACAGGCGATTTGCCAGTGAAGGATAAAAAAACTTGAGATAGCTGCGATTTGGCGACCAGATCGCCGAGGATTGTCTGAAGCTTCCGTCAGAAATGCCCCTGGAGTCACCCAGGGGCAGGCGTGCAGCGCGCTAGCGGTTGATCTGGATTTCCACGCGGCGGTTCAGGGCGCGGCCGTCGGCGGTTTTGTTGTCCGCCACCGGGTGGGTTTCACCAGCACCTGTCACCGACACAAAGTTGCTGCGGGGCACGCCGGAGCTGACCAGGTAGTCGGTCACCGAATGGGCGCGTTTTTCCGAGAGCTTCTGGTTGTACGCATCTTTACCGACGCTGTCGGTATGCCCGCTGACCCGCAGTTGAGCACTCGGCGCCTCCTGTTTCAGGCGTGCGGCGACGGTGTCGAGCTTGGTTTTATCAGCCGCCGTCAGCCGGGCCGAGTCGAACTCAAAGTGCACGTCACGAATCACGATGGTCTCTTCCTTGACCACCACCACTTCTTCGACGACTACCGCCTCGGGTACTGGCGGGCAGCCATTGGCATCGACCTGCACGCCTTTGGGGGTGCCCGGGCATTGGTCGCGGCTGTCGGGTACACCGTCGCCGTCCTCATCACCGTCGCCATGGACCCAGCAATAGGCGCCGGCCATGCCGCCGACCAACAACGCACCGCCGCCGGCCCATGACGAACTTTCAGTGGCGCCCAGCGCGGCACCGGTTACGCCGCCGAGGGCTGCACAGGTGGGCCAATCGGTTTTTTGCAAGCCTGCGCAACCTGTCAATACTCCGGTTAGCAGAACCAAGGGTAGAGCTGTCCGCATGATGCTCATTTGATTTCTCCTGAGGGGATCGGCCGCAAGCCGATGGGTGGAGTAAAGACCGCTCTTTTCATCCGCGCCAGCGCGCCACACCCCCGTATTCATTGGCCCACGCTGCTTTTTCCAGCCGACAGGCCGCCGCCCGCTCTAGGCCCGCGCGCTCAAGCAGGCTAGTCTTCACGGTTCTGATGTGAGGATCTTCGATGACCGCCGGTAATTCTTCCCGTACGCCGCAGCAATCACTCGCTGCCCTGCTTGATCGCCAAGCCCCCAAACGCCTGCTGGTATTGGGTGCCGGTCACTTCCCGGCGCTGGATGCGTTCAAGCAGGCCCACCCGGACACCGTGGTCTGCGTCGCAGGGCCGGGGCCATTGCCTGCCGACCTGGCGGCCCAGCGATTTGACCTGGCCTTGGTGGTCGACTGCCTGGAGCACCTGTCAAAACGTGCAGGGTTGGAGCTACTGGGCGGCGTGCGCAACCTCAATGCCAGCCGTATAGCCGTCCTCGCCGACCTGGCGGCCTGCGGCTGGAAAGACACTGATTTTTTCTCCCTGGCCCTGCAGACCAGCGAGCACTTTTGCCGCGACAATCAGGTACTGACGCTGTTTACCTACGATCTGCTTGAATACAAACAGGTACCGGACTGGCTGAACGCCCGGTTCTGGGCCAACCCGGAAAATTTTGGAAAGTACTGGTGGTAACCATGAGCACCTCCATTTGCCCTTGCGGCAGCGGCAACCTGCTGGATGCCTGCTGCGGCCATTATCACTCTGGCCACCCCGCACCCTGCGCCACGGCGTTGATGCGCTCACGCTACAGCGCCTATGTGCTGGGGTTGGTGGATTACCTGGTGGCGACTACGCTACCGGCACAACGCAGCGGCCTGGATCGTGAGGCTATCGGAGCCTGGAGCGCGCAAAGCACCTGGCTGGGCCTGGAGGTCGAAAGTTCCGAGGTGTTTGGCGGGCAGCCGGAACATGCCTTCGTCACCTTTACCGCGCGCTGGCATGACAGCACCGGCGAACATAGCCACCGGGAACAGTCGTCTTTCGTACAGAACGATGGGCACTGGTACTTTATTGACCCTACCGTGGAGGTGAAGGCGGGACGCAATGATGCCTGCCTGTGCGGCAGCGGGCAGAAGTTCAAGAAGTGCTGTTCCAGCTACCTGTAAGAATCCGCTTCTTTGTAGGAGCAAGCTTGCTCGCGAAGAAGGCAAGCGCACCGCATTTACCCAGACTGCCCTCGTCATCGTTGACGACCATCGCCGGCAAGCCGGCTCCTACAAAGGAATGCGTCATGGTCAGCCGATTACGAAGCTATAGCTATTTGTTGATGCTGGCCGTTGGGCTCTCGGGATGCACGTCCTGGTTCGCCGATGACACGCCGCCACCGCAGATCCACCTGGTCAAGGTGGAGTTGGTGCGCGCCAAGTTGCTGGAACAGAAATTCAAGCTGCACTTTCGTGTGGATAACCGCGGCGACTCGGACCTGACCGTGCGCGGCCTGATCTACAAGATCAGCCTGGCCGATGTGGAACTGACCGAAGGCGAGTCCAACGAATGGCTGACAATTGCGCCCCATGGCCGGGGATTTTTCAAAGTCACGGTGCGCACCAACCTGTGGCCGCAGGTGCGGGAAATCGCCGACCTGTTGAAAAACCCGGACCGGCCCATCCCCTATCGCCTGGAAGGTGAACTGAAAACCGGATTATTCATCGGTAACGACGTGCACGTGATGCGCAATGACGAGATAATCCCCGGCGATTTTATTCCGGAGCGACACCAATGACTCAGCAACCCCATGTCCATGGTCCTGACTGCAACCACGATCACGATCATCACGATCACGACCATGGTCATGTCCACGGCCCGAACTGCGGCCATGCCCACCAGGAACCCGTGCGCAATGCCCTGAAGGATGTGGGCCGCAACGACCCATGCCCATGCGGCAGCGCCAAGAAGTTCAAGAAGTGCCACGGCGCCTGATACGCCTTATGTAGGCGCAGGCTTGTCGGTCTTTGCCAGCAAGCCGGCTCCTACGGTTCTATCGATAGACCCAAATATTTCATTGAATTTTCCCTAGTCGACCATTACCTATACCTACAGGCACATCATCGGGCGCCCTGCCCGTTCAAGCATCACCAATCCTGGAGAGCTTCATGATCGACCTGTATTACTGGACCACCCCCAACGGTCACAAGATTTCGTTGTTCCTGGAAGAAGCCGGCCTGCCCTACGAGGTGCACCCGATCAACATTGGCCAGGGCGACCAGTTCAAGCCAGACTTCCTGAAGATCGCGCCCAACAACCGCATTCCGGCGATTGTCGATCAGCAGCCGAGTGACGGTGGCGCACCGATTTCCCTGTTTGAATCCGGCGCCATCCTGCTGTACCTCGCGGAAAAAACCGGTCAGTTCCTGCCCAAGGACCTGCGCGCTCGCCAGGAAGTACTGCAATGGTTGTTCTGGCAAATGGGCGGCCTGGGGCCGATGGCCGGGCAGAATCACCACTTCAGCCAGTTCGCCCCGGAAAAGATCCCCTACGCCATCAAACGCTACGTCGATGAAACCGCGCGCCTCTATGGCGTGCTGGACCGGCGCCTGGCCGATCGCAGCTTCGTCGCCGGCGAGGCCTACAGCATTGCCGATATGGCGATCTACCCATGGATCGTTTCCCACAAATGGCAGAGCCAGCGCCTGGAAGACTTCCCCCACCTGCATCGCTGGTTCAACCTGATCAAGGAACGCCCGGCGACGGTGCGGGCCTATGACTTGGTACAGAAGGTCAACCCGCCGAAATCCTGATCGTATCCTGTAGGAGCCGGCTTGCTGGCGAAGATCGTTAACGAAAACGCTGAGTGCCCGGATAAGCGTGGCGCCTGGTAGTTTTTCGCCGGCGAGCCGGCTCCTACAGGGGTTTGTGAGTGTTTGAAAAAATTAGCATCGCCTCCCGCTTGCGTCGGTTCGCCGCGCTCACTAACGTAGCGCCTTTACTGACGCTACCCCCCGCAGGAGCTTTGCCATGGCCTCGCCAGCCCTCTCACGTTTTCTTCCCCGGTTCGGCGTTGCCGCGGCAGTGGCTAGTGCCTTGGGCCTGGCCGGTTGCCAGTCACTGAACAGCCAGGACACTCTGCCTCCCGTTTCCGGCGTACAGCCGCTCAAGGGCCTGGCGCAAAATGTCTCCGTGCGGCGCAACAGCCAGGGTATGCCGCTGATCGAAAGCAACACCTTCCACGACGCACTGTTCACCCTCGGTTATGTGCACGCCAGCGATCGGATCAACCAGATGGTCACCCTGCGCCTGCTGGCCCAGGGCCGCCTGGCAGAAATGTCCGGGCCGGATGTGCTGGATGTCGACCGTTTCATGCGCGCGGTAAACCTCAAGAAAAGCGCCAGCGAGCTATACAACGCCTCGTCACCGCGCCTCAAGCGCTTCTTCGAAGTGTATGCCCGCGGGGTCAATGCCTACCTGTTCCGCTACCGCGACAAGCTGCCGGCAGACCTGGCCCAGAGCGGCTACAAGCCCGAATACTGGAAGCCGGAGGATTCGGCGCTGCTGTTCTGCCTGCTCAACTTCAGTGAGTCGGCCAACCTGCAGGAAGAGTTGTCCGCCCTGGTGTTGGCGCAAAAAGTCGGCGCCGACAAACTCGCCTGGCTGACCCCAAGCTACCCGGACGAACCTCTGCCTGCGGCGGAAGCCGACAAGCTCAAGGGCGTCAACCTCGGGCAGATTCCCGGCCTTGCCACGCTCACCAGCATCAACGAGCGCCTGGGCAGCCTCAACACCCTTGGGGTTTCCACTGCCAGCAACTGGGCCATCGCCCCGCAACGCAGCCGCAGTGGCCGCAGCCTGCTGGCGAACGACCTGTCGACGCCGATGCAGGCACCGTCCCTGTGGACGTTCGTACAAATCCGCGCACCGAAATACCAGGCGGCCGGGGTGTCGATTGCCGGGGTACCTACGCTGCTATCCGGCTTCAATGGCAAGGTGGCCTGGAGCATGAGCCAGGTCTCCGGCGATACCCAGGACCTGTTCCTAGAAAAGGTCAGACGCCAGGGCAGCGCGCTGTACTACGAGCACAATGGCAAATGGGTGCCGGCCATCGTGCGTAACGAAACCTTCTTCGCCAAGGGCCAGCGACCGATTCGCGAAACAGTGTACGAAACCCGCCACGGGCCGCTGCTCAACAGCGCCCAGTCGCTGACCAGCGGCTACGGCCTGGCCCTGCAAACCGCCGACTTCAAGGGTGACAAGAGCCTGGATGCATTTTTCGACCTGTCCCGGGCGCAGAACGTGGAAAAAGCCTCGGACGCCAGCCGTGAGATTCGTGCCATCCCCCTGAACATGGTGTTTGCCGACGCCAGCAATATTGGCTGGCAGGTCACCGGGCGCTTCCCCAACCGCCGCGAAGGCGAAGGCCTGCTGCCGTCGCCAGGCTGGGACGGGCGCTTTGACTGGGATGGCTACGCCGACGCGATGCTGCACCCCTATGACCAGGACCCGCCACAAGGTTGGGTCGGCACCGCCAACCAACGCACCGTGCCCCACGGCTATGGCATGCAACTGTCCAACTCCTGGGCCGCACCCGAACGCAGCGAACGCCTGGCTCAACTGGCCGGCAACGGCAAACACGACAGCCGTAGCGTGATTGCCATGCAGTACGACCAGACCACGCTGTTAGCTGCCAAGCTCAAAGGCATGTTCCAGGCACCGGGTATGGCTCTGCCACTGAAACAGGCGATCGATGCCCTGCCTGCCGCCGATCGGGCCAAGGCCCAGGAGGCCCTGAGCCGACTGATGGCGTTCGACGGGCGCCTGGCAGCCACGTCGAGCGATGCTGCGATCTACCAACTGTTCCTGCAGGAAAGCGCCAAGCAGATTTTCCTCGATGAACTGGGCCCGGAAACCAGCGCCACCTGGAAAGCGTTTGTCAGCAACGCCAACCTGTCCTACGCCGCCCAGGCCGACCATCTGTTGGGACGTGAAGACAGCCCATTCTGGGACGACCTGCGCACGGCGCAAAAAGAAGACAAACCGGCGATCCTCGCCCGCAGCCTGGTCGCAGCAATCACCGCCGGCGACAGCTTGTTGGGTGCAGATCACAAGGCCTGGCAATGGGGCAAACTGCACAGCTACACCTGGAAAACCAGCAGTGGTCAAACCTTGCGTGGCCCGTTGGCGGCAGGTGGTGATCACACTACGTTGAACGCTGCGCCCTACAACTGGGGGCAGGATTTCGCCACCACCCAAGTCCAGGCCATGCGCATGATTGTGGATTTCGGCCAGGTAGAACCCATGAGGGGCCAGGGCGGTATCGGCCAATCCGGCAACCCTGCCAGCCCGTACTATGCCAATGGCATCGATCCGTGGCTCAAGGCGCAGTACTTGAGCTTCCCGATGCAACCACAGAACTTTGACAAGGCGTACGGCAAGACCCGATTGACGCTGACCCCTGGGAAATAACCCAATGCAGGAGCTGGCATGCCAGCTCCTGCCATTGATGATCAGGCTGCACTGCAATGGTGCTGAAGCTATGTAGCGCCCGATATCGGGCTCTTGCCACGTTACCCTTCGCGTAATCCCACCTATTAAAAAGACCGTTCGCAACTATGGTGCAGAAATTGCTACTTGCGATTTGCCTGACCCCGTTCAGTAACAGTCCTAATCGCGCCACAAGCGCTTATCGTGGTTTCCAGGGATTACATAATGAAAAAAGCATTGCTGACCCTTTCTGCACTCGCTCTGTGCATGGCCGCCGGTACCGCCCTGGCCAAGGAATACAAAGAATTGCGTTTTGGTGTGGACCCTTCCTACGCGCCGTTTGAATCCAAGGCGGCCGACGGTAGCCTGGTGGGCTTCGATATCGACCTGGGCAACGCCATTTGTGCGGAGCTGAAGGTCAAGTGCAAGTGGGTAGAAAGCGACTTTGACGGCATGATCCCGGGCCTCAAAGCCAAGAAGTTCGACGGCGTGATTTCGTCGATGACCGTGACCCCGGCCCGCGAGAAGGCTATCGACTTCTCCAGCGAGCTGTTTTCCGGCCCCACTTCCTACGTGTTCAAGAAAGGCGCCGGCCTGAGCGAAGATATTGCGTCGCTCAAAGGCAAGACCGTGGGTTATGAGCAAGGCACCATCCAGGAAGCCTATGCCAAGGCCGTGCTGGACAAAGCCGGGGTAAAAACCCAGGCCTACCAGAACCAGGACCAGGTGTATGCCGACCTGACCTCGGGCCGCCTTGATGCATCGATCCAGGACATGCTGCAAGCCGAGCTGGGCTTTTTGAAGTCGCCGCAAGGCGCGGACTACGAAGTCAGCAAGCCGGTAGACAGCGAAATGCTGCCCTCCAAGACCGCCGTGGGCATCGCAAAAGGTAACAAAGAGCTGAAAGCCCTCTTGGATAAAGGTATCAAAGCGTTACACGATGATGGCACCTACGCCACCATCCAGAAAAAACACTTTGGCGATCTGAACCTGTACAGCGGCAAGTAATGCTGCGGCGCCCACTCCGCCAAGGGGTGGGCGCACTATCGATGGCCAAGGGCATACCCCATGTTTGAAGACCTGCTGCAGACCCTCGGGCTTGGCGCGTTCAGCCTGCAAGGGTTTGGCCCGCTATTGCTGCAAGGCACCTGGATGACCATCAAGTTGTCAGTGCTGTCCCTGGCCGTCAGCGTCGTGCTGGGCCTGCTCGGGGCCAGCGCCAAGTTGTCGAGCGTGGCGCTGTTGCGCATCCCCGCCCAGCTCTACACCACCCTGATTCGCGGCGTGCCGGATCTGGTGCTGATGCTGCTGATTTTCTACAGCCTGCAAACCTGGCTGACCAGTTTCACCGACTACATGGAATGGGAATACATCGAGATCAACCCGTTCGGCGCCGGGGTGATTACCCTGGGTTTTATCTACGGTGCGTATTTCACCGAGACGTTCCGCGGTGCGATCCTCGCCGTGCCCCGCGGCCAGTTGGAGGCCGCCACGGCTTATGGCCTCACACGCCGGCAGCGCTTTCGCTACGTGACCTTCCCGCAAATGATGCGCTTTGCCCTACCGGGTATCGGCAATAACTGGATGGTGATGCTCAAGGCCACGGCACTGGTGTCGATCATCGGCCTGGCCGACGTGGTCAAGGCCGCCCAGGACGCGGGCAAAAGTACCTATCAGTTGTTCTTTTTCCTGGTGGTCGCGGCCTTGATCTACCTGGCCATCACCAGCGCATCAAACTTCGTCCTGCGCAGGCTGGAAACCCGTTACGCGGCAGGCGTTCGGGAGGCGGTGCGATGATCGAACTCTTGCAGGAATACTGGCGCCCCTTCCTCTACAGCGACGGCAACCACATAACGGGCCTGGCCATGACGATGTGGCTGCTCACGGCTTCGCTCTGCATCGGTTTCGTGGTGTCGATCCCGTTATCCATCGCCCGCGTCTCGCCCAACCGCTGGGTGCGCTGGCCGGTGCAGTTTTATACCTACCTGTTTCGCGGCACGCCGCTCTACATCCAGTTGCTGATTTGCTACACCGGCATCTACAGCCTGGCTGCCATTCGTGCCCAGCCGGTGCTGGATGCGTTTTTTCGCGACGCAATGAACTGCACCCTGCTTGCGTTTGCCCTCAACACCTGCGCCTACACCACGGAAATCTTCGCCGGGGCCATCCGCAGCATGGCCCACGGTGAGGTAGAAGCGGCGAAAGCTTATGGCCTGAGCGGCTGGAAACTGTATGCCTACGTGATCATGCCCTCGGCCCTGCGTCGTTCATTGCCGTACTACAGTAATGAAGTGATCCTGATGCTGCACTCGACGACGGTGGCCTTTACCGCGACGATCCCGGACATCCTCAAAGTGGCCCGGGACGCCAACTCGGCCACCTTCCTCACGTTCCAATCGTTTGGTATCGCTGCGCTGATCTACCTGACCGTGACGTTTGCCCTGGTCGGTCTGTTTCGTCTGGCGGAGCGTCGCTGGCTGGCCTTTCTCGGGCCTGGTCATTAAGGAGCCCCTATGCGGCAACAGATTCATCCCATCCTCGCACCGCTGCCCGGCACCGCACGGCAGATCCACAGCTTCCACTTCGGGCCAGAGCAGGCCGAAGGAAAAATCTATATCCAGGCCTCGCTGCACGCCGACGAGTTGCCCGGCATGCTGGTGGCCTGGCACTTGAAGGCGCGCCTGGCGGAACTGGCCACTGCCGGCCGCCTGCGTAGCGAAATCGTGCTGGTGCCCGTCGCCAACCCGGTAGGCCTGGAACAGGTATTGATGGATATTCCCCTGGGCCGCTACGAGTTGGAGAGCGGGCAGAACTTCAATCGTCTGTTTATTGACCTCAGTGAAGAGGTTGGCAATCAGGTCGAAGGCCTGCTGGGGGATGATCCACGGCTTAACGTCGCACTGATCCGCGAGAGCCTGCGCCAGGCTCTCGACCGCCATATACCCACCACGCAACTGCAATCCCAGCGCCTTGTGCTGCAACGCCTGGCCTGTGATGCCGATATGGTGCTGGACCTGCATTGCGACTTCGAAGCCGTCGCCCATCTGTACACCACACCCGAGGCCTGGCCCCAGGTCGAGCCGTTGGCCCGCTACATCGGCGCTGAAGCCAGCCTGTTGGCCACCGATTCCGGCGGGCAGTCCTTCGATGAGTGTTTCACCCTGCTCTGGTGGCAGTTGCAGCAACGGTTTGGCCAACGCTTCGCGATTCCCCTGGGCAGCTTTTCGGTGACCCTGGAGTTGCGCGGCCAGGGTGATGTCAATCACGGCCTGGCCAGCCTCGACTGTCAGGCGATCATCGACTACCTGATGCACTTTGGCGCCATCAGCGGCGAACCTGCGCCCCTACCCGGGTTGCCCTACCCCGCCACGCCGCTTGCCGCCGTCGAGCCGGTGACCATCCCTGTAGGCGGCCTGCTGGTGTTTCACGCGCTGCCAGGGGAATACCTCGAGGCCGGGCAGTTGGTCGCCGAAGTCATCGACCCCATTCACGACCGCGTCAGCCCCATTCATTGCCGGTACGCCGGCCTGCTGTATGCCCGGTCGCTGCGGCGCATGGCCACGGCCGGCATGGTGATTGCCCATGTCGCCGGACATACGCCCTATCGCAGTGGCTATTTACTATCGCCTTGAGGATGCACGCCCCATGTACAAATTGACCGTTGAAGGCCTGCATAAACGCTATGGCGACCATGAAGTGCTCAAAGGGGTTTCGCTAAAGGCCAAAAGCGGTGATGTGATCAGCCTGATCGGCGCCAGCGGTTCGGGGAAAAGCACCTTCCTGCGTTGCATCAACTTCCTTGAACAACCCAATGACGGCGCCATGAGCCTTGATGGCCAGCCGATCCGCATGGTCGGCGACCGCCATGGTATGCGCGTGGCCGACGAGGCCGAGTTACAGCGCCTGCGTACCCGCCTGGCGATGGTGTTCCAGCACTTCAACCTATGGAGCCATATGAGCGTGCTGGAGAACATCACCATGGCCCCCCGCAGGGTCTTGGGGTGTAGCAAAAAGGACGCCGAGGACCGCGCCAGGCGTTATCTGGACAAGGTTGGGCTGCCGGCACGGGTAGCGGACCAGTACCCGGCGTTCCTGTCGGGTGGCCAGCAGCAGCGGGTAGCTATCGCACGCGCCCTGGCGATGGAGCCGGAGGTGATGCTGTTCGACGAGCCAACGTCGGCCCTCGACCCGGAACTGGTCGGCGAAGTATTGAAGGTGATCCAGGGTTTGGCTGAAGAGGGGCGGACCATGATCATGGTGACCCATGAGATGAGTTTTGCGCGCAAGGTATCGAGCCAGGTGCTGTTTTTGCATCAAGGCCTGGTGGAAGAAGAAGGCACCCCGCAAGAGGTGCTGGACCACCCGAAAAGCGCGCGATTGCAGCAGTTTTTGAGTGGCAGCCTGAAATAAACAGCGCACAACGCTGAGGCCTGGCGAAAAGGTTGTTCAGACTCTGGCCTGGTTGTGGTTGTGGTTGTGGCGAGCGGGCTTGCCACAGTCCAGATAACTATGCCGCATTTATCCAGGTGAACTGCGGTGTCAGGTTTCAGGGCTGCTGCGCAGCCCAGCGCGGGGCAAGCCCGCTCGCCACAGGTATCAAGCCACAGGCGCGGGTGGTGGCTCGTCCGGCAGGGTCGGTACGCCAGGTTCGGTAGGTTGTTCCGGGGTATCGGGGTCAGGCTGGCCAGGGATACCGCCAGCGGCGGGGTCGGCCATCAAGGACCAGGCCAGAACACCAATCTGGTTGGGTTCAAGCCGGGCAAGTTCGGCGCTGATTCGCGGGTCGATCTTCATAGGGTACTCCTCAAGCGTGGCTCGGCGCGCTGTGCACGCGCCGAGGCAATACACCCAATAGAGTGCCTGCCCGCTGACAAATTCCCTTGCTCTGTAAGACGTTTCGATCAGGTGCGTGGCAAAGTGACGCCGCGCTGGCCCTGGTACTTGCCGCCACGGTCCTTATAGGACACTTCGCACTCTTCATCGGACTCGAAGAACAGCATCTGCGCCACGCCTTCGTTGGCGTAGATCTTGGCGGGCAAGGTGGTGGTGTTGGAGAACTCCAGGGTCACGTGGCCTTCCCATTCCGGCTCGAGCGGCGTCACGTTGACGATGATGCCGCAGCGCGCGTAGGTGCTCTTGCCCAGGCAGATGGTCAGGACATTACGCGGGATACGGAAAAACTCGACAGTGCGCGCCAGGGCGAAGGAGTTAGGCGGGATGATGCACACATCGCTCTTCACATCGACGAAGCTCTTTTCATCGAAGTTTTTCGGATCGACGGTGGCCGAGTTGATGTTGGTGAACACCTTGAATTCATCGGCGCAACGCACATCGTAGCCGTAGCTGGAAACCCCGAACGAAATCAGGCGTTCGGCGCCCTCACCGCGCATCTGGCGCTCGACGAAGGGTTCGATCATGCCGTGCTCTTGCGCCATGCGGCGAATCCACTTGTCCGATTTGATGCTCATGGCGGGTGTCCTGAATAGCGAGGTGGAAAATTCTGTTGGGCATCTTACCGGGGCTGGCCTCGCGGTTCAAAGGACGCGGGGGTTTTTCTTGATTAAGTTGAGCCCGGTCACTGTCAGCCGTGCGGGGCGAGCGCTGCCCCAGAATCAAAGGGCCGCAGGCCTGTAAAAGGCACCGCCAGTCACGAAAATAGAGAAACCTTCGGAAATACCATTGGCACGTTCCGGAAAAAGGGTTAAGGTGGCGCCACTGTGCTGCTTGTGTCACTGAGAATCTCTACACGATATGTTGAATTTCGATCCAACCATCTCCAAGAATTTTTCCTGCTCTTTGCACTCAGTCTCGGCCAGGGCTTTTCCTGAGTCGCAGTTAACTTTGTCCAAGGAGATACACCATGTCTAATCGCCAAACTGGTACCGTTAAGTGGTTCAACGATGAAAAAGGCTTCGGCTTCATCACTCCACAATCCGGTGACGACCTGTTCGTTCACTTCAAAGCTATCCAATCCGACGGCTTCAAAAGCCTGAAAGAAGGCCAACAGGTTTCTTTCATCGCTACCCGCGGTCAGAAAGGCATGCAAGCTGAAGAAGTTCAAGTTATCTAACTTGTACTGACTCAGTCGAAAGAACCCCGCCCTTAAAAGCGGGGTTTTTTTATGCCCGCCATTCGGTCGTTATGGTCGAGCACAAAAAAATGTGGGAGCGTGCTTGCCCGCGAATGCAGTGGATCAGTCGGTACATCTGTCGACTGATACTGCGCATTCGCGAGCAAGCACGCTCCCACATTGGCTCAAGCGTCGTTATTGAAACAACGACTCGCTCGACAGACCATTCTTCTCCAGGATCTCCCGCAAGCGCTTGAGACCCTCCACCTGGATCTGCCGCACCCGCTCACGGGTCAAGCCGATTTCCAGGCCTACATCTTCCAGGGTGCTGCTTTCATGGCCACGCAGGCCAAAGCGGCGAATCACCACCTCACGCTGCTTGTCCGTCAACTCTGAAAGCCATTGGTCGATGCTCTGTGACAAGTCATCGTCCTGCAACAGCTCGCACGGATCCGTTGGCCGGTCATCCGTCAGGGTGTCCAGCAGGGTTTTATCCGAGTCCGGACCCAGCGAGACATCGACCGAAGACACACGCTCATTAAGACCCAGCATGCGCTTGACCTCTCCCACCGGTTTTTCCAGCAGGTTGGCGATCTCTTCAGGCGAAGGTTCATGATCAAGTTTCTGGGTGAGTTCACGTGCCGCCCGCAGGTACACGTTCAGCTCCTTGACGACATGAATCGGCAGCCGGATGGTCCGGGTCTGATTCATGATTGCACGCTCGATGGTCTGGCGAATCCACCACGTGGCGTAGGTCGAGAAGCGAAAACCGCGCTCTGGGTCAAACTTCTCCACGGCCCGGATCAGACCGAGGTTGCCTTCTTCGATCAGGTCCAACAGGGACAGCCCACGATTGACGTAGCGTCGGGCGATTTTCACCACCAGGCGCAGGTTGCTTTCAATCATGCGTTTGCGCCCAGCCGGATCACCCTTTTGCGACAGTCGCGCAAAATGGACTTCTTCTTCGGGAGTGAGCAAGGGGGAAAAGCCGATTTCATTGAGGTACAACTGGGTAGCATCGAGCGCCCGGGTGTAATCAATATACTTATGCTGTTTTAACGCTGTGGAGTTTTTGGACTTGGTACGAACTGAAGGTACAGCGGGTCCCTCATTCGACATCGATTCCGTACCGATGCCGGTCTCCATAAGGAGAACCTCATCGTCGATGTCAAACTCCGGCGCTTCTTTACTGAGAGCCATTGTTATAGTCCTTTGGTGAGTTCGACCTCAAGCTCAAGCGACGCCTTTATCCTTGGCAACGCTGGAGCCTGTTCCTTCTACGTGAGGGAACAGGCTGACAACACATCAACGCCGGGGTAGGAATTGCAGTGGATCTACAGGTTTACCCTGGCGGCGAATCTCAAAGTGCAGTTTCACCCGGTCTGTACCAGTCGACCCCATTTCGGCAATTGTCTGTCCGACTTTGACCTGCTGCCCCTCCCGAACCAACAACCTGCGGTTATGACCGTAGGCACTGACGTAGGTATCGCTGTGTTTGATGATGACCAATTCGCCGTAGCCCCGTAAACCACTCCCGGCGTATACAACGGTCCCATCAGACGCAGCTAAAACAGGCTGTCCCAAATCCCCGGCGATATCAATGCCTTTATTCAAACTACCGTTTGAAGAGAATTTTCCAATCAGGATGCCATTTGAGGGCCATCCCCAACCGGTCGGCGCAGGTCCCGCAGGTGGCAACGGCGCGGGTGCCGGCTTGCTCGCAACCTTAGGCGCAACGGTGCCTGCAGGCCGGGTGAAGACCGTAGTCTTGCTGGAAGAAGAGGCCGAGGAACCGGATTTTGTCACAACTACCGTGGGTGCCGAACCCGTGCGTCCATCGAAACGGATGGTCTGCCCCGGATGGATAGTATAGGGCACAGGAATATTGTTACGCGCTGCGAGCGCCTTGTAGTCCCAGCCATAACGGAAGGCGATCGAGAACATCGTATCGCCCTTGCGCACCACGTATTGCCCGGTGGTCACCGTAGGCCGTTGCGGTGCTGCGCTATTGCGGTCGACAACCCGCGCGCCGCTACCTGTGCTGGAGCAGGCAGCCAGCAAGGAACTCAAGACAAGGCCAATCACCAGTCGCTGAAAGCTCGTTTTACTCATACGCTGCGCAATGACTGTGAGACTCACCCGCCGCTCCCTTTGTGGTGGCTGAAACATGAACGCCTGTATCAGGCTTGAAATATGTCGCAAGTATAACTGGCTGCCAGACTTTAACCGGCAACAAGGTAGAAACGAAAAATTCATCTCGTTTATAAACTACCCAACTTGATGTTGACTCAATGAACCCCGCTGTAAGACACATACCCAGCAATAGAATTCAGTGCGCCGTGACAAATGATCAGGCCAACGGCCCATTAAGTAACGGAACGAAACGCACCGCTCCCAGGACATGCCGGGAAAAACCTTCTTCTTCGCGCACGATCAACATCAACTGCTGCACTTCGCCCGAGCCCACCGGTATCACCAGGCGTCCACCCGGTGCCAGTTGATCGAGGAGTGCCTGGGGCACATCGGTGGCGACGGCCGTCACGATGATGCCGTTGTAGGGCGCCAATGCCGGCCAGCCTTCCCAGCCATCCCCCCAGCGAAACACAACGTTGCGCAGGTTCAGCTCCACCAGGCGCTCCTTGGCCCGGTCCTGCAAGACCTTGATCCGCTCGACGGAAAACACCCGCTCGACCAATTGCGAGAGCACGGCCGTCTGGTACCCGGACCCCGTACCAATCTCCAGCACTTTGTCCAAAGGACCCGCAGCCAACAGCAACTCGCTCATCCGCGCCACCATATAGGGCTGGGAGATGGTCTGGTTGTGGCCAATGGGCAACGCGGTATCTTCGTAGGCACGATGGGCCAGGGCCTCATCGACAAACAGGTGGCGCGGTGTACGGCGGATGACTTCCAGCACCTGGGCGTTGGACAGGCCCTCTTCGTAAAGCCGCTGGATCAAACGCTCACGGGTGCGTTGGGAGGTCATGCCGATGCCACGGCGCAACAGGTCGTCCTGTTCACGAGCCATCAGCGCAGCCCCTCCAACCAGGGATCGAGCCCACCGAAGGCATCATTGAATGTGCGATCAAGTTGTAACGGGGTAATCGAAACATAACCTTGCATCACCGCATGAAAGTCCGTGCCCGGTCCGCCATCCTCGGCGTCGCCCGCTGCGGCAATCCAGTAGCCTTCCCTGCCACGGGGATCGACCACTTTCAACGGTGCCGCCGCGCGCGCGCGATGGCCCAGGCGGGTCAACTGGATACCGCGAATATGGTCCAGGGGCAGATTGGGGATATTGACGTTGAGCACCGTACGCGGCGGCAGCACCAGCGTGCCGTGGGCCTCGACCAGCTTGCGCGCAAAATACGCAGCGGTCGCCAGGTTATCCACCTGCCGCGACGCCAGCGAAAAAGCGAAAGCCGTGCGCCCCAGGAAGCGCCCTTCAAGGGCCGCCGCCACAGTGCCGGAGTACAACACGTCATCGCCCAGGTTGGCGCCCAGGTTGATCCCGGAAACCACCAGGTCCGGCTCATCGGCCAGCAAGCTGTTGATCGCCAGGTGCACGCAATCGGTCGGCGTGCCATTGACGCTGATAAAGCCGTTGGCCAGCGTCTGCGGGTGCAAGGGACGGTCGAGCGTCAGCGAACTGCTGGCGCCGCTTTTGTCCTGGTCGGGGGCAACCACCACGCACTCGGCGTAATCCGCCAGCGCAGCATGAAGCGCGGCAAGGCCGGGTGCGGTGACCCCGTCGTCGTTAGATATCAGAATACGCATGGGCTGTCCGTCTGCCCCACCGGCACCAGATCAACAAGCTCGCGCACCAAGACAGTGGCGAAGCATCCGGCCGGCAGGACGAATTCCAATTGCAGAATGTCAGTCTCGGGATAATGCCACGTCAACCCGCCAATGGGCAGTCGCAGAATGCGACGTTCCTGGCTCATGCCGGCTTTGGCCAGCCAATCGCACAGGTCCGCCTCGCTCGCAGCAACCGCTTGTTCCAGTTCATGGGTGGCGCCAGTGGCGGGCGAATCGCCTTCACCCCATTGCGGGCCGGTGGGATGCAGGTCGAGGATCGCCAGGCGTGGATCGCTGCACTCCGCCTCCCCCGCCGGGAAAAAGCTGCGGCTATCGGTGAATGCCAGCAGGTCACCGACCTGGGCCCGCTGCCACGAACCATCGGCAACCCGTGCCGCCAACACTTTATTGAACACAAAACTGCGCGCCGTCGACAGCAGGCGCGAACGCACATTGCGCTGCTCCGGCAGCGCCTTGCGGGCCGCCCAGTCGCGGGCATCGACGACATTGCCGCCGTTGTGGCCAAAGCGCTGGGAGCCGAAATAATTGGGAATCCCGTGCTTGGCGATCAATTGCAGGCGCGCATCGATAGCAGCCTGGTCGCCCGCCAGTTGGGTCAGGCGCAGGGTAAAACCGTTGGCCGAATGTGCACCACGCTGCAACTTGCGTTTGTGGCGAGCGGTCTTGAGAATCTTCAGGGTGTCGTTTTGCGCCGCGCTCAAGTCGGGATCGGCCTTGCCCGGTAACTGCACGCTGAACCACTGGCGCGTCAGCGCCTGGCGATCCTTGAGGCCGGCATAGCTGACAGTGCGCAACGGCACACCGGCCGCCTTGGCAATGCGCCGCGCAGCCTCTTCAGTGTTCAGCCCGCGCTTTTCGACCCACAACCACAGGTGCTCACCCTCGCCAGTCAGCGGGATATCCAGCACTTCATCCACCTGGAAATCTTCGGCCGTGGCCTTGAGCGCCGCGCTGCCCAGTGCCTCGCCATAGGCCCTAGGGCCCAACAATTGCAGGTCGTTCATGCGCGCAACAACAAGGCGACGGAGTGCACCGCGATGCCCTCTTCACGACCAGTAAACCCGAGCTTTTCGGTAGTGGTGGCTTTCACGTTGACTTGATCCAGTTCTATTTGCAGGTCGGCGGCAATCACGGCGCGCATCGATTCGATATGCGGCGCCATCTTTGGCGCCTGGGCAACGATGGTGTTATCGACATTGCCGACCTTCCAGCCTTTGGCATGGATCAGGCCGACCACATGCCGCAGCAGCACGCGGCTGTCCGCGCCCTTGAAAGTGGGGTCGGTGTCCGGAAAGTGTTTGCCGATATCCCCCAACGCCGCTGCGCCGAGCAAGGCATCGCTCAAGGCATGCAGCACAACGTCGCCGTCGGAATGAGCCAGCAACCCATGGTGGTGCGCAATGCGCACGCCGCCCAGGGTGATGAAGTCGCCTTCGGCGAAACGGTGCACATCATAGCCGTGGCCAATACGCATAAAAAAACGCCCCGATTTAATTCAGGGCGTGATTCTACCTACTTTTGCCGGACATTAACCGAGCAAAGCACGTCCATGATGACGCAAGTGGTCCTCGATGAAGCTGGCGATAAAGAAGTAGCTGTGGTCATAGCCCGGTTGCAGGCGCAGCTCCAGCGGATGGCCCGCCGCCTTGGCAGCCTGCAACAAGGCCTCGGGCTTGAGTTGGGTGGCCAGGAAGTCGTCGCGATCGCCCTGATCCACCAGCAATGGCAGCTTTTGCGAGGCTTCGCTGATCAGCACGCAGGCGTCCCATTCGCGCCACTTGGAGCGCTCTTCCCCCAGGTAGCGAGAAAAGGCTTTTTGGCCCCAAGGGCAATCCATCGGATTATTGATGGGCGAAAAGGCCGACACCGACTGATAGCGCCCCGGATTGCGCAAGGCACACACCAACGCACCGTGCCCGCCCATGGAGTGGCCACTGATGCCGCGCTTGTCGCAAGCCGGGAAATGCGCTTCAACTAACGCCGGCAATTCCTGCACGACATAGTCGTGCATCCGATAATGCTTGCTCCAAGGTTCCTGCGTGGCATTCAGGTAGAACCCGGCCCCCAGGCCAAAGTCCCAGGCGTTGTCCGGATCCCCCGGCACACCCGGCCCACGAGGGCTGGTATCCGGCGCGACGATGATCATTCCCAGCTCGGCCGCCACACGATGCGCGCCAGCCTTCTGCATGAAGTTTTCATCGGTACAGGTCAGCCCCGACAGCCAGTACAACACCGGCAGCTTGCCGCCCTGCTCCGCCTGGGGCGGCAGGTAGACGGCGAAGGTCATGTCGCAGTCCAGCACCTCGGAATGATGCTTGTAACGCTTGTGCCAGCCGCCGAAGCTCTTCTGGCATGACAGGTTTTCCAGACTCATGGCCGACCTCAGAAATGGATGACGGTGCGAATGCTCTTGCCTTCATGCATCAGGTCGAAAGCCTTGTTGATATCTTCCAGGCCCATGGTGTGGGTGATGAAGGTATCCAGGGGGATTTCGCCGGTCTGGGCCATTTCCACGTAGCTTGGCAACTCGCTGCGGCCACGCACGCCACCGAATGCCGAACCGCGCCAGACGCGGCCGGTCACCAGTTGGAACGGACGGGTGGCAATTTCCTGACCGGCACCGGCGACACCGATGATCACCGACTCGCCCCAGCCTTTGTGGCAGCACTCAAGTGCGGCGCGCATCAGTTGTACATTGCCAATGCACTCGAAGGAAAAGTCCACGCCGCCGTCGGTCAAATCGACAATCACATCCTGAATCGGGCGGTCGTAGTCTTTCGGGTTGATGCAATCGGTGGCGCCCAGTTGCTTGGCAATCTCGAACTTGGCCGGGTTGATATCGATGGCGATGATACGACCGGCCTTGGCTTTCACCGCGCCGATCACAGCCGACAAGCCAATCCCGCCCAGGCCGAAGATGGCAACGGTATCGCCTGGCTTGACCTTGGCGGTGTTGATCACCGCACCGATGCCAGTGGTAACGCCACAACCCAGCAGGCAGACTTTTTCCAGCGGGGCTTCTTTAGGAATCTTGGCCACGGAGATTTCCGGCAGCACGGTGTACTCGGAAAAGGTCGAAGTCCCCATGTAGTGGAAAATCGGCTGACCCTTGTAGGAAAAACGCGTGGTGCCGTCCGGCATCAGACCTTTGCCCTGGGTTGCGCGGATGGCCTGGCACAGGTTGGTCTTGCCCGACAGGCAGAATTTGCACTTGCCACATTCCGGGGTGTACAGCGGGATCACGTGGTCGCCCACCGCTACCGAGGTCACACCCTCGCCAATGGCTTCGACCACTGCGCCGCCTTCGTGGCCCAGGATCGACGGGAAAATACCTTCAGGATCGGCGCCCGACAGGGTGTAGGCATCGGTATGGCAAACCCCGGAAGCGACCACACGCAGCAGGACTTCGCCAGCCTTGGGCATGGCCACATCCACTTCCACGATCTCCAGCGGTTTCTTGGCTTCAAAGGCGACAGCGGCGCGTGACTTGATCATCCGGGTTTCTCCAGGGGCTTGAAAAGTGAGACGGGCAGTGTAAAACATGGCCCACTGATTAATAATCCAGGCAAAAGCAAAACATTATTGCCATACAGGGACAATCTGCATGCTGGAAAACCGCTGGGAAGGCATCGATGAATTCGTCGCCGTGGCCGAATGCAGCCAATTCACCGCCGCAGCAGAACGTCTTGGAGTGTCTTCGTCGCATATCAGCCGCCAGGTGGCACGCCTGGAGGAGCGCCTGCAAACCCGCTTGCTCTATCGCAGTACCCGGCGGGTGACGCTGACCGAGGCCGGCCAGACCTTCCTCCAGCATTGCCAGCGCCTGCAAGACGGGCGTGAAGAAGCCTTGCGCGCCGTGGGCGACCTGACCAGCGAGCCCAAGGGCATGTTGCGCATGACCTGCGCGGTGGCCTATGGCGAACGTTTTATCGTGCCACTGGTTACACGCTTCATGGGGCTGTATCCGCAATTGCGGGTGGATATCGAACTGAGCAACCGCCCGCTCGACCTGGTGCATGAAGGCCTGGACCTGGCGATTCGCCTGGGGCGCCTGCAGGACTCGCGAATGGTCGCCAGCCGCCTGGCACCGCGGCGCATGTATCTGTGCGCGTCGCCGTCGTACCTGGAAAGGTATGGACGCCCACATAGCTTGTCGGAACTGAGCCGGCATAACTGCCTGATCGGCAGCTCGGATATTTGGCAATTGGCCCAGGATGGGCGCGAATTCTCCCAAAGGGTGCAGGGAAACTGGCGCTGCAACAGTGGGCAGGCAGTGCTGGATGCGGCGTTGCAGGGGGTGGGGTTGTGTCAGTTGCCGGATTATTACGTGCTGGAGCACTTGCACAGCGGGGCGCTGGTTTCACTGCTTGAGGCCCATCAACCGCCAAATACCGCAGTGTGGGCGCTGTATCCGCAGCAGCGGCATTTGTCGCCGAAGGTGCGCAAGTTAGTGGATTACCTAAAGGAAGGGCTGGCTGGGCGGCCGGAGTATGGCGGGTGATCTGGAGTGCCAGACCCGGCCTCATCGCAGGCAAGCCAGCTCCCACACTTGGCCGCATATACCTGCTGGAATGCGGTCAAGTGTGGGAGCTGGCTTGCCTGCGATAGAGTCAACTCGGTGTAACTGATTAGCTACGATTGGCCCATCGCAACCTGAGCCACTCCAGGTCCTCTGGCCGGGTCACCTTGATATTGTCCGCGCGCCCTTCCACCAGACGCGGCGCCTGGCCGGACCATTCCATGGCCGAGGCTTCGTCGGTGATAACTGCGTCGGCCACCAGGCTATCGGCCAAGGCACGATGCAGCGCACCCAGGCGGAACATTTGCGGCGTGTAGGCTTGCCAGATCAGGCTGCGGTCAATGGTTTCCACGACCCGCCCGTGCTTGTCGACACGCTTGAGGGTGTCGCGGGCCGGCACAGCCAGCAAGCCGCCTACAGGGTCGTGCGCCAACTCCGCCAACAACGTGTCGAGGTCCTCGCGGCTCAGGTTCGGCCGGGCGGCATCGTGCACCAGCACCCAGTCGTCATCGCTGGCGCCCAAGGCATTGAGTTGCAGCAACGCATTGAGTACCGAGCCTGAACGCTGCGAACCACCGTCCGCGCGCTGGATGCGCGGGTCGCCAGCACACGCCAGGCTTGGCCAATAAGGATCATCCACAGCCAGACTGACCACCAGCCCCTTGAGGCTCGGATGGTCGAGGAAACAGCCCAGGCTGTGTTCAAGAATAGTGCGCCCGCCCAACTGCAGATACTGCTTGGGACGGTCTGCGGCCATACGGGCACCGACGCCCGCGGCAGGAATCACGGCCCAGAAGGCCGGCAAACAGGAACTCATTGGGCCAACTGGTAGAGGGTTTCGCCCTCCTTGACCATGCCCAATTCATGACGAGCCCGCTCTTCGACGGTCTCCATGCCTTTTTTCAACTCAAGCACTTCGGCATCGAGTACACGGTTGCGCTCCAGCAACACCTCGTTCTCGGCGTGCTGCGCGGCAATTTGCTGGGTCAGGTCGGTTACCTGCGCCAGGCTGCCATTGCCCACCCAAAGGCGGTACTGCAGGCCAGCCAGCAGCAAGAGCAAGACGAGGAACAACCAATTGGGACTGCGCATCGAATATCGGGTATCCAGTGAAAAAAGACAGCCATGCAAAACTTTTGAAGCAACTGATAGCACGAAGCCTGGAAGAACCAGGCTCGTGCTTGATAGGCATCAGATTAGTGCGCAAATTCACTCTTCAGCGAGTTTTCCGACACAATCCGTTGTCTTTTTACCATCAACTACTCAGCCGCGAAACTCACCGCGACCGTTGTATTTGGCTTTACCGCCCAATTGCTCTTCGATACGCAGCAGTTGGTTGTACTTGGAAACGCGGTCGGAACGGCACAGGGAACCGGTTTTGATCTGGCCCGCCGAGGTACCCACGGCCAGGTCGGCAATGGTCGAGTCTTCGGTTTCGCCGGAGCGGTGCGAGATCACGGCGGTGTAGCCCGCGGCCTTGGCCATCTGGATAGCTTCCAGGGTTTCGGTCAGGGTGCCGATCTGGTTGAACTTGATCAGGATCGAGTTGGCGATCTTCTTGTCGATGCCTTCTTTCAGGATCTTGGTGTTGGTCACGAACAGGTCGTCGCCAACCAGCTGGATCTTCTCGCCGATCTTGTCGGTGAGGATTTTCCAACCGTCCCAGTCGGACTCGTCCAAGCCGTCTTCGATCGAAATGATCGGGTAGCGTTGGGTCAGGCCCTTCAGGTATTCAGCGAAACCTTCGGAGTTGAACACCTGGCCTTCGCCAGACAGGTTGTACTTGCCATCTTCATAAAACTCGCTGGCCGCGCAGTCCAGGGCCAGGGTCACGTCGGTGCCCAGCTTGTAGCCAGCGTTGGCCACCGCTTCGGAGATCACTTTCAGTGCATCTTCGTTGGACGCCAGGTTCGGTGCGAAACCACCTTCGTCGCCCACAGCAGTGCTCAGGCCACGGGCCTTCAGCACAGCTTTGAGGTGATGGAAGATCTCGGTGCCCATGCGCAGGCCTTCGGAGAAGGTCTTGGCGCCGACTGGCTGCACCATGAATTCCTGGATATCGACGTTGTTGTCCGCGTGTTCGCCACCGTTGATGATGTTCATCATCGGCACCGGCATGGAGTACACGCCCGGAGTGCCGTTCAGGTTGGCAATGTGCGCGTACAGCGGCAGGTCTTGATCCTGTGCAGCGGCCTTGGCAGCCGCCAGGGATACGGCGAGGATCGCATTGGCGCCGAGGCTGCCTTTGTTTTCAGTGCCGTCGAGCTTGATCATCGCGTGGTCCAGGGCTTTCTGGTCCAGCGGGTCCTTGCCCAGCAACAGGTCGCGGATCGGACCGTTGATGTTGGCTACCGCCTTGAGGACACCCTTGCCCAGGTAACGGCTCTTGTCGCCATCACGCAGTTCCAGCGCTTCGCGCGAACCGGTGGAAGCACCGGACGGCGCGCAGGCGCTGCCGATGATACCGTTATCGAGAAGCACGTCGGCTTCGACGGTGGGGTTGCCACGGGAGTCGAGAACTTCACGACCTTTGATGTCGACGATTTTTGCCATTGTTGTAAACACTCCAAAGTTGACGAAAACGACGCAGCTGAAGGAAATCTTTTGACCGACCGCAAGGGTGGAACAACGGGGCAGGCTTGCAGGCGACAAGGCCCAGGCCCTGGAACCTGAGCATAAAGCGCGGAAAGTTTACCGGAGAAACGCGGGTTACGCGGTCTCTACTGTCGGAAAACTCTTGACCAGTTCGTCCAATTGCTTGAGCTGGGCCAGGAATGGCTCCAACTTGTCCAGGCGCAGGGCACAAGGACCGTCGCACTTGGCGTTGTCCGGGTCCGGGTGGGCTTCCAGGAACAGGCCAGCCAGGGACTGGCTGATACCGGCCTTGGCCAGGTCCAGCACCTGGGCACGTCGCCCACCGGCAGAATCTGCGCGACCACCGGGCATTTGCAGCGCGTGGGTCACGTCGAAGAATACCGGGTATTCGAACTGTTTCATGATGCCGAAACCGAGCATGTCCACCACGAGGTTGTTGTAGCCGAAGCTCGAACCACGCTCGCAGAGGATCAACTGGTCGTTACCCGCTTCCACGCACTTGTTCAGGATGTGTTTCATTTCCTGGGGCGCGAGGAACTGGGCTTTCTTGATATTGATCACAGCGCCGGTCTTGGCCATCGCGACCACCAGGTCGGTCTGGCGCGACAGGAAGGCCGGCAACTGGATGATGTCGCACACCTCGGCGACCACGGCCGCCTGCTCAGGCTCGTGGACGTCGGTGATGATCGGCACGCCGAAGGCTTGCTTGATGTCCTGGAAGATCCGCATGCCTTCTTCAAGGCCCGGGCCGCGATAGGAGGTCACGGACGAACGGTTGGCCTTGTCGAAGCTGGCCTTGAATACATAAGGGATACCCAGTTTCTCGGTAACCTTTACGTACTCTTCACAGACCTGCATCGCCATATCGCGGCTTTCCAGCACGTTCATGCCGCCAAACAGCACCATGGGCTTGTCGTTGGCAATCTCGATGTCGCCTACGCGAATGATCTTCTGGGCCATCAGGTTTACGCCTTCTTCTGATGTTGCGTCAGTGCAGCCTTGACGAAACCGCTGAACAACGGGTGACCGTCGCGCGGGGTCGACGTGAACTCAGGGTGGAACTGGCAAGCGACGAACCATGGATGATCCGGGGCTTCGACCACTTCAACCAGCTTGCCGTCACCGGAGCGACCGGAGATTTTCAGGCCGGCTTCCTTGATCTGCGGCAGCAGGTTGTTGTTCACCTCATAACGATGACGGTGACGCTCGACAATCACGTCCTTGCCATAGCAGTCGTGCACCAGCGAACCGGACTCCAGCAGGCAATCCTGTGCGCCCAGACGCATGGTGCCGCCCAGGTCGGAGGTTTCGGTGCGGGTTTCGACAGCGCCGGTGGCATCTTCCCACTCGGTGATCAGGCCCACGACCGGGTGGCCGCTGGTGTGATCGAACTCGGTGGAGTTGGCATCTTTCCAGCCCAGCACGTTACGGGCGAACTCGATGACGGCCACTTGCATGCCCAGGCAGATACCCAGGTACGGCACCTTGTTCTCGCGAGCGTACTGCACCGCAGTGATCTTGCCTTCCACGCCACGCAGGCCGAAACCGCCTGGTACGAGGATCGCGTCAACACCTTCGAGCAGGGCGGTGCCCTGGTTCTCGATATCTTCGGAATCGATGTAGCGCAGGTTGACCTTGGTCCGGTTGCTGATGCCCGCGTGGCTCATCGCCTCGATCAGCGACTTGTACGCGTCCAGCAGTTCCATGTACTTGCCGACCATGGCGATGGTCACTTCGTGCTCAGGGTTGAGCTTGGCGTCAACCACCGCTTCCCACTCGGACAAGTCCGCGCCGCCGCATTGCAGGCCGAAACGCTCGACCACAAAATCATCCAGGCCTTGGGAATGCAGGATGCCCGGGATCTTGTAGATGGTGTCGGCGTCTTCCAGGGCAATCACCGCACGCTCTTCAACGTTGGTGAACTGGGCGATCTTGCGACGCGAGGAAATGTCGATCGGGTGATCGGAGCGGCACACCAGCACGTCCGGCTGCAGGCCGATGGAACGCAGTTCCTTGACCGAATGCTGGGTTGGCTTGGTTTTGGTTTCGCCGGCAGTGGCGATGTATGGCACCAGCGTCAGGTGCATCAGCATCGCGCGCTTGGCGCCGACTTCGAAACGCAATTGGCGGATGGCTTCGAGGAACGGCTGGGATTCGATGTCACCCACGGTGCCACCGATCTCGACCATCGCCACGTCGGCATCGCCTGCACCCTTGATGATGCGGCGCTTGATTTCGTCGGTGATGTGCGGGATCACCTGGATGGTTGCACCCAGGTAGTCACCACGGCGCTCTTTGCGCAGCACGTGCTCGTAGACACGGCCAGTGGTGAAGTTGTTGTTCTGGGTCATGGTCGTGCGGATGAACCGCTCGTAGTGGCCCAGGTCCAGGTCGGTCTCGGCGCCGTCATGGGTGACGAACACTTCACCGTGCTGGAACGGGCTCATGGTGCCCGGGTCGACGTTGATGTACGGGTCCAGCTTGAGCATGGTGACCTTAAGTCCCCGCGCCTCCAGGATGGCCGCCAACGAAGCGGAGGCAATGCCTTTCCCCAATGAAGAAACAACACCGCCCGTGACGAATATGTAGCGCGTCATGAAAAACCCTAGAAGTCTGCGTTAAAGCGGTCGGAGCCGCCGGGGAAAGCGAAGGAAGGCCGAAGCCCCCGATCACCTGCATTAATCACAGTGCACCTTTCAAAAAAACCGCCGCGTTGTGACAGACCAGCAATGGAACACCGGTACGTTGATCGCTACACATTTTTTGGAATCGCCCAGCAAAGACTGCTTGGTAATCGGCAACGACTGTGTTTCAGGAGAATCCACAGAAGTTGTATCAAGAAGGGAGCGTAGTCTACCGGAAAGGCGCTATCAGCTCAAACCTTGATCGCAGGTTGGTGGCGCCCAATGTAATTGCCAGTCATCCCCCTGCCCTGTCGAGGCCCTCGCCAGGTTGGCCACGGCCAGTAGCCGGGAGCCCTGGTACAGCAGCGGCAATCTGCCACGGATAAAACCCGGCACCGCACTTTCGTTGAGCAAACGCTTGAGGTCACGCCGGCCACGACCTGGCACTTCCATGACTTCACCGCCCTGGCGGTAGCCGATGCTCAAAGGGCCTTCAGGGGCATTTGCGCTGAAATACAGCTGGCCGTTGCCAGGTAACTGTAGTGGGTTTTGCGGGTGTGGCCAGCTTAGCGCAGTGTCGGAAAATTCCGACCAAGCGGCAGGCACCCACCAGATGCGATCGTTGCAACGGTGCAATTGGCCGTCGGCCAAACGCCAAACCGGCTGTGCGTCAGCCTTGGCATCACGCAGGGTATTCCAGCCGACCCAGTGCTCGCTGTCGGGCAAGGGCGTCAGGGGCGCCAGCCAGTAACGCAGGGCATTGCGCTGCCGGGCGTCGGAAAGATCACGTAACGGCGCAAGCGCCAACGAGGGCAGCGCCAGCCAGGGAAATGCCGATGGCAACTGGGCGGCCTGCACATCCAATTGCGCCAGCTCATCGAGCAACCCTTGGGCCTGCGCCAGATGCCCTGCGGTCCGCGCCAGGGTATTTACCGCTTGGGGCCAGCGCGCAGTGAGCTGCGGGAACACTTGATGACGCAGATAATTGCGGGAGAAACGTGAGTCACCGTTGGACGGGTCTTCGATCCAGCTCAGTTGCTGTTCGCGAGCGTAGGTTTCCAGCTCGGCCCGCGACACGTCCAGCAGCGGCCGCGCCAGCCAGCCTTCGCCCAAGGGACGCTGTACTGGCATGCCAGTGAGGCCCCGCACCCCGGCGCCCCGCAGCAGGCGGAACAACAGGGTTTCGGCCTGATCGTCACGGTGCTGGCCTGTGAGTAGCAATTCCCCTGGAGCGATCGCTTCGGCAAACGCCTGGTAGCGCGCATCACGGGCCGCACGCTCGAGGCTTGCACCTGCCTGCACTTGCACAGGCATGATCCGCAGCGACACACCTGCGGCATCACAGACCGCCTGACAATGCGCTGGCCACGCGTCAGCCGCAGCCTGGAGGCCATGGTGAACGTGGATCGCCTGCAGGGGCGGCAGGGACTGGTTTTTTGCCAGATCGGCGAGAAGGTGCAGCAGGACCGTCGAGTCGAGCCCGCCGGAGAAAGCGATATGCCAGGCCGAGGCGTTGCGCCACGGGGCGAGGGTCTGCAGAAGTTTGGCGGTTAGAGTTGGTTTCATCGCACGTTACCGCCACAAAACTGGAATACGTTAACCAAGCATATACAAAGCAAATGTGGGAGCGGGCTTGCCCGCGATAGCGGTGTACCAGTCAACCAATCTGGCACTGACACATTGCTATCGCGAGCAAGCCCGCTCCCACATGGGTAACGCAGTGGCTTAGAGACCGTAGCTCATCAGGCGCTCGTAACGACGGGCCAGCAGTGCCTCGTTGTCGAACTTCTTGAGCATGTCCAGCTGCGCACAGAGCTCAGCGCGGATGGTGGCCGACGCAGCAGCCGGGTCGCGATGGGCGCCGCCCAGGGGCTCGGCGATTACTTTGTCGACAATGCCCAGGCCTTTGAGGCGATCAGCGGTGATACCCATGGCTTCGGCAGCATCCGGAGCCTTTTCTGCGGTTTTCCACAGGATCGAGGCGCAACCTTCCGGCGAGATCACCGCGTAGGTGGAATACTGCAGCATGTTCAATTGGTCGCAGACGCCAATGGCCAACGCACCGCCGGAACCGCCTTCACCAATCACGGTCGCGATGATCGGGGTTTTCAGGCGTGCCATCACCCGCAGGTTCCAGGCAATCGCTTCGCTCTGGTTGCGCTCTTCAGCGTCGATACCTGGGTAGGCACCCGGGGTGTCGATAAAGGTCAGGATCGGCATCTTGAAGCGTTCAGCCATCTCCATCAGGCGGCAAGCCTTGCGGTAGCCTTCTGGACGCGGCATGCCGAAGTTGCGACGCACTTTCTCGCGCACTTCGCGGCCTTTCTGGTGACCGATCACCATCACGGGCTGGTCGTCGAGGCGGGCAATACCGCCGACAATCGCCGCGTCATCGGAGAAGTGACGGTCGCCGTGCAACTCGTCAAACTCGGTGAAGATGTGATCGATGTAGTCCAGGGTATACGGACGGCGTGGGTGGCGGGCCAGGCGCGCGATCTGCCAGCTGGTCAGCTTGCCGAAGATGTCTTCGGTGAGCGTCTTGCTCTTGTCTTGCAGGCGGGAGATTTCATCGCCGATATTCAGCGAATTGTCATTGCCGACCAGGCGCAGCTCTTCGATCTTGGCTTGCAGGTCAGCGATCGGCTGTTCGAAATCAAGAAAATTCGGGTTCATAAGCGTCCGTCTTGGGTCGACGGCCAGGGAGTGCCTGGCCAGCCGGTTGTCTATTCGCGCCCTACCTTAAGGGAGAGGCGCGTCAAGGTCGAGATTAAATGTTGAGTCGAGGTCAGGGGTACAAGGGCAGCCCTGACCGTCAACGGTATTGGAGGAAGACGTTGTCACGCCCGAACTGGTCACGCAATGCTTGAATCAAGCCATCAGCCGGGTCAATTCGCCACGTCTCGCCGAACTGCAACATCGCCTTGGCGTCGTTGCCGGTGTACTCCATGGTCACCGGGCACGCGCCACGGTGACGTTTGAGCAGATCCCCCAGCCAGCGTAGCTGATCGCCCTTGAGCGCCTCGGTTTTGACCTTCAGGCGCAGGCTTTCGGCCAGGTTGGTACGGGCATCTTCCATGCTCATCACCCGCTTGATCCGCAGGCGCAGGCCGCCGGAGAAGTCATCGTTGCTGACCTCCCCTTCCACCACCACCATCGCGTCGGTCTGCAGCAGCGACTGCGCGGAGTGGAAGGCGTCGGCAAACAGCGACGCTTCGATACGCCCGGAGCGATCGTCGAGGGTGATGAAACCCATCTTGTCGCCCTTTTTGTTCTTCATCACTCGCAAGGCAATGATCATCCCGGCGACAGTCTGGGTATCGCGCGCCGGCTTCAGGTCGATGATGCGCTGGCGGGCAAATCGGCGGATCTCGCCTTCATATTCATCAATCGGGTGACCGGTGAGGTACAGGCCCAGTGTGTCTTTTTCACCCTTGAGCCGCTCCTTGAGGGTCAGCTCCTTGGCCTTGCGGTGGTTGGCATACACATCGGCGTCTTCTTCGACGAACAGCCCGCCAAACAGGTCGGCATGCCCACTGTCGTGGGTCCGGGCAGTTTGTTCGGCAGCCTTGATCGCTTCTTCCATGGCGGTCAGCAGTACCGCGCGATTACGGTCGATATTGGCCTGGTAGGCCTTCGGCTCGTCATGGAAATACGGCCCGAGGCGGTCAAGTGCACCGCTGCGGATCAGGCCATCGAGGGTACGTTTGTTGATGCGCTTGAGGTCGACCCGAGCGCAGAAGTCGAACAGATCCTTGAAAGGACCGTCCTGGCGCGCCTCGGTAATCGCCTCGACCGGGCCCTCGCCCACGCCTTTGATCGCGCCCAGGCCGTAGATAATGCGGCCTTCGTCGTTCACGGTGAACTTGAACTCCGAGGCGTTCACGTCCGGCGCGTCGAGACGCAGCTTCATGGTCCGCACTTCTTCGATCAAGGTCACGACCTTGTCGGTGTTGTGCATATCCGCCGAAAGCACCGCAGCCATGAACGGCGCCGGGTAGTGGGCTTTCAGCCAGGCAGTCTGGTATGACACCAGGCCGTAGGCAGCGGAGTGGGATTTGTTGAAGCCATAACCGGCGAATTTTTCCACCAGGTCGAAGATGTTACCGGCAAGGTCAGCGTCGATATTGTTGGTGGCGCAACCTTCAATGAAACCGCCGCGCTGCTTGGCCATTTCCTCGGGCTTTTTCTTACCCATGGCGCGACGCAGCATGTCTGCACCGCCGAGGGTGTAGCCGGCCATGACCTGGGCGATCTGCATCACCTGTTCCTGATACAGGATGATGCCGTAGGTCGGTGCCAGTACTGGCTTGAGGCCCTCGTACTGGTAATCGGAGTGCGGGTAGGCCAGTTCGGCGCGCCCGTGCTTACGGTTGATAAAGTCGTCAACCATGCCCGATTGCAGCGGGCCCGGACGGAACAGGGCCACCAGTGCGATCAAGTCTTCCAGGCAGTCGGGCTTGAGCTTTTTGATCAGCTCCTTCATGCCGCGGGACTCAAGCTGGAACACCGCGGTGGTCTCGGCCTTTTGCAGCAGGGCGTAGGTCGGCTTGTCGTCCAGCGGGATAAAGGCGATATCCAGCGGCGCCTCATCGACCTTGGCTCGCTCGCGGTTGATGGTCTTGAGCGCCCAATCGATGATCGTCAGGGTCCGCAGGCCGAGGAAGTCGAACTTCACCAGGCCGGCCGCCTCGACGTCATCCTTGTCGAACTGGGTTACCAGGCCACCGCCCTCTTCGTCGCAATAGATCGGCGAAAAGTCTGTGAGTTTGGTCGGCGCGATTACCACACCACCGGCGTGCTTGCCGACGTTACGCACCACGCCTTCAAGCTTGCGGGCCATGTCCCAGATTTCGGCAGCTTCTTCATCGACCTTGATGAAGTCACGCAGGATTTCTTCCTGTTCGTAGGCCTTTTCCAGGGTCATGCCGACTTCGAAAGGAATCATCTTCGACAGTCGATCCGCCAGGCCGTAGGACTTGCCCTGCACCCGTGCCACGTCGCGGATTACCGCCTTGGCAGCCATGGAACCGAAGGTAATGATCTGGCTTACCGCGTTGCGACCGTATTTTTCGGCCACATATTCAATAACCCGGTCGCGACCATCCATGCAGAAGTCGACGTCGAAGTCGGGCATCGATACCCGTTCCGGGTTCAGGAACCGTTCGAACAGCAGGTCATATTCCAGCGGATCGAGGTCGGTGATCTTCTGCACATAGGCCACCAGCGACCCGGCACCCGACCCCCGGCCAGGCCCCACCGGCACGCCGTTGCTTTTGGCCCACTGGATAAAGTCCATTACGATCAGGAAGTAACCGGGGAACCCCATCTGGATGATGATATCCAGCTCGAAATTCAGCCGGTCGACATACACCTGGCGCTTGGCTTCGTAATCCTCAGTCGTGTCTTTGGGCAGCAGAACGGATAGACGCTCTTCCAGGCCATCAAAGGACACCTTGCGGAAATACTCATCGATGGTCATGCCATCGGGAATCGGGAAGTTGGGCAGGAAGTGCTTGCCCAGCTTCACTTCAATGTTGCAGCGCTTGGCAATTTCGACGGAGTTTTCCAGCGCCTCGGGCAGGTCACTGAACAGCTCGGCCATTTCCTCGGCACTCTTGAGGTATTGCTCTTCGCTGTAGTTTTTCGAGCGACGCGGATCGTCCAGCGCCCGCCCTTCACCGATGCACACGCGGGTTTCGTGGGCCTCGAAGTCTTCCTTCTTGATAAAGCGCACATCGTTGGTAGCCACCAGCGGTGCACCCAGCTTTTCGGCCAGGGCCACGGCGGCATGCAAGTGCTCTTCGTCGTTGGGGCGGTTGGTGCGCTGCACTTCCAGATAGAAGCGACCTGGGAAGACCTGCATCCACTCGCTCGCCAGCACTTGTGCCTCGTGCGGATTACCGCCGAGCAGCGCGATCCCGATCTCGCCCTCTTTAGCCGCCGATAGCATGATCAGGCCTTCGCTGGCCTCGGCGACCCATTCGCGCTCGATGATGATCGAGCCATTGCGCTGGCCGTCGATGAAACCACGGGAAATCAGTTCAGTCAGGTTGCGATAGCCCACGCCATTCATCGCCAACAGGCTGATACGGCTCAGGGCGTTGTCAGGGTCTTTGTTGGACAGCCACAAGTCGGCGCCGCAGATCGGCTTGATCCCGGCGCCCATGGCATTCTTGTAGAACTTGACCAGGGAACACATGTTGTTCTGGTCAGTGACCGCAACGGCAGGCATGTTCATGCCCACCAGGGTTTTGACCAGCGGTTTGATCCGTACCAGGCCGTCGACCAGGGAGTATTCAGTGTGCAGGCGCAGGTGAACGAATGAAGCCGGCATAGTGATCCTGTCTAGATACGTGTGAAAACAACAAGGCCCGGATTGTACCGGGCCTTGAGTAAAACATCAGCCTGCGCCTAAATCTCGACCAGGCTTTCGCGCACCTCGTAAGCCTGGCGGACCGGGGCGAACGAGCGGCGGTGGATCGGTGTCGGGCCCAATCGCGCCAGGGCTTCCAGATGAACGGGCGTCGGGTAGCCTTTGTGGCCACCGATGCCATAGCCCGGATAGATCAACTCGAACGCCGCCATTTCACGGTCGCGACTGACCTTGGCCAGGATCGATGCGGCGGCAATCGCCGGAACCTTGCTATCCCCCTTGACCACTGCTTCGGCGGGCATCGCCAACTTCGGGCAGCGATTACCGTCGATCATCGCCAGCTTCGGGGTGATGTGCAGGCCCTCGACGGCGCGTTGCATGGCCAGCATCGTGGCATGGAGAATATTCAGCGCGTCGATTTCCTCGACCTCAGCCCTGGCGATATGCCAACTAAGGGCCTTTTCGCAAATTTCGTCAAAAAGCTTTTCACGACGGGCTTCGGTGAGCTTCTTCGAATCGTTGAGGCCGAGAATCGGGCGACTCGGGTCAAGAATCACCGCCGCAGTCACCACCGCGCCACACAGCGGGCCGCGCCCTACTTCATCGACACCGGCGACCAATTCGTGTGTTTGAGCGACCAGGCTGAAATCCAGGCCCATTTGCGTCTTCATAGGGTTTCCTGCTGGCGGCCGATCAACGTCAATACAGCATCTGCTGCCTGGTTCGACGCATCACGGCGCAAGGTACGGTGAATTTCGTCAAACCCACGGGTCTGCTCTTCGCCGCCGTCGATCAACGGCGCAATGGTCTGGGCCAATGCTTCGGGCGTCGCAGCGTCCTGCAGCAACTCCGGTACCAACAAACGCTGGGCAAGCAAGTTGGGCAAGGAGATGTAGGGACTTTTGACCATGCGCTTGAGAATCCAGTAGGTCAGCGGTGCCAATCGATAGGCAACGACCATTGGGCGCTTGTAGAGCAACGCTTCCAGCGTGGCCGTACCGGAAGCGATCAACACCGCATCACACGCAGCCAGGGCCAGGTGCGAACCGCCGTCGAGCAGCGTCAACGGCAGGTCGCGCCCCACCAGCAAGGCTTCGATCTGTGCGCGCCGCTGCGGGCTGGCGCACGGCAGCACAAACCGCACACCCGGTTTCAAGGCCAGCAAGCGCTCGGCTGCATCGAAAAACAATGCGCCCAGGCGACCGACTTCACCGCCACGACTGCCAGGCATCAACGCCACCAACGGCCCGTCGGGCAGCCCCAATTCGGCGCGGGCGGCGGCACGGTCAGCCTGCAGCGGGATGGTATCGGCCAGGGTATGGCCGACAAACCTTACCGGCACGCCCTGCTCTTCGTAGAATCGCGCCTCGAAAGGCAACAGGGTCAGCATCAGGTCGCAGCCTTCGCGGATTTTCAAGACACGCTTCTGCCGCCATGCCCACACGGAGGGGCTGACGTAATGGACGGTCTTGATTCCGGCCTGACGCAGTTTGAGTTCGATATTGAGGGTGAAGTCCGGGGCGTCGATACCGATAAAGACGTCCGGTTTTTCTGCAATCAGGGTCTGGATCAGCAGTTTGCGCCGAGCCAGTAGCTCGCGCAGGCGCCCCAATACTTCCACCAGCCCCATGACCGACAACCGCTCCATGGGAAAGTAGGAAGTCAGACCTTCAGCCTGCATCAATGGGCCACCGACCCCGATGAATTCCACCGCAGGATGCTGCGCCTTTATAGCGCGCATCAGGCCCGCGCCCAAGATATCGCCGGAAGCTTCTCCGGCCACCAATGCAATACGCAGCGTGGCCATGATCAGCGGGTGATGCCGCGAGTCGATGCCTGGATCGAATCACGGAATATGGCAACTTCGGGAAACAGCGCCGCCGGCTCGGCCAACTCGCCCAGGGCCTGGTCAACCGTCAGCCCCTGGCGATAGACCACCTTGTAGGCGCGACGCAGGGCGTGGATCGCTTCTTCGCTGAAACCACGTCGGCGCATGCCTTCGAAGTTCATGCTGCGGGCTTCGGCTGGGTTGCCAAATACCGTGACGAACGCCGGGACATCCTTGCCAATAGCAGTACCCATGCCGGAAAAGCTGTGAGCGCCGATATGGCAGTACTGATGCACCAGGGTGAAACCGGACAGGATCGCCCAGTCGTCAACATGTACATGGCCGGCCAGCGCGGTGTTATTGACCAGGATGCAGTGGTTGCCAATCACGCTGTCGTGGCCGATGTGCGCGTAGGCCATCACCAGGTTGTGATCGCCCAGGGTGGTTTCTGCCCGGTCCTGCACAGTGCCACGATGAATGGTCACGCCTTCACGAATGATGTTGTGATCACCGATTACCAGGCGGGTTTCTTCACCCTTGTACTTCATGTCCGGCGTGTCTTCGCCTACCGAGGAAAACTGGTAGATGCGGTTGTGTTTGCCAATGCGGGTCGGACCCTTGAGGATCACGTGTGGCCCGATGACTGTCCCCTCGCCGATTTCCACACCTGCGCCGATGATCGACCAAGGGCCGACCTCAACGTCGGCGGCCAGCACGGCCGTCGGATCGATGATTGCGCGAGGGTCAATCAAACTCATAGTTTGCGTTCCGCACAGATGATTTCGGCGGAGCACACAGGCTTGCCGTCAACGGAGGCCTGGCATTCGAATTTCCAGATCTGGCGCTTGCAGCTCACGAACTTGGCTTCCAGGATCAACTGGTCGCCTGGGGTGACCGGATTGCGGAAACGCAGCTTGTCGGAGCCCACGAAATAGTAAAGCGTGCCATCAGCAGGCTTCAGGTCGAGCATTTTAAAACCCAGGATGCCAGCGGCCTGCGCCATCGCCTCGATGATCAATACGCCCGGCATGATTGGATGCGCGGGGAAGTGACCATTGAAAAATGGTTCATTGATGCTGACATTCTTGTAGGCACGAATGCGCTTTTCCTCAACATTCAGCTCCACTACACGGTCCACCAGCAGGAACGGGTAACGGTGAGGCAGGTATTCGCGAATCTCGTTGATGTCCATCATTTCGGGGGGAAGCCTGTAATAAAGATTGGGGGCGCGCGGACTAAGGCACGCCCCTCTAGCAAATCAAGAAGGCAGTCTAGCTGCTGTGCACACTTGATATGGAAATGGTATCAGCCATCTGATGAAACATTACTGCCAGGGGTCACGTCCCCAACACGCTTTTCCAGATGTTTCAGGCGCCGCGCCATGTCGTCGAGCTGCCTTAAACGGGCCGCGCTCTTGCGCCACTCAGCCGCGGGTTGCATCGCCGTACCGGAAGAATAGGCCCCAGGCTCGGTAATCGAATGGGTCACCATGGTCATGCCGGTAATGAATACGTTGTCGCAGACTTCAATATGGCCCACCAAACCGACACCGCCGGCGAGCATGCAATGCTTGCCGATCTTGGTGCTGCCGGAGATGCCGACGCACGCCGCCATGGCCGTGTGATCGCCAATCTGCACGTTGTGGGCGATCTGGATCTGGTTGTCGAGCTTCACACCATTGCCAATCACGGTATCGGCCAGGGCCCCGCGATCAACGGCAGTGTTGACGCCAATCTCCACATCATCACCGATCAGCACACCGCCGACCTGGGCAATCTTCTGCCAGATGCCTTTCTCGTTGGCGAAGCCGAAGCCCTCGCCACCGATCACGGCACCCGACTGAATCACCACCCGCTGCCCGATACGCACATCGTGGTACAGGGTCACGCGTGGTGCGAGCCAGCCACCTGCGGCGATTTCGCTGCGGGCACCGATAAAGCAATGGGCACCAACCGTCACGCCTGCACCAATGCGCGCACCGCTCTCGATCACCGCGAATGCACCAATGCTCGCCGCAGGATCAACCTGTGCGTCGTCGGCAATCACCGCAGACGGATGAATGCCTGGAGCGGCCTTGGGCTTGGGGTCGAACAGGTGGGAAACCCGCGCGTAAGCAGCGTAAGGGTCGGGCACCACCAGCGCATCCCCGGCAAACGTCTCGGCGTCAGCGGCCTTCAGCAATACTGCTGCAGCCTGGCTGTCGCCCAGGTATTTACGGTATTGGGGATTTGCAAGGAAGCTCAACTGAGCTGGGCCAGCCTCCTGCAAGGTGGCTAGCCCAGTGATTTCCTTCTCCTTGGAGCCACGCAAGGTGGCCCCCAGGAACTCGGCCAACTCGCCGAGTTTGATAGTCGCGGTCATGGCTTACTTCAGCTGGTTCATGCGCTCGATCACCTGGCGGGTGATGTCGTATTGAGGCTTGACGTCGATCACGGCGCCACGCTCGAAGACCAGGTCAAAGGCACCTTTCTTGATGACTTCTTCCACAGCGCTGTCGAGTTTTGGCTTCAGTTGCTTGAGCATTTCACGGTCAGCAACAGCCTTGGCCTCGTTCAGTTCCTTGGACTGGAACTGATAGTCACGGGCCTTTTGCTTGAACTCAAGCTCCAGACGCTCGCGCTCGCCTTGCTGCATTTTGTCACCGCCGGCGACCAGGCGATCCTGGATGCCCTTGGCACTGCTTTCCAGGGTCTTGAGTTTGGTCAGTTGCGGACCGAATTTTTTCTCGGCATCCACGGCGTACTTCTTGGCCGCATCGGATTCCAGCAGGGCCATCTGATAGTTCAGGACGGCGATTTTCATTTCGGCAAACGCCGGGGTTGCGACCAGCACGGTTGCCAGAAGAACCAATTGAGTCAACTTACGCACGATGCACTCCTACAGAATCCGTTGTCGTTATCTTGGGTCGGACGCTTAGAACGTCTGGCCGAGGGAAAATTGGAAAATCTGGGTTTCAGCGTTATCCGGTTTCTTGATTGGCATCGCCAAGGCGAAGCTCAATGGACCCAGGGCAGTAATCCAGGTCACACCTACACCCACGGAGCTGGCCAGATTGCTCAGGCTGACGTCGTTGCACTGGGTGTTGGACTTCAAGCCACTCGGGTTACGGATCTGCTCGCACTTGGAGTCGAATACGTTACCCACATCCCAGAAGACCGAGGTCCGCAGGGAGCGCTGGTCCTTGACGAACGGCAGCGGGAAGAGAATTTCCGCACCACCTTGAATCAACACGTTACCACCGAACGGCAGCGGGTCATTGTCCGAGTCACGCACAGTGCCGACGTTACCGGTTTCGGCAACACCACGGCTCGGCGTACCACGAGGACCCAGGGTGCTGTCCTTAAAGCCACGTACGGAGTTGAAGCCACCGGCGTAGTAGTTCTCGTAGAACGGCAGGCCATCGGTCGAGCCGTAGCCATCACCATAGCCCAATTCCGTGTGCAGGCGCATGGTGTAGTTATCGCTCAACGGCGTGAACAACTGACCACGGTAGTCGAGTTTGAAGAACGACAGGTCGCTACCTGGGGTGGTGGCTTCCAGGGTCAAGCTCTGGGAGTGACCACGGGTGGCCAGCACGCCTTTGTTCAGGGTGGACTCGGACCAACCGGCCGAGGCCTTGAAGTTGAGGAACTTGTCACCTTCGCGGCGGGTGAAGTCGAAGATCTCGTCCACGGTGTAGACACCGGTCTTGATCTCATCCTGCTGCGCGGTCAGGCCGAAGGTCAGACGCGAGGTCTCACTGATCGGGTAGCCCACGTTGACACCGGCACCCAGGCTGTCGATCGCATAGCTTGCAACGTCGACGTCGAGGTCTTTGTAGTCGGTGGTGCGGTAGAAGGCGTTGTAGCCCAGGCTCACACCATCAGCAGTCCAGTAGGGGTCCACATAACCGAAGTTGTAGCGGCTCTGGTATTCACTGCGAGTCAGGCCAATGGAAACCTTGTTACCGGTACCCAGGAAGTTGTTCTGGGTGATCGAGCCACCGAGGATCAGGCCAGCGCTCTGTGCAAAGCCGACACTGGCGGTGATCGAGCCGGATGCCTGCTCTTCGACGGCGTAGTTCACGTCGACCTGGTCATCCACACCCGGTACGGCCGGGGTCTCGACGTTCACTTCCTTGAAGAAGCCCAGGCGCTCAAGACGGGTCTTGGACTGGTCGATCAGGTAGGTCGAAGCCCAGCCACCTTCCATCTGGCGCATTTCGCGACGCAGCACTTCGTCCTCGGACTTGGTGTTGCCACGGAAGTTGATGCGGTTGACGTAGGCACGCTTGCCTGGATCGACGACAAAGGTGATGTCCACGGTGTGGTCATCATCATGTGGGGTCGGCACGCCGTTGACGTTGGCGAAGGTATAGCCTTCGTTACCCAGGCGACGGGTGATCAATTCGGAAGTGGTGGTCATCAGCTTGCGCGAGAACACCTGGTCCTTCTGGACCAGCAGCAGGGACTTGACCTGGTCTTCAGGCACTTTCAGGTCGCCGCTGAGCTTCACATCACGAACGCGATACTTCTCGCCTTCGTTGACGTTGACCGTGATGTACACGTGTTTCTTGTCCGGGGTGATGGACACCTGGGTCGAAGCGATATCCATGTTGATATAGCCGCGGTCCAGGTAGTAGGAGCGCAGACGCTCCAGGTCGCCGGAAAGCTTTTCACGGGCGTACTTGTCGTCATTCTTGAAGAACGACAGCCAGTTGGTGGTCTTGAGTTCGAACAGGTCGATCAGGTCTTCGTCAGCGAACTTGGTGTTGCCCACCACGTTGATGTGCTGGATCGCCGCCACGGTGCCTTCGTTGATGTTGACCTTCAGGCCGACACGGTTGCGCGGCTGCGGCACCACTTCGGTTTCCACGGAGGCGGAGTAGCGGCCCTGGGCCACGTACTGACGCTGCAGTTCGTTACGCACGCCTTCGAGGGTGGCTCGCTGGAAGATCTCGCCTTCGGCCAGGCCGGATTGCTTGAGACCTTTCATCAAGTCTTCAGTAGAGATCGCCTTGTTGCCTTCGATCTCGATACTGGCGACAGAAGGTCGCTCGACGACAGTGATGACCAGGACGTTGCCTTCACGACCCAGTTGGATATCTTGAAAGAAGCCGGTTTTGAACAGCGCACGAGTGGATTCCACCAGGCGACGGTCGTCAGCCTGTTCCCCAACGTTCAACGGCAAGGCGCCAAACACGCTACCCGCGGAAACCCGCTGGAGGCCGTTGACGCGAATATCGGAGATGGTGAAGGACTCGGCGTGAACTTCGGCGATCATCAATACGGTGAGAACCGCAGTTAGCAGCAGACGTTTCATGAAGTCCTTTCTTATTCCAACTGGCAATAAACAAACTGCCGCAAAATGCGGCAGATTCGCAATTCAGCGAAGCGTTACAGACGTCCCAGATCGTTGACCAGAGCTAACAACATCACCCCGACCACCAAACTGATACCGATCTGTATCCCCCAACCCTGCACCCGATCCGACAAGGGGCGACCACGCACCCACTCGACGAGATAAAACAACAGATGCCCCCCATCCAATACTGGAATGGGCAACAAATTCAGAACCCCAAGGCTAATACTCAGATAAGCCAGGAAATTCAGGAAATCAGCAACACCCGACTGGGCAGAAGCGCCCGCCACTTTAGCAATGGTTATCGGTCCACTCAAGTTTTTTACCGAGAGCTCGCCGAACAACATTTTCTTCAGCGAATCGAGGGTCAGTACGCTCATGGTCCAAGTGCGTCGCGCACCCTCGCCAATTGCCGCCAATGGCCCGAAACTGACCTCCCTCACCATCGATGGCGGCCATTCGACACCTTTGACCCCGGCCCCCAGATACCCGCCAGCTGCTTTGGCCTCCCCGCGCACCGCGAGGGTGACAGGGACGTCGATTTGAGCACCGTCGCGCTCGACTTTCAGCACAATTTTCGTATCAGGACGTACACGAACCAGATCGACCACTTGCTGCCAGTCACCCAGTGCCTGGCCATCAAGGGCCAGCAAGCGGTCACCGGTCTTCAGGCCGGCAGCCTGGGCCGGGCCCTTGGGATCGAGTTCTGCCAATACCGGCGGCAGTGCCGGGCGCCACGGACGAATGCCCAGGGACTTGATCGGATCAGGCTCGTCGGCGCCCTTGAGCCACTTGTCCAACACCAGCTCGCGCGGCGTCTCGGCTGTCGAGTCCTGTTCGCGCACCACCAACTGCACCGTGCCACTTTCGCCCAGGCGCCGGACCAATTGCAGATTGACCGCGCCCCAACCCGTGGTCGGCTCACCATCAATGGCGACGATTTCCTGGCCGGCGCTCAAGCCGGCCTTGGCGGCAATACTGCCCGCCTCCACCGCACCGATGACCGGGCGTACCTGCTGGCTGCCCAGCATTGCCAGGACCCAGAAGAACACCATGGCCAGCAGGAAGTTGGCGATCGGGCCGGCAGCCACGATAGCGATACGCTGACGAACGGTCTTGCGATTGAAAGATTGATCCAACTGATCGGCCGGTACTTCGCCTTCGCGCTCGTCGAGCATCTTGACGTAGCCGCCCAGGGGAATTGCGGCAATCACGAATTCGGTGCCACGCCGGTCATGCCAGCGCAGCAGCGGCATGCCGAAACCCACGGAAAAACGCAGGACTTTGACGCCACAACGCCGCGCCACCCAAAAATGACCAAACTCGTGAAAAGTGACCAGCACACCCAGAGCAACCAGGGTGCCGACAATCATGTAGAGCGCACTCATCTAATTTCTCCGCATTCCAATCCCGCGCCTGCCGACTAACCTGCGTGGCGTTTCAACCATTGCTCGGCCAAGACCCGGGCCTTGGCATCGGCCTCGAACACGGCGCCCAAATCATTCACGGCAACCACCGGCTCGAGACTTAAAATTTCCTCGATGATACTCGCGATCTGTGGGAAGCGGATGCGCCGATCAAGAAACGCGGCAACCGCGACCTCATTGGCCGCATTCAACATCGCCGGAGCGCTGTTGCCCGCCTCTGCCGCTTCACGCGCCAGGCGCAGGCAAGGGAAACGCTGATCATCCGGCGCTTCGAAATCCAGGCGTGCAATGGCAAACAGATCCAGGGGTGCCACACCCGAGTCGATGCGTTCGGGCCATGCCAGGGCATTGGCAATCGGCGTGCGCATGTCCGGGTTGCCCAACTGGGCCAGCACCGAACCATCCACATAGTCGACCAGGGAGTGAATCACGCTTTGCGGATGAATCACCACCTCGACCTGCTCGGCCCGGGCATCAAACAGCCAGCAGGCTTCGATCAGCTCAAGGCCCTTATTCATCATGCTCGCCGAATCCACCGAGATCTTGCGCCCCATCGACCAGTTGGGATGGGCACAGGCCTGATCGGGAGAAACGTGTTCCAGCTCGGCCAACGGTGTCTGGCGGAACGGACCACCGGACGCGGTCAGCAGGATGCGCCTTACACCCACCTGGCTCAGGCCGCGGGCAAAGTCGCCCGGCATACACTGGAAAATCGCATTGTGCTCGCTGTCCAGCGGCAACAGTACGGCGCCACTTTTGCGCACCGCCTGCATAAACAGCGCGCCGGACATCACCAGCGCCTCTTTATTGGCCAACAGGATCTTCTTGCCAGCATCGACCGCCGCCAGGGTTGGCCGCAGGCCCGCGGCACCGACAATGGCGGCAACCACGGTATCCACTTCAGGCGCAGCGGACACCTGGCACAAGCCCTCCTCGCCGACCAACACCTGGGTGCCCAGGCCGGCAGCCCGCAGGTCGTCCTGCAAGCCACGGGCAGCAACGGCATCCGGTACCACTGCGAACTGCGGCACGTACCGCACGCACAGCGCCAGCAGCTCGCTCAAGCGGCTGAAGCCGGTCAGGGCGAATACCTGGTAGCGCTCGGGGTGACGGGCAATCACGTCCAGGGTGCTTAAGCCCACCGAGCCGGTTGCGCCCAGCACTGTCACCTGCTGTAGGCGGCTCACGAAGCAGCCATCCACAACAGCACGGCAAATACCGGGATCGCCGCCGTCAGGCTGTCAATGCGGTCCAGCACGCCGCCATGGCCCGGCAGCAGATTACTGCTGTCCTTGATGCCAGCCTGGCGCTTGAACATGCTTTCGGTCAGGTCGCCGACCACCGAGATCAGTACCACCACTGCCGCGCCGATCAGGGCCACGAGAATTTGCTTGGTTTCCCACTCGCGCACAATGCCGACCACCAAGGTAATCAACAACGTCAACGCCAGCCCGCCGTACACCCCTTCCCAGCTCTTGCCGGGACTGACCGCCGGGGCCAGCTTGCGCTTGCCAAAGGCACGGCCGGAGAAATACGCACCGATATCCGCACCCCAGACCAGCACCATCACCGCCATGATCAACCAGTTGCCCAAGGCCATATGCTTGATATAGACCAGGCCCTGCCAGGCCGGCAGCAGGATCAGCAGGCCGATCACCAGCTTGCAGGCGACACTGGACCACTTGCCACTGGTGCGCGGGTAGGTCAATACAAGGAATGTTGCCAACGCCCACCACAGTACCGCCGCCCCGAGCACCCAGGGTGCGACATCCGGCAGGATGTACATCAGGAACAGCAGCAACGCGACCACGGCGGCATACACCACCCGCGGCAACTGCTCGGCAAACCCTGCCAGGCGCGCCCATTCCCAGGCGCCCAGGGTCACGACCAGGCCAATGAACAGCGCAAAGCCTGCGCCTTCAAGCAGGAAAAACCCGCACAGGGCGATCGGCAGCAGGATCAGTGCCGTGATGATTCGTTGTTTAAGCATTAAACCCGGGCTCCAGCTTCGATCTGCTCGCTCGTTTTACCGAAGCGACGCTGACGGGAAGCGAAATCGGCCAGTGCATTACGCATGGCATCGTGTTTGAAGTCCGGCCAGAACAGGTCGGAGAAGTACAGCTCGGTATAGGCCAACTGCCACAACAGGAAATTGCTGATGCGGTGTTCACCCCCGGTACGGATGCATAGATCCGGTAACGGCAGGTCACCCGTCACCAGGCAGGTTTGCAACAACTCAGGCGTGATGTCTTCCGGTCGCAGATGGCCGGCCTGCACTTCACGCGCCAGACGCTGTGCGGCCTGGGCGATGTCCCATTGCCCGCCGTAATTGGCAGCGATTTGCAGGACAAAGCGATTGCTACCGGCGGTGATCGCCTCGGCTTCACGCATGGCCGCCTGCAGCTCCGGGTGGAACCGCGAGCGGTCGCCGATGATACGCAGGCTGATGTTGTTGTCGTTGAGACGCTTGGCCTCGCGACGCAAGGCCTTGAAGAACAGGTCCATCAAGGCGCTGACTTCGTCGGCCGGCCGTTGCCAGTTTTCACTGGAGAAGGCAAACAAGGTCAATACCTCGACCTTGGCCTCGGCACACACCTCGATCACGGCCCGTACCGCATCGACACCCGCTTTATGCCCGGCGACACCCGGCATAAAGCGTTTTTTCGCCCAGCGATTATTCCCATCCATGATGATCGCGACATGGCGCGGCACCACGGAGGGCACAGTCTGCTTGGTCTTTTCCATGAAAGCGTCCTGACCCCTTATACGGCCATCAGGTCCTTTTCTTTCTCTTCCGTGGCCTTGGTGATCAGAGCCTCGGATTCCTTGGTCAGCTTATCGATATCAGCGATTGCACGACGCTCTTCGTCTTCGCTGATTTCCTTGTCCTTGACCAGCTTCTTCAGATCACCCAAGGCGTCACGGCGAATGTTACGCACGGCAACACGGGCATCTTCCGCTGCGCTACGCGCCTGCTTGGTGAAGCCCTTACGGGTTTCTTCGGTCAGCGCAGGCATGGAGATCAGCAGCAGCTCGCCCAGGTTGGTCGGGTTGAGGTTCAGGCCGGCGCTCTGGATGGCCTTGTCGACGGCAGCGAGCATATTGCGCTCGAAAGCCACGACCTGCAGGGTGCGCGAGTCTTTCACGGTTACGTTGGCCACGCCACTCAGCGGAGTGTCGGAACCGTAGTAAGGCACCATCACGCTGCCCAGGATGCTTGGGTGGGCCTTGCCGGTGCGAATCTGGCCGAATGCATGGCTCAGAGATTCCAGGGATTTGTGCATACGCGCCTGGGCGTCTTTCTTGATTTCGTTGATCATTGTTGGCCTTCCTCGATCAGAGTCCCTTCTGCGCCGCCGTGTACGATATTCAGCAGGGCGCCGGGCTTGTTCATGTTAAATACGCGCAGCGGCATCTTGTGGTCGCGGCACAGGCAGATTGCCGTCAGATCCATAACACCCAGCTTGCGATCCAGTACTTCATCATAAGTCAGATGATCGAACTTCTCGGCATGCGGGTCTTTGAATGGGTCGGCAGTGTAGACACCGTCAACCTTGGTGGCCTTGAGCACCACGTCAGCATCGATTTCGATGGCGCGCAGGCAGGCCGCCGAGTCGGTGGTGAAGAACGGGTTGCCGGTACCGGCGGCAAAGATCACCACCTCTTTGGCGTTCAGGTGACGCATGGCTTTGCGACGGTCGTAATGATCGGTCACGCCAACCATCGAGATGGCCGACATCACAATGGCCGAGATATTGGCACGCTCCAGGGCATCACGCATGGCCAGGGCGTTCATCACAGTGGCCAGCATGCCCATGTGGTCGCCAGTGACCCGATCCATGCCAGCCGCACTGAGCGCTGCACCACGGAACAGGTTGCCACCACCAATCACCAGGCCGACCTGGACACCGATGCCGACCAGTTGGCCGACTTCCAATGCCATGCGGTCAAGCACTTTGGGATCGATCCCGAACTCTTCCGAGCCCATCAGGGCCTCGCCGCTAAGCTTGAGTAGAATGCGTTTATAGCGAGCCTGATAACCACTGCCCTGCTGAGCCATTGCGAATCTCTCCTGCGGCGTATTTTTAAAAAATTCTTGGCGAGCCGTTTACGGCTTGCGTTCACTCTAGCTGGACGCTGTCACAGCGCCATCGGAACACGGCTTTGTAAGCCAGTTCCAAAGGGAAGCCAAATAAAATTGAGCATCCCATTTGAAAAGAGGCTGCGCGCGTGAGCGGGCAGCCTCTCTTGGGCGACAGTTGAAAACTGTCTTATTGCTTGGCGGCAGCCAGCTGGGCAGCAACTTCTTCAGCGAAGTTGTCGACCGGCTTCTCGATACCGTCGCCTACTTTGAAGTAGGTGAAGGAAACGATTTCAGCACCGGCTTTCTTGGCCAGTTCGCCAACCTTGATTTCAGGGTTCTTGACGAACGCCTGCTCAACCAGGCTTGCTTCGGCCAGGAACTTGCTGATACGGCCTTTGACCATGTTCTCAACAATGTTTTCTGGCTTGCCTTTGATTTTTTCTTCGTTCAGCTGCAGGAACACAGCTTTTTCACGCTCGATCGCTTCGGCAGAAACTTCCGAAGGCAGCAGGAACTCAGGGTTGCTGGCCGCTACGTGCATAGCGATGTCTTTGGCCAGCTCAACGTTGCCGCCCTTGAGGACAACTGCAACACCGATCTTGTTACCGTGCAGGTAACCACCAACAACATCACCTTCAACACGTACCAGGCGACGGATGTTGACGTTTTCGCCAACCTTGCCGACCAGTACCAGGCGATCGGCTTCTTGAGCGGCGATCAGCGGAGCGACGTCAGTCAGTTTGTCGGCGAACGCTTTTTCAACGCTAGCAGCAACAAATGCCTTGAAGTCGTCCTGCAGAGCCAGGAAGTCGGTCTGCGAGTTCACTTCCAGCAGAACGGCGGACTTGCCGTCTTCTTTCAAAGCGATAGCGCCTTCAGCAGCTACGTTGCCTGCTTTCTTGGCAGCCTTGATCGCGCCCGAAGCACGCATGTCATCAATGGCTTTTTCGATGTCGCCGTCAGCCTTTTCCAGGGCTTTCTTGCAATCCATCATGCCTTCGCCAGTACGCTCACGCAGTTCTTTAACCAACGCTGCAGTAATTGCTGCCATTTTCAAATTCCTCTTGGATAGGTTTTCAACCATTCCACCCGACTTGTACGGGCGTTCAATTCTTCCCGAACCACCCTTGTTAACCGCTGCACGTTACAGATGCTGTAGCTGTGCCGCTCACAAATGGTTTTCGAGGTGGCAAAAAGGGGGCCAAGCCCCCTTTTTGCTTACTGAGTCAACGCCAGGGCGTCAATTACTCAGCTGCAGCGACCGGTGCTTCTTCAGCAGCGAACTCTACGGTGCCGCCGCCAACATTGTTGCGGCCACGGATTACAGCGTCAGCCATCGAACCCATGTACAGCTGGATAGCGCGGATTGCGTCATCGTTGCCTGGGATGATGTAGTCAACGCCTTCCGGGCTGCTGTTGGTATCGACTACGCCGATAACCGGGATGCCCAGCTTGTTGGCTTCGGTGATCGCGATGCGCTCGTGATCAACGTCGATAACGAACAGTGCGTCAGGCAGACCGCCCATGTCCTTGATACCACCCAGGGAACGATCGAGCTTTTCCAGGTCACGGGAGCGCATCAGCGCTTCTTTCTTGGTCAGCTTGGCGAAAGTACCGTCTTCGGCTTGCACTTCAAGGTCACGCAGACGCTTGATGGAAGCACGGATGGTTTTGAAGTTGGTCAGCATGCCGCCCAACCAGCGGTGATCGACGTACGGCGAACCGCAACGTGCTGCTTCTTCAGCAACGATCTTGCCAGCGGAACGCTTGGTGCCGACGAACAGAATCTTGTTTTTGCCCTGGGCCAGGCGCTCTACGAAAGTCAGAGCTTCGTTGAACATTGGCAGGGTTTTTTCAAGGTTGATAATGTGGATCTTGTTACGCGCGCCGAAAATGTATTTACCCATTTTCGGGTTCCAGTAACGGGTCTGGTGACCGAAGTGCACACCGGCCTTCAGCATATCGCGCATGTTGACTTGGGACATGATAGTTCCTTAATAAGTCGGGTTTGGCCTCCACGTATCCCAATGACCAACCAGCGGCTTCAAGGCCTCCGGCACCCAGGTCATCGTGTCGACACGTGTGTGGATTTAAGCTTTGCGGGGTATCCCCGGAAAGCGGCGCATTTTATACCACAGCAACGACAAAAACGAAACCCGCAATCGCATTTGCTTGCCGTCACTGCCACCCAAGCCATTGAATCGGGTGAAAATACCCGCACCTTATAGAGAGAAGCGATAGCCAGACACTCATGGTTTATACCTTGCGTCTGTTAGAATCGCGTTTTTTGGGCTTGTGCGAACGCTGCACCTTTTTGTCGCACGCCCGTAAACCGTATTGATTTCAGCGCGTCGCGCTAGAGAGAGCCTGTATGACCGTTACCCTGAAAACCGCCGAAGATATCGCAGGCATGCGCGTTGCCGGCAAACTGGCTGCAGACGTGCTGGAAATGATTGCCGAACACGTCAAGCCCGGCGTCACCACTGAAGCCCTGGACCGCATCTGCCATGACTATATTGTCGACGTGCAGAAAGCCATTCCCGCGCCGCTGAACTACAAAGGCTTCCCCAAGTCGATCTGCACCTCGATCAACCACGTGGTCTGCCACGGCATCCCGGGCGACAAGCCGCTCAAAGACGGTGACACCCTGAACATCGACGTCACCGTGATCAAGGACGGCTACCACGGCGACACCAGCCGTATGTTCCACGTCGGCAACGTCCCGGTCTGGGCCGAGCGCCTGTCCCAGGTCACCCAGGAATGCATGTACAAGGCCATTGAACTGGTCAAGCCGGGCTGCCGCCTGGGCGACATCGGCGAAGTGATCCAGAAGCACGCTGAAAAGAACGGGTTCTCGGTGGTCCGCGAATTCTGCGGCCACGGCATCGGCAAAGTGTTCCACGAAGAGCCACAGATCCTGCACTACGGCCGTGCCGGCACCGGTATGGAGCTCAAGGCAGGCATGACCTTCACCATCGAGCCGATGATCAACCAGGGCAAGGCCGACACCAAGGTGCTGGGCGACGGCTGGACCGCCATCACCAAGGACCGCAAGCTCTCGGCACAGTGGGAACACACCCTGCTGGTCACCGACACTGGCTATGAGATCTTCACCCTGCGCGCCGACGACACGATCCCCCGCGTTTCGGCCTGATGTTTGCAGCGGGCTTTCCGGATTAGCAACGTTGCGACCTACACATAGATAGAAAGGAAAGCCGATCGATGCCCCAGGTGGATCCCGAACTCTTCGACCGTGGCCAGTTCCAGGCGGAACTGGCGCTGAAGGCAAGCCCGATTGCCGCCTTCAAGAAGGCCATCCGCCAGGCCCGCGAGGTGCTCGACGGGCGTTTTCGCAGCGGCCGGGAGATCCGCCGACTGATCGAGGATCGCGCCTGGTTCGTCGATAACATCCTGCAAAAGGCCTGGGAGCAGTTCGACTGGAGCGAAGACGCCGATATCGCCCTGGTGGCCGTCGGCGGCTATGGCCGGGGCGAACTGCACCCCTACTCCGATATCGACCTGCTGATCCTGCTGGACAGCGCCGACCACGAGATCTTTCGTGATTCCATCGAGCGCTTTCTGACGCTGCTGTGGGACATCGGCCTGGAAGTCGGTCAGAGCGTGCGTTCGGTAGATGAATGCGCCGAAGAAGCCCGTGCCGACCTCACCGTGGTCACCAACCTGATGGAAAGCCGCACCATCTGCGGCCCCGAACGCCTGCGCCAGCGCATGCTGGAAGTCACCAGCACCGCGCGCATGTGGCCGAGCAAGGAGTTCTTCCTCGCCAAGCGCGCCGAGCAGAAAGCCCGGCACCACAAATACAACGACACCGAATACAACCTGGAACCCAACGTCAAGGGCTCGCCTGGCGGGCTGCGGGACATCCAGACCATCTTGTGGGTGGCCCGGCGCCAGTACGGCACCCTGAACCTGCGGGCCCTGGCCGGCGAAGGCTTTTTGGTAGAGAGCGAAAACGCCCTGCTGGCCTCGTCCCAGGAGTTTTTGTGGAAGGTGCGCTACGCCCTGCACATGCTCGCCGGACGCTCCGAAGACCGCCTGCTGTTTGACCACCAGCGCTCCATCGCCGCCCTGCTGGGCTTTGAAGGCGAAGACGCGAAGACCAGCATCGAAAGCTTCATGCAGCAGTACTACCGGGTGGTCATGAGCATCGCCCAGCTCAGCGACCTGATCATCCAGCATTTTGAAGAAGTGATCCTGGCCCCCGAAGACGAAGCGCCACCGCAACCGATCAATGCGCGCTTCCAACTGCACGACGGCTATATCGAGGCGCGCCACGACAACGTGTTCAAGCGCACCCCCTTTGCCATGCTGGAAATCTTCGTGCTGATGGCCCAGCAACCGGAAATCAAGGGCGTGCGCGCCGATACCATCCGCTTGCTGCGGGAAAACCGCCACCTGATCGACGACGAATTTCGCAACGACATCCGCAATACCAGCCTGTTTATCGAACTGTTCAAGTGCAAGATCGGCATCCACCGCAACCTGCGGCGCATGAACCGCTACGGCATCCTCGGGCGCTATCTGCCGGAGTTCGGCTTTATCGTCGGGCAGATGCAACACGACCTGTTCCACATTTATACGGTCGACGCCCACACCCTGAACCTGATCAAGCACCTGCGTAAGCTGCAGTACACCCAGGTGTCAGAGAAATTCCCGCTGGCCAGTAAGCTGATGGCCAAGCTGCCCAAGCCTGAACTGATCTACCTGGCCGGCCTGTACCACGATATCGGCAAGGGCCGACACGGCGACCATTCGGAAATCGGCGCGGTGGATGCGCAAGCCTTCTGCCAGCGCCACCAGCTGCCGCAGTGGGACAGCCGCCTGATTGTCTGGCTAGTACAGAACCACCTGGTCATGTCCACTACCGCCCAGCGCAAGGATTTGTCCGACCCACAGGTAATCCATGATTTCGCGCAGGCCGTCGGCGACGAAACCCGTCTCGACTACCTGTATGTGCTGACCGTCTCCGACATCAACGCCACCAACCCGACCCTTTGGAACTCGTGGCGCGCCAGCCTGTTGCGCCAGCTCTATACCGAGACCAAGCGCGCGTTGCGCCGCGGCCTGGAAAACCCGGTGGACCGCGAAGAGCAGATCCGCCGCACCCAGAGCGCGGCCCTGGATATCCTGGTGCGCGGCGGCAACGACCCGGACGATGTGGAGCAACTCTGGTCGCAATTGGGTGATGACTATTTCCTGCGCCACACCGCAGGCGACGTGGCCTGGCACACCGACGCGATCCTCCAGCAGCCGGCTGACGGTGGCCCGCTGGTGCTGATCAAGGAAACGACCCAGCGCGAATTCGAAGGCGGCACGCAGATCTTTATCTACGCCCCGGACCAGCACGACTTCTTCGCCGTGACCGTGGCCGCGATGGACCAGCTCAACCTGAACATCCATGACGCGCGGGTCATTACCTCCAGCAGCCAGTTCACCCTCGACACCTATATCGTTCTCGACACCGAAGGCGAGTCCATCGGCGACAACCCCGAGCGCGTGAAAAAAATCCGCGAAGGCCTGACCGAAGCCCTGCGCAACCCTGACGACTACCCGACCATCATCCAGCGCCGGGTGCCGCGCCAGCTCAAGCATTTTGCCTTTGCGCCCCAAGTGACCATCCACAATGACGCCCAGCGCCCGGTAACGGTGCTGGAACTCAGCGCACCGGATCGGCCAGGCCTGCTGGCACGGATCGGCGGGATCTTCCTGGAGTTCGACCTGTCATTGCAAAACGCCAAGATTGCCACCCTGGGCGAGCGGGTCGAAGACGTGTTTTTTATTACCGACGCCGACAATCACCCCCTGTCCGACCCGGAACTGTGCCGCCGCTTGCAGGACGCTATCGTCGCGCAATTGAGCGTGAACCAGGAGCCCGGGGCAGAAGGGTTCCGACTGACCATTTGAGCTGAATTTTATTTCCCTGTGGCCGCGCGCCCTTGTAGGAGCTGGCTTGCCTGCGATGGCATCGCCGCGGTGTAACAGATACACCGCGGCGCCTACATCGCAGGCAAGCCAGCGCCTACAGGGGCCGTGTTCAACGATAGAGGCCCCCAATGAACAACGCCCTGAACCAGCTGCAACCCTACCCGTTCGAGAAATTGCGCGCCCTGCTGGGCAGTGTCACGCCAAACCCGGACAAGCGCCCGATCGCCCTGTCCATCGGCGAGCCCAAGCACAAGTCCCCGGATTTCGTCGCCCAGGCCCTGACCAATAACCTCGACCAAATGGCGGTGTACCCCACCACCCTGGGCATCCCGGCCCTGCGCGAGGCCATTGGCGCCTGGTGCGAACGACGCTTCAACGTGCCCAAGGGCTGGCTGGACCCGGCGCGCAATATCCTGCCGGTCAATGGCACCCGCGAAGCGCTCTTCGCGTTCACCCAGACCGTGGTCAACCGTGGCGACGATGCCCTGGTGGTCAGCCCGAACCCGTTCTACCAGATCTATGAAGGCGCAGCGTTCCTCGCCGGAGCCAAGCCGCATTACCTGCCGTGCCTGGATGAGAACGGCTTCAATCCGGATTTCGACGCCGTCTCGGCAGATATCTGGCAACGCTGCCAGATCCTGTTCCTGTGCTCCCCCGGCAACCCGACCGGCGCACTGATCCCCGTCGCCACCCTGAAAAAACTGATCGCCCTGGCCGACCAGTACGACTTCGTGATCGCCGCCGACGAGTGCTACAGCGAGCTGTACTTCGACGAACAAACCCCGCCGCCTGGCCTGCTCAGCGCCTGTGTCGAATTGGGTCGCGAGGATTTCAAGCGCTGCGTGGTGTTCCATAGCCTGTCCAAGCGTTCCAACCTGCCGGGCCTGCGTTCCGGTTTTGTGGCCGGCGATGCCGAGATCCTCAAGGCCTTCCTGCTGTACCGCACCTACCACGGCTGTGCCATGCCGGTGCAAACCCAGCTGGCGAGCGTTGCCGCCTGGCAGGATGAGGCTCATGTATTGGCCAACCGTGATCTGTACCGGGAAAAATTCGCCGCGGTCCTGGCGATTCTCAAGCCGGTATTGGACGTACAGAACCCTGACGGTGGTTTTTACCTGTGGCCGAACGTCGAGGGCGACGACGCCGCGTTCTGCCGCGACTTGTTCGTGGAAGAACACGTGACCGTGGTGCCAGGCTCGTACCTGTCGCGGGAAGTGGACGGTTTCAATCCAGGTGCCGGGCGGGTGCGCCTGGCACTGGTGGCACCGTTGTCCGAATGCGTCGAAGCCGCTGAACGGATGCGCAACTTCATCCAGCGCCGTCGTTGATGACCGGGGCCGCTCCCGCCTGGGAGCGGCCTGCGTAGGGGTGAATTAACCCACGCGGCTATTTCTGGGTCCCCAGGTTAGCCTCACTCATATCCAGGTCCGCCAGCACTTCGCGCAGCACATCATCACCAATCTGGTGGTGGCGGCTCAGGCTGTACAACTCCAAGCGCTGCGCGCGCAGGGCCTTGAGCCGCAACTTACGCTCCAGTTGATCCATCTGCAGCGCCAGCGCCTGGGCTTCGGCCGAGTCATTGAACACCTCCAGTTGGTGACGGTACTCCGACATGATCCGCGCCTTGAGCTCCGTCGCCAATGCGGCCTGCGCCGCGTCCAGAGGCGCCACGTCGGCGGCCTCCTCTGTCTCCAGGGCATGAATCGCCGCCTCGGCGGTTTTCTTCCAGGCATCGCGCACCTCACCGCGACGCTTGTCATCCGGGCTTTTCTCAATCCCCCGTAGCAACAGCGGCAAGGCAATGCAGGCGGCCACCAACGACAGCAGGATCACCCCGGCGGCGATAAAGATCAGCAAGTCGCGCTCAGGAAACGCCTGGCCTGGTGCAAACAGCAACGGCACTGACATCACACCGGCCAGCGTCACCGCCCCCCGCACCCCACCGACGGTCAAAAGCCAGCAAGACCGCGCGGTTGGCACCAGGGTCAGCTCGCTTTTACCACGCAGGCGCCGCAACAGGCCGGACAGGCGCCAGATACTCTGTACCCAGATAAACCGCAGCACCAGCAACACCAGGAAGATCGCGATCACGTCCAGGACGCGATAGAACAAGGTCGGCCACAGCGTAGCTTCGTGACTGGTCACCGCCTTGATGATATCGGGCAATTGCAGGCCCAGCAGCAGGAAGATCAGCCCGTTGAAGGCAAACTCCAGCAGCGACCAGACACTGCGATTGAGCAACCGCGTACTGGTCTGGCGTGGCAGCAGGTCCAGCCAGCTTTGCATCATGCCCGCCGCCACCGCCGAGAGAATCCCCGACGCGCCCAGGCGTTCGGCCAGCACATAAGCGGCAAACGGCAGCAGCAACATAAACACCACATGGGTGGCCGGGTCATCCCAACCCCGGGCAATCATCCAGGCCCGCAGGCGACCCACCAGCCAGCTCAACGCCACGCCGATGGCCAGGCCACCGAGCGCCACCAGCACAAACGTCAGGCTGGCATCGGCCAGGGAAAACACCCCGGTCAACGCCGCCGCGAGGGCAAACTTGAACGTCACCAGGCCCGACGCATCGTTCATCAAGGCCTCGCCCTGGAGCATATGCATCAAGGGTGTGGGCAAGCGGTTCTGGGAAATCGCCGACACCGCCACCGCATCCGTCGGCGACAACACAGCCGCCAGGGCGAACGCCACAGGCAAGGGAATGCTTGGCAGCAGCCAATGGATAAAGTAACCGGCGCCCACCACGGTAAACAGCACCAGCCCTACCGCCAATGTCAGGATGGGACCACGCAAGCGCCACAACTCACGCTTGGGCATGCGCCAGCCATCGGAGAACAGCAGCGGCGGCAGGAACAGAAATAGAAACAGCTCCGGGTCCAGCGCTACATGCAACCCCAGGGTCGGCCACGCCAGCAGGGCACCGGCGGCAATCTGCACCAACGGCAACGGCAAGGGGATGACACGCCCGACCAGACGCGAAACGCTGACCAGCATCAGCAGGATAAGAACGGTGTAGGCGGTTTGCATAAAGCGGGGTTCCTGGACAATCGACTTGCAATGAAACACTTGAGGCAGCAACGCGCCTTTGAAGTGCCATATTAGCTGCCTATGCTGCTGGCTGACCGTTGCACATAAGTCGCAGCCATGACTAGGACCAATGGATGGCGGACTGTAGAGCGACACATTGAAAAGAGCACCATTTTAGGTACACTCCAACAGATGAGTAAAAACTCACTCACTTTACATGTGAGCTTTTTTCGCACTGACGCAGGCAACGAGCCGGTACGTGAATGGCTGACCGATCTGCCCCGTGAACACAGGCGACTCATTGGGATTGAAATAAAAACCGTGCAACTGGGGTGGCCAATCGGCATGCCCGTAGTGCGAAAGCTCGACTCCGGGCTGTGGGAAGTCAGGGTTGATCTGGAGGACACCATCGCCCGCATTATCTTCACGGTGGTCGGCAGCAACATGGTGCTACTCCACGGTTTTATCAAGAAAAGCCAAAAGACACCGGTGCACGACATGGCAACCGCCAAGCAGCGCAGGGCAAGGTTATGAGGTACAACACATGAACAAACATATCGGTTCTGACTTCGATGATTTCCTCGCCGAGCAAGGGCTCGGCGAAGAAGTCTGCGCAGCCGCCCTCAAACGTGTCATCGCGTGGCAGATTGCGCAGGCGATGAAGCACCAGCGAGTCAGTAAAAAAGCGCTGGCAGAGCGGATGCACACCAGCAGAACCGCCGTGGACCGCGCACTTGATCAAAATGACTCAGGCATGACCCTCGCGACTTTAGCCAGCGCTGCCAGGGCCCTTGGCCAACGTGTGGAAATCCGCCTGGTTCCAGAGGACCAAGCAGCCCACGCATGACTTGCCCACCTTTGGGTCGGGTAGCCTGCGCGCAGGGGCTCTACGTGGCATAATCCTTGGCTGAATTTTTGCGACCCTATTGGGGAGATTTTTAGGAATGAAATATGCCCAATAAAAACAAGCAGTTACAGATTTTCGGCATCAAAGCCTGCGACACCATGAAAAAGGCGCGTACCTGGCTCGATGAAAATGCCATCAGCTATACGTTTCATGACTACAAGACGGCCGGTATCGACCGCGAACACTTGACCCAATGGTGCAACGAGCACGGTTGGCAAGTGGTTTTGAACCGTGCAGGCACGACCTTTCGCAAACTCGAAGACGAACAGAAAGCCGATCTCGACCAGGCGAAAGCGATTGAACTGATGCTCGCACAACCCTCGATGATCAAGCGCCCGGTGCTCGATCTCGGTGACAGAACCCTGATTGGCTTCAAGCCAGATAGTTATTCGGCGGCCCTCAAGTAGGCCAGCCACTTCATTTTTGTAGAGGTAACAGCATGTCCAATTCCCTGTTCAGCCTGGGCTTCGGCGTCGGCACCCAGAACCGCCAAGGTGCTTGGCTGGAAGTGTTTTACGCGCAGCCATTGCTCAACCCTTCGGCCGAGATCGTTGCCGCCATCGCGCCTATCCTCGGCTACACCGAAGGCAACCAGGCAATCACTTTCACCATTGCCCAAGCCTCGCAGCTGGTTGATGCACTGAAAAATGTAGATGCCACCCAAGCCGCCCTGCTGACCCGCCTGGCCGAAAGCCACAAGCCGTTGGTCGCCACGCTGCTGGCCGAGGACGCGGCATTGACCTCCACCCCAGAGGCCTACCTCAAGCTGCATCTGCTGTCCCACCGCCTGGTCAAGCCCCATGGCCTGAGCCTGGCCGGTGTATTCCCGCAACTGCCGAACGTGGCCTGGACCAGCCAGGGTGCGATCGACATCGGCGAGTTGGCCGAGCGCCAGTTGGAAGCACGCTTGCGTGGCGAGCTGCTGGAAGTGTTCTCGGTGGACAAGTTCCCGAAAATGACCGACTACGTGGTGCCGGCCGGCGTGCGTATCGCCGATGCTGCGCGTCTGCGCCTGGGCGCCTATGTGGGCGAAGGCACCACGGTGATGCATGAAGGCTTCATCAACTTCAACGCAGGCACCGAAGGCCCTGGCATGATCGAAGGCCGTGTATCGGCGGGTGTCTTCGTCGGCAAGGGTTCGGACCTGGGCGGCGGTTGCTCCACCATGGGTACCCTGTCGGGCGGCGGCAACATCGTGATCAAGGTGGGCGAAGGCTGCCTGATCGGCGCCAACGCCGGTATCGGTATCCCGTTGGGTGATCGCAACACCGTGGAATCGGGCCTGTACGTGACCGCTGGCACCAAAGTGGCACTGCTCGATGAGCAGAACCAACTGGTCAAGGTGGTCAAGGCCCGTGAACTGGCTGGCCAGCCGGACCTGCTGTTCCGCCGTAACTCCGAAACCGGTGCCGTGGAGTGCAAAACCCACAAGTCGGCGATCGAACTGAACGCAGCGCTGCACGCTCACAACTAAGCAGCGACTCGATGCCACCGGAACCGGCCGCGTTATTCAGCGCGGCCGGTTCATATGAGTCTTGAACCCCATGCTTGTGCCTTCGCCCTGGCGCGCCGATTTCCCGGCCATCGCTACCTTGCAACGGCAAGACCAGACCTATCTGGACAACGCCGCTACCACGCAAAAACCTCAAGCCCTGTTGGACGCCCTCAGCCATTACTACGCCAATGGCGCAGCCAATGTGCACCGTGCCCAGCATTTGCCGGGCGCCCATGCGACCCAGGCGTTCGAGGACAGTCGCAGCAAAGTGGCGCAATGGCTCAACGTCGGTGACAGCGGGCAAATCATCTTCACCCACGGCGCCACTTCAGCGCTGAACCTCCTGGCCTATGGCCTTGAGCACCTTTTCAACCCGGGCGATGAGATTGTCATCAGCGCCCTGGAACATCACGCCAACCTATTGCCCTGGCAGCAGTTGGCCAAACGCCGCGAGCTCACGCTTGTGGTGTTGCCCCTCGACGACGCCGGCTTGATCGACCTGCACGCCGCCGCCACGATGATCGGGCCACGCACCCGCCTGCTGGCGGTGAGCCAGTTATCCAACGTGCTGGGCGCCTGGCAGCCGTTGGCGCAGTTGCTGGCACTGGCCAAGGCCCACGACGCCTTGACCGTGGTGGATGGCGCACAGGGCATCGTCCACGGGCGCCATGACGTGCAGGCCCTGGGCTGCGACTTCTACGTGTTTTCCAGCCACAAGCTCTACGGCCCGGACGGCGTCGGCGTGCTTTACGGCCGCACCGAAGGCCTGCCTCTGCTGCGCCACTGGCAGTTTGGCGGCGAGATGGTGCAACAGGCGGACTACCACAGCGCCAGCTTTCGCCCCGCGCCCCTGGGTTTCGAAGCGGGCACCCCGCCGATTGCCAGCGTGATTGGCCTGGGGGCGACCCTGGACTACCTCAATTCCCTGGATCAAGCGGCGGTGCTCGCCCATGAAGCGGCGCTGCATGACTATCTATTGCGCGGCTTGCGGGCACGCAATGGCGTGCGCCTGCTGGGCTCGCCACACGTGGCCCTGGCCAGCTTCGTGGTAGACGGTATACACAGCGCCGACCTCGCCCACCTGCTGACCGAGCAAGGCATCGCGGTACGCGCCGGCCATCACTGTGCAATGCCCCTGCTCAAGAGCCTGCATTTATCCGGCGCAATCCGGGTTTCGTTGGCGCTGTACAACGACTCCGATGACCTGGAGCGCTTTTTTGAAGCGCTGGACCAGGCGCTGGACATGCTGCGATGAGCCTGCCAGCGGATGCGATGGCCGCGCTGCAGGCCTTTCAGGCTGTCGGCAGCTGGGAGCAACGCGCCCGCCTGCTGATGCAATGGGGCGAGCGGCTGCCGGCATTGGTGCCTGAGGACAAGATCGACGCCAACCTGGTACAGGGCTGTGAAAGCCTGGTGTGGCTGGTGGGGCGCTTGCACGAGGGCCACTGGCAGTTTGCCGCCAGCAGCGACGCGCGCTTGATTCGCGGGTTGGTGGCGTTGTTGCTGGCGCGGGTCAATGGCCTATCGGCGCACGCGTTACAGGCGGTCGACCTGCCTGACTGGTTCAACCAACTGGGCCTCTCCCGCCAGCTGTCGCCGTCGCGCAGCAATGGCCTGAACGCAGTCCTGCAGCGCATGCGCGACTTGAGCCATACGCAAAACTAACTGTAGGAGCGGGCTTGCCCGCGATAGCAGTGGATCAGTGCCAGATGTCTTGCCTGGCACACCGCCATCGCGGGCAAGCCCCACATTTTGTTTATGCCCAGCAGTGTTATTCAGGTGGGTTTGACCCGCTCGGACGGCCTGCGCACTCCGGCCACGATCTTGTCCACGGCCTTGGTCGCCGCCACCATGCCAAAGGTCGCCGTCACCATCATCACCGCGCCAAACCCACCCGCGCAGTCCAGCTTCACGCCATCCCCCACAAAACTCTTCTGCAAGCAGATGCTGCCATCGGGCTTGGGATAACGCAGCTGTTCGGTGGAGAACACGCAAGGCACGCTGTAGTGCCGGGTCACGGTGCGTGAAAAACCGTAGTCACGACGCAAGGTGGAACGCACTTTCGAGGCCAGTGGGTCGTTGAAGGTGCGGTTCAGGTCGCACACCTGGATCAGCGTCGGGTCAATCTGCCCGCCGGCGCCGCCGGTGGTGATGATCTGGATCTTGCGCCGCTTGCACCAGGCGATCAGCGCCGCCTTGGCGTTGACCGCATCGATGCAGTCAATCACGCAGTCAATGTCAGGCGTGATGTACTCGGCCATGGTGTCGCGGGTCACGAAGTCCGCCACCGCATGCACGGTGCAATCGGGGTTGATCGCACGCAGGCGTTCGGCCATCACTTCGACCTTGGGCTTGCCTACCGTGCTGTCCAGGGCGTGCAACTGACGGTTGCTGTTGCTGACGCACACGTCGTCCAGGTCAAACAGCGAAATCTCGCCCACCCCGCAGCGGGCCATGGCTTCCGCCGCCCACGAGCCGACACCGCCCACGCCGACGATGGCCACATGGGCCGCTTTCAAACGCTCCAGGCCTTCAATGCCATACAAACGGGCGACGCCGGCAAACCGTGGATCTTCTGTGCTCATGACCATTACCCCAAAAACCGGCGCGCATTATGGACTACGCGGCGACAAGTTCGAAGCTTCCAGCTACAAGTAAAGAACTCCGCAGAGGTTTCGCTGACTAAACTCCGGTTTTTCCCAGCTTGCTGTACGCTCATGGAAGGGCCAGTGTAGGATGCGCGCCGTTCGGCGCAGGCCAACACCTCTTTTCGTTCCGCACCCTTTGGAACCCGAAATAGCTATGTCATCGCGTAAATTTGGACTCAACCTGGTGGTAGTGCTGGCGATTGCCGCGCTGTTCACCGGTTTCTGGGCGCTGATCAACCGCCCGGTCACTACTCCCAACTGGCCACAGCAGATCTCCGGGTTTTCGTACTCGCCGTTCCAGCAAGGCCAGTACCCGCAGAAAGACCAGTACCCGACCGACGAACAGATGCGTCAGGACCTTGCGATCATGAGCAAGCTGACGGACAACATCCGTACCTATTCGGTCGACGGCACCCTGGGGGACATCCCCAAGCTGGCGGAAGAATTCGGCCTGCGCGTGACCCTGGGGATCTGGATCAGCCCGGACCTGGAGCGCAACGAGCGTGAGATCCAGCGTGCCATCGAGATCGCCAACACCTCGCGCAGCGTGGTACGTGTGGTGGTCGGCAACGAGGCGATCTTCCGCAAGGAAATCACCGCCGACGAGCTGATTGTGCTGCTGGACCGGGTGCGCGCCGCTGTCAAAGTGCCAGTGACCACCTCAGAGCAGTGGCATATCTGGGAGCACAACCCGCAACTGGGCAAGCATGTCGACCTGATCGCCGCGCACGTCCTGCCGTATTGGGAACATATTCCCATGGCCCAGGCCGGGCAATTCGTCCTTGACCGCGCCAAGGATCTGAAGAAGACCTTCCCGAAAAAGCCGCTGTTGCTGTCGGAAGTCGGCTGGCCGAGCAATGGCCGCATGCGCGGTGGCGCGGACGCGTCGCCTGCCGACCAGGCCATTTACCTGCGTACCCTGGTCAACAAACTGAACCGCCAGGGCTACAACTACTTCGTGATCGAAGCCTTCGACCAACCTTGGAAGGCTAGTGACGAAGGCTCGGTGGGCGCCTATTGGGGTGTGTTCAACGCCGCGCGCCAGCAGAAATTCAATTTTGAAGGCCCGGTGGTAGCGATTCCGCAATGGCGGGTGCTGGCCATCGGCTCGGTGGTGCTGGCGCTGCTGTCGCTGACCCTGCTGATGATCGACGGCTCGGCCCTGCGCCAGCGTGGCCGTACCTTCCTGACCTTTATTGCGTTCCTGTGTGGCTCGGTGCTGGTATGGATCGGCTACGACTACAGCCAGCAATACAGCACGTGGTTCAGCCTGACGGTGGGCGTCTTGCTGGCCCTCGGCGCGCTTGGGGTGTTTATTGTGCTGCTAACCGAGGCCCATGAGCTGGCGGAAGCGGTCTGGACCCACAAGCGCCGCCGCGAATTCCTACCGGTGGAAGGTGATTCGGACTACCGCCCGAAAGTGTCGATCCATGTGCCGTGCTACAACGAGCCACCGGAAATGGTCAAACAGACCCTCGACGCCCTGGCCGCCCTCGACTACCCGGACTACGAAGTCCTGATCATCGACAACAACACCAAGGACCCGGCCGTGTGGGAACCGGTGCGCGACTACTGTGAGACGCTGGGCCCGCGCTTCAAGTTCTTCCACGTCGCGCCCCTGGCCGGTTTCAAGGGCGGCGCGCTGAACTACTTGATCCCGCACACCGCCAAGGACGCCGAAGTGATCGCGGTGATCGACTCGGACTACTGCGTGTCGCCCAACTGGCTCAAACACATGGTGCCGCACTTCGCCGACCCGAAAATCGCCGTGGTGCAATCGCCCCAGGATTACCGCGACCAGAACGAAAGCACCTTCAAGAAGCTCTGCTACGCCGAATACAAAGGCTTCTTCCATATCGGCATGGTCACGCGCAACGACCGCGACGCCATCATCCAGCACGGCACCATGACCATGACCCGCCGCTCGGTGCTCGAAGAGCTGGGCTGGGCCGACTGGTGTATCTGTGAAGATGCGGAACTGGGCCTACGGGTGTTCGAGAAAGGTCTGTCGGCTGCCTACTACCACACCAGCTACGGCAAGGGCTTGATGCCCGATACCTTTATCGACTTCAAGAAGCAGCGCTTCCGCTGGGCCTACGGCGCGATCCAGATCATCAAGCGCCACACCGCCAGCCTGTTGCGTGGCAAGGACACGGAACTGACCCGTGGCCAGCGCTACCACTTCCTCGCGGGCTGGCTGCCGTGGGTGGCGGACGGCATGAATATCTTCTTCACCGTCGGTGCCTTGTTGTGGTCGGCGGCGATGATCATTGTGCCGACCCGGGTCGATCCGCCCCTGCTGATCTTCGCAATCCCGCCGTTGGCGCTATTCGTGTTCAAGGTCGGCAAGATCATCTTCCTCTACCGTCGCGCCGTGGGTGTGAACCTCAAGGATGCGTTCTGCGCGGCCCTGGCCGGGTTGGCGTTGTCCCATACCATCGCCAAGGCGGTGCTGTATGGTTTCTTCACCACCAGTATTCCGTTCTTTCGTACACCGAAAAACGCGGATAACCACGGCTTCTGGGTAGCGATTTCCGAGGCTCGGGAGGAGATGTTCATCATGTTGCTGCTGTGGGGCGCAGCGCTGGGGATTTACCTGGTGCAAGGCCTGCCGAGCAATGACATGCGCTTCTGGGTGGTGATGTTGCTGGTGCAATCGTTGCCGTATGTGGCGGCGTTGATCATGGCGTTCCTCTCGTCACTGCCTAAACCGGCAGCGGTGGTGGAGCCCGCCCCAGCGGCGTAAAAACTTGCGCAATCCACTAAACGGCGGCCTCTGGTCGCCGTTTTGCTATAAGATAACGGCCCTTTTGCAGAGCATGGCCCAGGCCATGCTTTATGGGGGAGCGGGCTTGCCCGCGATAGCGGTCTGTCAGTAACCGATGCACTGACTGATCCGCCGCAATCGCGGGCAAGCCCGCTCCCACATTGGAATCGCGCTGCTGTTGCACATTCGTCCTGCGCCCATAACACGCTTTCGGAGCTTCCCCATGACGGCCCACGCCGACCTTTCGCCGACCCTCCAACTCGCTATCGACCTGATCCGTCGCCCGTCGGTAACGCCTGTCGACGCTGACTGCCAGAAGCTGATGATGCAACGCCTGGGCGACGCCGGCTTTGCGCTTGAGCCGATGCGTATCGAAGATGTGGATAACTTCTGGGCCACCCACGGCAAGCATGAAGGTCCGGTACTGTGCTTCGCCGGCCACACCGACGTGGTCCCGACCGGCCCGGTGCAGGCCTGGCAGAATGATCCGTTCGACGCGCTGATCGACGAACACGGCATGTTGTGCGGGCGTGGCGCAGCCGACATGAAAGGCAGCCTGGCCGCCATGCTGGTAGCGTCCGAACGCTTTGTGAAGGACTACCCGGACCACAAAGGTTCGGTAGCCTTCCTGATCACCAGCGACGAAGAAGGCCCGGCACACCACGGCACCAAAGCGGTGATCGAGCGCCTGGCGGCGCGCAAGGAGCGCCTGGACTGGTGCATCGTTGGCGAGCCGTCGAGCACCACCCTGGTGGGCGACGTGGTCAAGAATGGCCGTCGTGGCTCCCTCGGCGCGACCTTGACCGTGCGCGGTGTGCAAGGCCACGTGGCCTACCCGCACCTGGCTAAGAACCCGATCCACCTGGCCGCCCCGGCGCTGGCGGAACTGGCCGCCGAGCATTGGGATGACGGCAACACCTTCTTCCCGCCGACCAGCTTCCAGATCTCCAACCTCAACTCCGGCACCGGCGCCACCAACGTGATCCCCGGCGACCTGACGGCGGTGTTCAACTTCCGGTTCTCCACCGAGTCCACCGTCGAAGGCCTGCAGCAGCGGGTCGCGGCGATTCTCGACAAACATGGCCTGGACTGGCATGTGGAATGGGCGCTGTCGGGCCTGCCGTTCCTCACCGAACCCGGCGCACTGCTCGATGCGGTGTCTGCCAGCATCAAGGCCATCACCGGGCGCGAGACCAAGGCGTCCACCAGCGGTGGCACGTCCGACGGGCGCTTTATCGCGACCCTCGGTACCCAAGTGGTGGAACTGGGCCCGGTCAATGCGACGATCCATCAGGTCAACGAACGCATCCTGGCCAGCGACCTCGATGTGCTGACCGAAATCTACTACCAGACCCTGATCAAGTTGCTCGCCTGATGCTCGCCTGCCCCATTTGCAGTGCGCCACTCAATGAGGTGGACAATGGCGTGGTGTGCCCCGCCGGACACCGTTTCGACCGGGCCCGCCAGGGTTATCTGAACCTGTTGCCGGTGCAGCACAAGAACAGCCGCGACCCGGGCGATAACCTGGCGATGGTGGAGGCGCGCCGCGACTTCCTCAATGCCGGGCACTACGCGCCGGTGGCCAGGCGCCTGGCGGCACTGGCAGCGGAACGCAAACCCCAGCGCTGGCTGGATATCGGCTGCGGCGAAGGTTATTACACCGCACAAATCGCCGATGCCCTGCTGCGCGCCGATGGCTATGCCCTGGATATCTCCAAGGAAGCGGTCAAGCGTGCGTGCAAGCGTAACCCGACGCTGACTTGGCTGATCGCCAGCATGGCTCGCGTACCGTTGGCCGACGGCAGTTGCCAGTTCCTCGCCAGCGTGTTCAGCCCGCTGGACTGGCAGGAAGCCAAGCGCCTGCTCAGCCCTGGCGGCGGCCTGATGAAGGTCGGCCCGACCCGCGGCCACCTGATGGAGCTGCGCGAGCGTTTGTACGACGAAGTGCGTGAGTACACCGACGACAAGCACTTGGCCCTGGTACCGGACGGCATGAGCCTGCAACACAGCGAAGTCCTGGAGTTCCAGCTCAGCCTGGCCGAGCCCAAGGACCGCGCCAACCTGCTGGCGATGACACCCCACGGCTGGCGCGCCAGTGCCGAGCGGCGCGCCCAGGTGATCGAACAGGCCGAACCGCTGCTGGTCACCGTGTCGATGCGCTACGACTATTTCGTGCTTCAATAACCGACTTTTCCGGGCATTTGCGCCCACCCTGAATCCGCGAATGGATTTTCGAATCCCGCAACGAGGAACATCCATGCGCCAACCCGATATCGAGATTTACCTCAAGGACGCCGACGTCGACCACAAGGCTATCGCTGCCTGGCTCGGCGCCGCCCTGGGGCCATGTACCGACTGGGTACAAAAGGGCCAGACCTACAAGTGCAAGGCCGGCAACGTACCCGTGACCTGGCTGCCCAAGGCCGTGGGCAAATGGAACAGCCTGTACCTGGAAAGCGACCAGACCCCGTGGGAAGACGACATCGCCTGCGCCCGCGCCGCCTTTGCCGCGCTGAACGTTGAAGTGCGCTGCGCGCCGGGGACGTGGGTTGAAGAGGAAGGTGAAGAAAGCGCCGACACCTGGATTCGGATCAGCACGGACGGTGAAGAACAGATCACCTGGAAAACCGCCTGATCCAGCCCGGTCAGTGTGGGAGCTGACTTGTGTGGGAGCTGGCCAGCTCCCACACAAGCCAGCTCCCCCATGCAACAACCCGCGTTACAGGCCCACCACATCCTCCGCCTGCAAGCCCTTCTCGCCGGTCACCACGGCGTATTCCACCTGCTGGCCCTCGGCCAGGGAGCGGTGGCCTTCACCGCGGATGGCGCGGTAGTGCACAAACACATCCTTGCCGTCTTCCCGCTGGATAAAGCCATAGCCCTTGGCGTCGTTGAACCACTTCACATTGCCGGTTTCGCGCGTTGTCATCTATTTGCTCCCACTGGTTTTTATTGTTGAGTCAGTCGCATTGAACTGCCGAGTATAAGACAGGCTCAAAAACGATCAACTCAACTTTACTTCGCCGCTTTTTTGCCGATTTTCGGCGAATACGGCACACTACCCGCCCGAGCGCCTGCTCGGTTTTTTCCACTCAAAGCAGCACACCTATGACCCGCTCCCCGTTCCGCCGTCTGGTATTTGGCACCTTGCGCCGACTGTTGTACCTCTGGGTTCGCTCGGAGACGATCAACCAGTCGTCCCTCACCCTTAACCTGGACCGCAGCCGGCCGGTGTTCTACGTCCTGCAATCGCCCTCCCTGACCGAACTGGCCGTGGTGGATGCCGAGTGCACCAAGGCTGGCTTGCCGCGCCCGGTGCTGCCGGTGTCGGTCGGCCCGTTGATGGAGCCGGCGGCGTTTTTCTACCTCACGCCCGACCCGGACTGGCTCGGCCGCCAGGACAAGCGCGGCGCGCCGCCGACCTTGACGCGCCTGGTCAATACCCTGACCGAGCATGCCGAAGAAAACGCCCAGATCATCCCCGTCAGCGTGTTCTGGGGCCAGTCACCGGCCAGCGAGTCGAGCCCCTGGAAACTGCTGTTCGCCGACAGCTGGGCCGTCACCGGGCGCCTGCGCCGGCTGCTGAGCATCCTGATCCTGGGGCGCAAGACCCGTGTGCAATTCTCTGCGCCAATCAACCTGCGTGAATTGATCGAGCACAATAAAGGTCACGAACGTACGGTGCGCATGGCCCAAAGGATCCTGCGGGTACACTTTCGCAACCTGAAGACGGCGGTGATCGGCCCCGACCTGTCCCACCGGCGCAACCTGGTCAAGGGCCTGGTGAACATGCCGCTGGTACGCCAGGCGATCCTCGACGAAGCCGAGCGCGAGAACATCACCGCCGAAAAAGCCAAGGCCCAGGCCCTGCGCTATGGCAATGAGATCGCCTCGGACTACACCTACACCGCCATCCGCTTCCTGGAAGTGGTGCTGAGCTGGTTCTGGAACAAGATCTACGACGGGATCAAGGTCAACAATATCGAAGGTGTGCAAAAGGTCGCCCAGGGCTACGAAGTGATCTACGTGCCCTGCCACCGCAGCCATATCGACTACCTGCTGCTGTCGTACCTGCTCTTCAAGAATGGCCTGACCCCGCCGCACATCGCCGCCGGGATCAACCTCAATATGCCGGTGATCGGCAGCCTGCTACGCCGTGGCGGGGCGTTTTTCATGCGCCGCACGTTCAAGGGCAACCCGCTGTACACCTCGGTGTTCAACGAGTACCTGCACACCCTGTTCACCAAGGGTTTCCCGGTGGAGTACTTCGTCGAGGGCGGCCGCTCGCGCACCGGGCGCATGCTGCAACCCAAGACCGGGATGCTGGCGATCACCCTGCGCAGTTTCCTGCGCTCTTCGCGCATGCCCATCGTGTTTGTGCCGGTGTATATCGGCTACGAACGGGTGCTGGAAGGCCGCACCTACCTGGGCGAGCTGCGCGGCGCGACGAAAAAGAAAGAGTCGATCTTCGATATCTTCAAGGTCATTGGCGCCTTGAAACAGCGTTTTGGCCAGGTGGCGGTCAACTTCGGCGAGCCGATCAAGCTGGCTGAGTTCCTCGACCAGGAGCAACCGGACTGGCGCGCCCAGGACCTGGGGCCGAACTACAAACCGGCCTGGCTCAATGAAACCACCAACCGCCTCGGCGAGCGTGTGGCCCAGCACCTCAACGAGGCCGCCGCGATCAACCCGGTGAACCTGGTGGCGCTGGCGCTGCTTTCAACCAGCCGCCTGGCCCTGGACGACCAGGCCATGGCACGGGTGCTGGACCTGTACCTGGCGCTGCTGCGCCGGGTGCCCTACTCGCCCCATACCACGCTGCCCGAGGGCGACGGCCAGGCGCTGATCAAGCACGTCAAGGATATGAACCTGCTGTCGGAACAGAGCGACGCCCTGGGCAAGATCCTGTATCTGGACGAGCAAAACGCCGTCCTGATGACCTATTACCGCAACAACGTGCTGCATATCTTCGCCCTGCCGGCGCTGCTCGCCAGTTTCTTCCAGAGCAGCTCGCGCATGAGCCGCGAACAGATCCTGCGCTACACCCGCGCGCTCTACCCGTACCTGCAATCGGAGTTGTTTATCCGCTGGTCCCTGGACGAGCTGGACGCGGTGGTCGACCAGTGGCTCGAAGCCCTGGTGGAACAAGGCCTGCTGCGCTTTGAAAACAACATCTACCTGCGCCCGGCGCCCAGCTCGCGCAACTTTGTGCTGCTGACCCTGTTGTCCAAGAGCATTGCCCAGACCCTGCAACGCTTCTATATGGCCATTTCCCTGCTGCTCAACAGCGGCCAGAACAGTATCAGCGCCGAAGAACTGGAAGACTTGTGCACGGTCATGGCCCAGCGCCTGTCGATCCTGCATGGCCTGAATGCCCCAGAGTTCTTCGACAAGAGCCTTTTCCGACATTTTATTCAGACGTTGCTCGAGCAAGATGTGCTGCGCCGCGATGAAGCCGGCAAGTTGAGTTACCACGACCTGCTCGGCGAGTTGGCCGAAGGCGCAGCCAAACGGGTATTGCCCGCGGAGATTCGCCTGTCGATCCGCCAGGTGGCGTTGCACCGCAACGACGAAGCGCCAGCCCCAGACACCGAGCCGGACGAAACCCGCTAGATTTACCAAGGCGCCAGGGTGTTTCTGGCGCCGTTGACAAGGAGCTGTACCATGAAAAAGATTATTCTCCTGGGCCTGACCGCCCTGCTGGGAGCCTGCCACTCGATGAATCCTGCCCCTAAGGCCAGCCTTGATGGCGAAGTGTTCTACCTGCAACGCATCGCCCTGCCGCCTACCGCTACCTTGAGCGTCAGCCTGCAGGACGTGTCCCTGGCCGATGCGCCCGCCGTCACCCTGGCCGAGCAAAAAGGCCCGGTCAACGGCAAGCAGGTACCGCTGCCCTTCCACCTGAGCTACGACCCGGCACAGGTCAAGCCTGGCCACAGCTATTCGGTCAGCGCTCGCATCGAGCTGGATGGCAAGCTAATGTTTATCACCACCGAGCGCCATTCGGTGCAGTTGAACGGCCAGGATCCCCAGCCGCTTCGCCTGCGCGTTGACGCCGTTGCCCACTGATCCAGTCGATTAAAAGGAAGCGCCCATGCTCCGTAACTCTCTTCGCCTCAGCGCCCTGTGCGCCGGCCTGCTGCTCGGTGCCAACGCCATGGCCCTGTCCCTTGGTGACCTGTCCCAGGGCGACGCCACGGGTGGCCTCAAGGACGCACTGACCCAAGGCGCGCAGATTGCCGTCAAACAACTGGGGACTCCCGGTGGTTTCAGCAACAACCCCGAGGTCAAGATCGGCTTGCCAGGCAAGCTGGAAAAAGCCGCCGGCGCCCTGAAAATGCTCGGCATGGGCGATCAAATCACCCAACTTGAAGACAGCATGAACAAAGCCGCCGAATCCGCCGTGACCCAGGCCCAGCCGATTCTGGTGAATGCCGTGAAAAACATGAGCGTGACCGATGCCAAGGGCATCCTCAGCGGCGGCCAGGATTCGGCAACCCAGTATCTGGACAAAAGCAGCCGCGAGCAGATCCGCGCCAAGTTCCTGCCGATCGTCAAGCAATCCACAGACAAGGTCGGTGTCGCCCAGCAGTACAACGCGCTCGCCAAGAAGGCCCCGATGGGCTTGTTGGGTGGCAAGGCCGACAGCGTCGAAAACTATGTGACGGAACAAGCGCTGGACGGTTTGTTCAAGATGATTGCCCAGCAGGAAGAAAGCATTCGCCAGAACCCGGCAGCCGCCGCGACCAGCCTGGCGAAGAAAGTCTTCGGCGCCCTCTAGGGCACCTCGTTCACCCCGCTGTACAACAAAAAACGCCCCGAATAATCGGGGCGTTTTTGTTACTGGGCCGCCTCTGGACAGGCCTGAAACTCAGGCCCCTTCCCTTCAGTTACCGTAGGTTATTTTCCCTTCGAACTTCATGGTGTTACCGCAAGGCTTGGCGTGGCATGGGTCGGGTTTGGCATGGCATGGCGGTTTCGACGCGGGTTGGCCGTCCCCACCACAGACCATCGACTTGAGTCCAAGCATCGAAAAAGGGTTAAAAAGTATCGGGAGTCCTAAAATCATAGATCGGTCCTCATGGCTCAATGAAGCCTTCTCCAGGCAAACAATCGCTGCACGGAGAAGGCACCTGCATCCCAGGTTTGCCCTGAGTGGCAGGTGCGCCAGAAACAGTTCCCGCACCTTGTAGCCGATTGACCTAGCCTTACGCCGATTTCGGCTTGACCCGGAACCATGCCGCATACAGTGCCGGCAAAAACAGCAGGGTCAACGCCGTCGCCACAATCAGCCCACCCATGATCGCCACCGCCATCGGCCCGAAGAACACGCTGCGCGACAGCGGGATCATCGCCAGCACCGCCGCCAGCGCCGTCAACACAATCGGCCGGAAACGCCGCACGGTGGCCTCGATAATTGCCTGCCACGGATCCAGGCCGGCCTTGATGTCCTGCTCGATCTGATCCACCAGGATCACCGAGTTGCGCATGATCATACCGGACAGCGCGATAGTCCCCAGCATGGCCACAAAACCGAACGGCTGGCGGAATACCAGCAGGAACAGCGTCACGCCGATCAGCCCCAGCGGCGCAGTCAGGAACACCATGGCCGTGCGCGAAAAGCTGCGCAGTTGCAGCATCAGCAAGGTCAGCACGACCACAATGAACAGCGGCACACCGGCCTTCACCGAATTCTGCCCTCGGGCGGAATCCTCGACGGTGCCGCCTACGTCCAACAGATAACCGTCCGGCAGTTCGGAGCGCACCTCGGCCAGGGTCGGCAGGATCTGCTGGACCAGGGTCGCGGGTTGCTCCTTGCCGTAGATATCCGCGCGCACCGTCACCGTCGGCAGGCGATTGCGGTGCCAGATAATGCCCTCCTCGAAGCCATATTCCAGGGTGGCAATCTGCGACAGCGCCACGCTGGTACCGTTGTCGGTCGGTACTGCCAGGCTCGGCAACAGCGACAGCTCGGTGCGCTCGTGCACGGTGCCGCGCAGGAGGATCTCGATCAACTCGTTGTCCTCCCGGTATTGGCTGACGCTGGAACCGGTCAGGGAACTCTGGAGGAATTTCGACAGGTTGGCGGTGCTCACACCCAAAGCGCGGGCGCGATCCTGGTCGACATTGAGGTAGACGATCTTGCTCGGCTCTTCCCAATCCAGGTGCACGTTGACCACGTGGGTATTCTCGCGCACCTTGGCCGCGACCTTGCGCGCCAGGGCCCGCACTTCTTCGATGTGCTCGCCGGTCACACGAAACTGCACCGGATAACCAACCGGTGGGCCGTTCTCCAGGCGCGTGACCCGCGAGCGCAGGTCGGGGAATTGCTCGTTGAGGGTCTCGATCAACCAGGTGCGCAGGCTTTCGCGCTCCTCGATGGTCTTGGCCAACACCACGAACTGGGCAAAGCTGGCCGCCGGCAGTTGCTGGTCCAACGGCAGGTAGAAGCGCGGTGACCCGGTGCCGACATAGGCCACGTAATTGTCGATCCCTGCGTGTTCCTTGAGCAAAGCTTCGAGGCGCTTGACCTGATCGGCGGTGTTGCTCAGGGAAGCACCTTCCGCCAGTTTCAGGTCGACCATCAGCTCCAGGCGCCCGGACGCCGGGAAGAACTGTTGTGGGACAAAGCGGAACAGTGCCACCGAGCCGATAAACAGGAGCACCGTCAGCACGATCACGGTTTTGCGGCGGCGCACGCACCATTCCACCCAGCGTCGTACACGCTGATAGAACGGCGTGCCGTAGGGATCCGGGCCATCGGTGCCGTGCTTGGCGGCATGAATCTTCGCCAGATCCGGCAGGAGTTTCTCCCCCAGATAGGGCACAAACACCACGGCAGCCACCCACGAGGCCAGCAGCGCAATGGTCACTACCTGGAAGATCGACCGGGTGTACTCGCCGGTGCTCGATTGCGCGGTGGCTATCGGCAGGAAGCCGGCCGCAGTGATCAACGTACCGGTCAGCATCGGAAACGCCGTACTGGTCCAGGCGAAACTGGCGGCTTTGAGGCGGTCGTAGCCCTGCTCCATTTTGATCGCCATCATTTCCACGGCAATGATCGCGTCGTCCACCAACAAGCCCAGGGCCAGGACCAAGGCGCCCAAAGAAATCTTGTGCAGGCCGATCCCCAGGTAATACATGCAGGCAAAGGTCATCGCCAACACCAGCGGAATCGCCAGTGCCACCACCATGCCGGTGCGCACGCCAAGGGAGAAGAAGCTCACCAGCAACACAATCGCCAACGCTTCGGCCAGCACCTGGACGAATTCGCCCACGCTGGTCTTCACTGCCGCTGGTTGATCCGACACCTTGCGCAGTTCCATGCCGGCCGGAAGGTTCTTCTGCAGGCGTGCGAACTCACCTTCCAGAGCCTTGCCCAGCACCAGGATGTCACCGCCATCGCGCATGGCCACGGCCAGGCCGATGGCGTCGTCCCCCATATAACGCATACGCGGCGCGGGCGGGTCATTGAAGCCACGGTGAATTTCGGCCACATCGCCAATGCGGAAGGTGCGATCACCCACGCGGATCGGGAAATTACGGATTTCTTCAACCGTCTTGAAGTTACCCGACACCCGCAGTTGCACGCGCTCGCTCGGGGTTTCAAAGAAGCCGGCGGTAGACACCGCGTTCTGCTCCTGCAGCGCCTGCTGCACTGCCGCCAGGGGCAGGCCGAGGGTGGCGAGCTTGAGGTTGGACAACTCGATCCAGATCTTCTCGTCCTGCAATCCCAGCAGCTCGACCTTGCCCACATCCGGTACCCGTTGCAGCTGGATCTGGATGCGGTCGGCGTAGTCCTTGAGCACCGCGTAGTCAAAACCCTCGCCGGTCAGGGCGTAGATGTTGCCAAAGGTGGTGCCGAATTCATCGTTGAAGAACGGGCCCTGGATATCCGGTGGCAGGGTCTGGCGGATATCGCTGATCTTCTTGCGTACCTGGTACCAGAGGTCGGGAATCTGCGCCGAGTGCATCGAGTCCCGCGCGATAAACGTGACCTGGGATTCGCCGGGGCGGGAGAACGAGACAATGCGCTCGTACTCGCCGGTCTCCATCAGTTTCTTTTCAATACGCTCGGTGACCTGACGCGAGACTTCCTGGGCCGTGGCGCCTGGCCAGTTGGTCTTGATCACCATGGCTTTGAAGGTGAACGGCGGGTCTTCGCTTTGCCCTAGCTTGGTGTAGGACAACGTACCGACAACCGCCAGCAACAACATCAGGAACAGCACGATCTGGCGATTACGCAACGCCCATTCGGAAAGATTGAAACCCATCGGGGACTACTCCTTGTTGGCCGCCAGATTCACCACCCGGTTGGAGCGATCCACCGGGCGTACTTGCTGGCCCTCATGGAGCACATGGACACCGGCGGCAATCACCCAGTCGGAAGGGTTCAGGCCTTCGAGCACCGGGACGCTTTTTTCGCCAAAGGCACCAATCCGCACCGCTGTGCGCTTGAGGGTGTTATCCGGCTTGACCAACCAGACGTAGGACGCGCCGTTCTCTGCGCTGAGGGCAGATAGCGGGACCGACAGCGGGACCACGCCGTCAGCCTGAATAAATACCCGTGCACTCTGCCCCAGCTCGGCTGGCACCTTGCCGGCGTTGAAGGCCACGCGGGCGGCGAAGGTGCGCGACTTGGGGTCCGCCGCCGGTGACAGCTCGCGAATGCGCCCGTCAAAACGCTGGTCGGGCTGGCTCCACAATTCCACGGAGACCGGCTGGCCAACCTTGAAGCGGCCGAAGCTTTGCTCCGGGAAGCTGATCAACACTTCACGCTCGCCATCGGTGGCCAAGGTGAACACGGTCTGCCCGGCAGCTACCACTTGCCCGACTTCCACCGCACGCTTGGCCACCACGCCGTCCTGGGGCGCGCGCAGCACGGCATAGCCGGCCTGGTTGTTGGCCACGTCGAATTCGGCCTTGATCTGTTGCAGGCGTGCGAGACCTGAGCGGTAGAGGTTTTCGGAATTGTCGTACTGGGAGCGGCTGACCATCTGACGGTCCATCAGGGTCTTGTAGCGATCCCGCTCGGCCCGCACCAGGCTCAGATTGGCTTCAGCCGCCGTAACCTGGGCGCGGGTGGCCTGCAGTTGCAGGCGCACATCCTGGGGGTCGAGCTCTGCCAGCGGCTGGTTGGCCTTGACGCGCTCGCCCTCCTCCACCAGCCGTCGGCTGACTTTGCCCCCAATGCGAAAGGCCAAGTCAGGCTCATAACGGGCGCGAACCTCGCCAGGATAGCTGTCCATCGCCAGCGCCGAAGGCTGTGGCTGCACCACCATGGCCGGACGGACGGTGGTTTGGGCCGCTTCTTCATGGCCACAGCCAGCCAACAAGAAAGCCAGGCTGACAGGCAACGCGAGGGGCAGGAAAATGCTGCGCATGCTGAAGGACCTTTCGCAAATGGTGCTTGGAATAATTATACTGGCCGGTATGTTATTAATACCAAACTCACCAGTCCAGTATTAAAGTGAAAATGTCCGACAATCCTGTAAACACCAATAGCCCCGGGCGTCCCAAGGACATGGCAAAACGCCAGGCAATCCTCGACGCGGCAAAAGTCCTGTTTTTGAGCAACGGTTACGCAAGTACCAGCATGGATGCAGTAGCCCTTGAGGCTGGCGTGTCGAAACTGACGGTCTACAGCCACTTCACCGACAAAGAAACGCTGTTCACCGCCGCCGTCGAAGCCAAGTGCGAAGCCCAGTTGCCGGTGATGTATTTCGAATTGCCCGACGGCGTGCCGGTGGAGAAGGTGTTGCTGAACATCGCCCGTGGTTTTCACCTGCTGATCAACAGCGAGGAGTCGGTGAACCTGCACCGGTTGATGATGACGTCGGGCAATCAGGATCCGAAGCTGTCACAGATCTTCTTCGAAGCCGGCCCCATGCGGATGCTGCAGGGGATGGAGCGCTTGCTGGGCAAGATCAACCAGAGCGGTGCATTGAGCATCGACAAGCCGTTTACCGCCGCCGAGCACTTTTTTTGCCTGCTCAAGGGCACGGCGAATTTCTGCTTGCTGTATGGCTGCGGTGAACGCTTGAGCGAAGCGGCCGCCGAGGAGCATGTGCAGGAAGTGGTGGGGTTGTTTATGCGGGCGTATCGACCTTGAACAGTCGTTGATCGATCTGAAGCCATCGCCGGCAAGCCGGCTCCTACAAGGTGATTGCGTTTATTGTAGGAGCCGGCTCGCCGGCGATGAGGCCCTCAGGCCTTGAGTGCTTTTTTAGGGTAAATATCGTACCGGCTGGATTTGCCGTCCAGCGCGTGGCTCGGCTTGGGCCCGTCAATGCACGGCGCCTTGCGCGGGCGCTTGACCACCACCCGGTGGCTGGCCAGGGCCAAGGCCGCCGCCAGCAACGCCGGGGCATCCGGATCGTCGCCCACCAGCGGGCGAAACAAGCGCATTTCTTTCTTCACCAGGGCGGTTTTCTCACGATGGGGAAACATCGGGTCCAGGTAGATGACCTGCGGCGGCTCACCTTCCCAATTGCGCATCACCTCAATGGAGTTGCCCTTGAGCAAGGTCATTCGCGCGACAATCGGCGCTACTTCAAAATCATCAGCACCGCGCGCCAGGCCATCTTCGAGCAAGGCACCAATCAACGGTTGCCGCTCGATCAGGCTCATCTCACAGCCCAGGCTGGCCAATACGAACGCGTCCTTGCCCAGGCCGGCCGTGGCATCCAGCACCCGGGGCCGCACACCTTGGGACACGCCAACCGCCTTGGCAATCATCTGCCCGCTGCCACCGCCGTAGAGCCGGCGATGGGCCGCGCCGCCCTCGACAAAATCCACCCGCACCGGGCCAGGCGCATCAGGCCCCAACTGTTGCAGTTGCAGGCCATGCTCACCCACTTGCAGGGCAAAATCGGCGTCTGCCAACTGCAAAGGCAGGCCAAGCTGCTCGGCCCATTGCTGGGCGCGGGCCTGGAAACCGTCGGCCAAGGCCTCGACCCGAATGCGGCTGGCCGCGGGTTGTTCGCTCATCGTTTACTACGCTCAAAAATATTAAGGATCGGCAGAAAGCGGCCGATAAAAAAGGATCAGGCATTTTGCCAGACCCTGAGCGTCGACCGAGAGAAATGTCAGACATTCATTCCCTATTCACCGGTGTACTGCCGACCCACAACCACTTCGGCCTGCGCAATACCCAAGCGCTGGCCGGCGTCAGTCATGTGTGGCAGGACTTCTTCGCCCGGGCGTTGGCCGAGCAACTTGGCCAGGAGCCAGGTGCGCAGGTGGCTGCAGAACCGGTGCCGGTGGATGCCTCAGTCGAGCCCCGCGCCGGCAGCGACCTGCTGACGCAAATCGTTACCCAGCGTCACTGCGATGTACAGGACACCGAGATCGCCCCGCCTGAGCCGCTGTTCCTGCCGATTGCCGAATTCGAGCTGGACCTGCTGCCACCGGCGGCCGTGCCGTTCCCGGAGGATGAAATCGTCGCCCAGCAGCGCCAGCAGAATTTCGAAAGTGGCTGGGTACGGCCGATCGTCCTGACCGCCGGCCAGCCACTGCCCGAGCCAGGCCCGGCGCCGCAACCCAAGCCGTTGTTCCTGCCGATCGCCGAATTCGAACTGGACCTGCTGCCACCGGCAGCCGAACCTTACCCCGAAGAAGAACGGGTGCAGCAGCAAAAGGCCCTGGACTTCGATTGCGGCTGGGCGCGCCCACTGATCCTCAACAACCTGCGCCTGGCGGCCTGACCTTTAGCGGCACACCCACCAACGGCCCATATCCAGATGGAAATGGTTGCGATGGGCGGCGTTGTAGTCCGGGCTCAAGACCACGTTGAAATCGTTGCATGCACTGTCGCGCACCTGGCGCAGAAAGCGCGCGTTGGCCCCCTTCCCTGGCCAATCCTTCAATACATTGATACTGCGCCCGTCCGCCAGGCGGAACCCGGCGATGTCCAGGGCATTGGCCGAGGCATGCTGGCTGAGTTGCCCTTGCTCACGCCCATACATATTGCGACAGGCAAAACTGCCCAAGTGATCGACCCGCGTCACCGCCTGGCCAAACACTGCCTGGGCGGCCGGCTGCAAGCTGTGGCGCTCGAACAGGGCAAACGCCACCGCCAACGGGCAACTGGCGAGAAAACTGCTGCTCAACCCCACCTCCGCACCCTGTACCCGCAGGACGTTGCGCAATGGGCACGCCGCATCCACCGGGCTGTCCGCTTGATGGCTGACCCGCAGCCCGGAGGTTTTCAGCACCAGGTCGCACAGCGCGGGATCATCCTGCAAACGCCCGAGCTTGAACCGCGTCAGCACGTTGGGAGCCGCCTGCACGTCCAGCGGCGCCCAGGGGTTCCACTCGGCCGGCACCGGCACCCAGCCGCGCCAGATGCCCACGAGTAGGCCTCCGGCGAGTAGCAGCAACACACCCAACACTTTGAAAAAAGCCACGACTCAACCCTTGAACAACTGATTGGCCTGGCTGAACGGCATCGAGCGCTCGGTAAAAGTGAAGGTTCCCAGTTCCTGAACCTCCCGCGCGGCCCTGAAGAACGCCCCATAGGCCGCCAGGGCCATGGCCGAGCCGACGCTAATGCGCCTGACGCCCATCTCGCTCAGTTGCGCCACCGAGAGCTTGAGGCCACCTGACATCAACACATTCACCGGCTTTGGCGCCACCGCCCGCACCACCGCCAGTACTTCCTCAGCACTGCGCAGGCCCGGCGCATACAGCACGTCGGCGCCTGCTTCGGCGTAGGCCTGCAAACGGCGAATAGTGTCGGGCAGATCCAGGCGACCATGTAGGAGGTTTTCCGCACGGGCCGTCAGCATGAAGGGGAATGGCAAGCTGCGTGCCGCAGCGACGGCAGCCTCGATGCGTTCAACAGACAGATCAAAGGGGTAGATCGGGTCGACCGCAATCCCGGTCGCGTCTTCGATAGAACCGCCGACGATGCCGGTGGCGGCAGCGCGCAATAGGCTCTGGGCACAACCTTGAGGCGTATCGCTGAAACCGTTTTCCAGGTCCGCCGCCACCGGCAGCGCGGTAGCCTGGACGATCATCCCAGCGTTACCCAGGGTATCTTCCAGCGACAGCGCACCTTCGGCATCAGGCCGCCCAAGACTGAAGGCAAACCCCGCGCTGGTGGTGGCCAAGGCTTCAAAACCAAGGCTGGCGAGCATCTTGGCGGAGCCGGCGTCCCACGGATTGGGCATGACGAATGCACGATCACGCTCGTGCAGGGCTTTAAAGGATTCGGCGCGAAGGGTTTGGGCATCCATGACTGACTCCAGGCACAAAAGAACCCTAGAGTAACCCCAGTTGCTCCACCGCGGGTTCCCGATGCAACTGCGCCAACGCCGGCAACCCCGGCAAACGCGCCATCAATTGCTGATGAAAGCGCATGGCCAGTTGGGCCGCCAGGCGGTTGTCCGACGTGTGCAGGAACACGTAGGGCGTGCGCCCTTCTTCGATCCAGCCAGCGACTTTTTCCACCCACGGCACCAGGAACGGATCGTTGGCTTCCAGCTCCGGGTGGCCGATAAAACGCACCTGGGGAAACTGGGTCAAGGCCGCGGGCCGGGGTGGGACCTTGGGCTTTTTCGATTGGGCGTGGAGCACCGCCGCCGAGGTTGACGTGCAACTGAACAGAGCCCGCGGGTCGAGGCAGATGCGCTCGACACCACGGTCACGCAGCAGGCGGTTGAGGCTGCGCTCGGCGTCGCCCTTGGCGAAGAACTCACGGTGCCGCACTTCGACCGCCAACGGGCGCTCCAGGCCGTCGATAAAGCCTGCCAGTTCACCCAGGCGCTGCGGGGTGAAGCTGGCGGGCAGTTGCAACCACAGTGGCGAAACCCGCTCACCCAGCGGGCTCATCAAGCCGAGGAAGCTTTCGGCGGCGGGCAACTGTTCGCGCAGGTCAGCGCTGTGGCTGATATCCCCGGGGAATTTGGCGGTAAAGCGAAAGTGCGCGGGCATGATCTCGGCCCAACGTTGCACTGTAGCGACTGAGGGCCGCGCGTAGAACGTGGTGTTGCCCTCGCAGGCGTTGAACACCTGGCAATACAGCCCAAGAAAATCCGTGGCGCGGGCGTCTTGCGGATACAGGTACTCGCGCCAGGCGTTTTCACTCCAGGACGGGCAACCGAGAAAATAAGGCAACAGCATCAGATGTGGATATCGAGACCCAGCACTTCCATATCCCATTCGACAAAGCCGGCAGTGGTCAGGTAGCTGGCCAGGGCCGTGGCGACGTTCTTGCTCATGGATCGCGGGAAGATCATGTCTTGTTGGCGGGCCGGAACGCCGCCGATCCGCGCGCCACTGGCACCTTGGGAGCGGGCCGAAACCGCTGCACCCTGGGATGTTTCGGGCTGGACTTCAATAAAATCGGGGGATTCTTCGACGGACTCGTCTACCTTCACGTTCGCCTTGCGAGGCTTGCGCTTGAGGGGGTAGGACTGGGAGGAGAAACCGTCTATACGCATGCATGCAGATCCGTGATCAATGATGGCAATTTAGCGGCACTTTCCTTGGCGCGCAAATGCTCTGGTGATAACTAGAACACATAAACGGGTAAAGGTTTAAACCCCGGGGCAAATTCTGACGATTGGCGATGCACTCCCCTGTAGGAGCGAGCTTGTTCGCGAAAAACCTGAGGGCAACGCGGGGAGTCAGATTCCCCGGGTTATCGGTAACGACCTTCGCGAGCAAGCTCGCTCCTACAAAATACCGGCAGGCGTCCAACCCCGCCCACTGTAGGAGCGAGCTTGCTCGCGAAAAACCTCAGGGCAATG
>NZ_MIFU01000096.1:0-43331 GCF_001855215.1 Pseudomonas sp. 06C 126 | reverse complement strand
AGCCCGCTCGCCACAAGTCGCCTTATTTAAGCCCGCGGCCACATTCAGGGTGCCAGGAAGTCGAACACCAGGTGCACTGTGCCGTAGTACTCGCCGCCGCGATATCCGTCATCGGGTTTTATCGCGGCGATGTCCAGTTCGGCGCGGCGGCCGGCGCGGGCGTCGTTGGCGTTGACCACTTCTATCGGGTCCAGGGTCAGGGCTACCCGGTTGAATTGCACCTGCAGGTCGATGCGGTTACGCCCGTTGTACAGGTACGGCTCGACCCCCAGGCGGGCCGCGACCCCGCCGTTGAGGTTTTTCACGTCGAAGTTCTTGCGCAGCCTGCCCAGTTGCTCGGTCACCAGGTTCCAGGCCAATAGTTGGTCCTGGCCCATCCAGTCCGACTCGGACGGCAGTACATAGGCCTCATGCACCGGGATGGTCACCGAAACATCGAATGAGTGGCGCTCCTGGATTGCCGCGGTGTGGGTAGCTGCCAGCATGCAAGCCGCCAGTACACCGAGTCTTGTCAGTTGCTTGGACATCATCATCACCCGTTACTTTTCTCGACCTTCATCGGTTTTTTATCCAACCCTTCCACCAACACAAAGCTGTAGCGCCGGCCCGGTTTTTTCTCGAACTTCAATTGCCGCTCCGGCAGGATGTGGTGCTTGGTGGTAGGCACGCAGTCGGTGGCGTCGGTCACCGAGCAATCATGAAACTCATCGAGCACCACGGTGCTGTTGCCGGCGTTGCGCAGTTGGTATTGATCGGTGGTGTCGCTGATCTGCGTATCAAACCGCGTGTCTTTGGGGCGCACGAAAAACACCGTGCCGTAGCCGGCCATCACGTTGATCCCGGCAGCGAGGTGGTCCTTGTAGTCGGCGCGATCTTCTTCGGTGATGCCGAAGTTGTCGTCTTTTTCCGGAACCACGGGGATAAAGCGCACGCGGAAATAGCGCTCCTTGTCGCGCGGGCCCATGTACAACAGGCGCGTGCCCTGGCGGCCGTTTACCGGGACGATCAGGCGCGACGGGCTGGCCATCAGGCCGTCGCGGCTGGTGGTGGCGCCCTTGTCGTCGGTCATCGAAGCCACCGGTACTTCGCGGGTGGTGCCGTCGGCGTTGTAGATGATTTCCAGCACATTGACCTTGATGAACGCGGTGCTGGTGCCACCATTGAATACACGCTTGAGGTAGGAGCTGCGATCGCCTTCGAGGTAGTCATACACCACCCCCACATTGATCAGCGGCCCGGCCTGGGCGGTGAGGGACATCAGGCACAACCCGATCCATAACGCTGCTTGTTTCATGTTTACTACGCCTCATTGATTGAATGCGGCGGGCCAGGCCCGCCGGTGGTGCGGCGAGACTAAATCTCGGAATCCCAGATCACGGTCGCCACGCCCGAGTAAGTGCTGCCCGGCTGGTTGAGCATGCCGGCCATGTCGTCCCGCAGGACTTCAAAATGCAGGGTGCCGGGACGGTCGTTGACGTAGAACAACGGCTGGAACAGGTCGGTGCCGTCACCGTCCAGGCGCAAGGGGCGTTTTTGCACGGCCTGGTTACCACGCCCATCGATGCCGCTGGGCAGTGTCACGGCGATCTGCAACGGCACTTCATCGCCATTGGCGTTGCGCAGGCCGCAGGTGTTGCCCATCACGATCGAGCACTCCAGCTGCATTTTGAAACGCGAACTGGCGGCGATGCGGAAGGTCTGGTCGCGGTACAGCCGGGTCGGCGCACGCCCACGGTTGAGCCAGGCTTGCCAGCCGCCCTCGGGGATCAGCTCGATACGGTTGCCGCCAGGGGGGATATCAACCTTGAGGTCGTGTTCCACGCTCAGGATAAAGTTGAAGGTGAGCGCATTTTTATTGGTGACCAAAACGTCGCCAAAGTCGTAATCGCCACCCGGGCCCATGGTGTAGGTGATGCTGCCGTGGTACTGGCCACCCGACATGGTCAATGGGTTTGGCGTCCTGAGTTCATAGGCGTATTCCAGAGTGGCGATCCGCATATAGCTCAGGTCATGGGAAGGTTGACGAGCGCAAGCGCCCACCCCTTCAGGTGTCAGCCAGAACCAGGACGCGGCAGAAACCCCGGCAGCAAGATGGCCGGTCCGTCGACAGCCGCCTGGTGGATTAAGCCATTGGCCCTGCCAACTGAATCCAGGTTTGGCCCAGGTCGATACGCCTGGCGGCCGGGGTATGTACCACGTCGAACCGATGCCCGCGATGCGTAGTTGCACGGTCTCGGTTTCCCCGGTGGCAGTGTGGGTCACTTGCAGGTCACGCCAGTCCGAAGGCACCTTGACCATGAAGCCTTTACGCTCATCCTCGTGGTTGGCCAGGATGGGTTGGTTGGAGTCCGCCCTGAGGTCGTTGTCCCTGAGGCTGAAAATCCCCAACGCCCGGCACTGGGTGGGAATATGCGCCGCACAAATCGAGCTGATCGGCGTGGTGTTTTCGAAGTCGTTCTTCATCGGGTTGGCCGGGTCGGGCCGGAACCGCGCAGTGATCTGCTCGTCCGCCAGTGACGCGCTGGCGCTGAACAACAGCGCCGCGCACACGGCCATGACCAAGGTGTTGAAGGGTTTCATCGTGAGAGTTCTCGTCATGGCACTCAACCTGCGGTGCGAGTGCTGGAGGTGTTTTCAGCAAGGGTGTCCGGCGTGCAACGCAGGTCACCGATCATCAACACGTCGTGTTCATTGGCGGAGGTGGCCGGGTCCAGGCGGAACTGGCACAGCAACTGGTCGCGGTAGCGCACTTCGAGGGTCGGCGAGCTGGCGCTCATTTCCATCGAGAAGAACCCATCGACTTCGCTGACACCACGGCTGGCGTGGTTGATCACGTGATGGCCCTTGAGCGGCTGGCCCTGGGCATCAAGCAGGCGCCCGAGCACCGACACGGTCTTCATCACGGTGATTTTGCGGTAGTCCACCCCGCCCCGGTTGAGGTGGTAGGTGGTCCGCGCCGGTTGGATGTTGGCCGCCGGCGGGTGGTTGCCTTCAAAGTCGAAGTTCACCGTGCTGCTCTTGTAGGCGGCCACCGGCACAAAGTTGCGCCCGGGCCGCAGGATGGCGCCGCCACCGCTGAAGTCGTCGGCACGCAAGGTGATCTCATCGAGGTCAGTCTCGACGTCGACGATCATGCCCGCGCCATTGGTCTGGTACTGGCTGGTCATCAGCATCTGGTCGCCACCGGCAACGAAGGTGCTGTGCAGGTTCAGGCCACCGCTGAGGTTGCCGTTGAACGAGCTGCGTTGGACGAAGCCATCACCGCTGACGACATCACTGTCAAAGCTGGCCATGCCCGACAGGCCGACGCCGTAGGTGTCGGTGATCGCCGTGGCCGAGACGCTTTGCAGCAGGTGCTCGGTGAGGTCCTGGCGGTAGGTGACCGAGGCATTGTTATCGCGGCCACCGTCGCGGTCGGTACGGGTACCGATGCTGCCGGAAATCTGCCGGCCATCGCCGCCCAAGGCCAGGCTCACGGAGAGGTCCACGCCACGATTGCGCTGATCGCCGGTGCCAGAAGTGCCCGGTCGATCGAACACCGAGAACCGCCAGTTGGCGTCGCTGCCCCACAAGGTATCGCGCCGGCTCCAGCCCAGGTCCAGCCCGGTGCCTTCGACGTTGCCCTCGCTGTGGGACAGGCGCAGGTTCCAGGAATTTCTTGCGTCGACCCGGTGGTTGACCGAGAGCGCCGAGTTGCTGGCCTGGCCGACAAAGGTATTGCGCCGCAGACGCGTGCCGTCCGGCAGGGTTTCATAGGTGTCACGGGTGTCGAGCCAACTGCGGTTATGGCTGAACACCAGGTTGGTGGCCCCAAAGGTATAGAGCCCCTGCAAATCCATGCCAGTGCCGTGTTGACGGGTCTGATAGAGGTTGGCGAAAAGGCTGGTGTTGTTGGCCACCGTCCAGTCTGCCGAGCCGCCGTATTGGAGTTGGTCGCGCACTTCGCGCGCCGACAGGCCGAGGATCACCCGTGGGTGTACCAGGTAGTTGAGCGAGGCGCCGGCAGTAACCGCGCCGGACGCCTGTTCGTCCCAATTGCTGAACAACTTGGTTTCGCGCCCGGCAAACACGTTGTAGCGCCAGCGGTCTTCCGCGTTGCGCCAGTTGCTGGGTTTGTAGACCAACTCCTGGGTGGTGCTGACGGTCAGGCCATCTTCCACCAGGCGCACTTCGACTTCGTAGATGCCGCCGGGCAACGGTCGCGTGTCCAGGGTCTGCAAGCCTGCCGCCACCGCCTGGGTGTTGACTAGCAGGCCATTGCGGTAAATCTCCACGGCGGCCTGGCGATTGGCGGTGACGTAGATCGGATAGACACTGGCCTTGGTGTTGTTGATCGCCAGGCTGTCGGAGCTGCCGTACATGACACCCAGCGCCGTATCGGGGCTGGCGCCAAAGCTGCGCAACTGACGGGTCAGGCCATCGGAGTTGGGTGTGAAATGGCCCAGGCGCAAAAAGCGACCTTCCAGTTCACGTTGGGTGTAGAGCTCGTGAATCGCGTGGCGCAGTTGTTCTTCATCGCCACTCTGGCGCGCCAGTTGCAAATTGAACACTTGGGTCCAGTTGCCCAGGCTGGCACTGGCCTGCAGACCATAACGCCCGCCCAGGTCTTCATCCTCGCCGCCGTTGAGGTTGAGCTGGTTGTTGATAATCAAGCCATGGCTGCCGCCTTCGGGCTGTGCGTGATAGCGCGGAGCGTCGCCGGCGTGTTCGACGTTCTGGGTGATGATCGACAGCAGCGAGCTTTCAAGGTTGTAGTGGGTGGACACCAGTTGCTGTGGGCAAGACTGGGTGCACGCGCCAAGAGCAACGCCGCTGGCCAGCACCGCTTGCCAGATGTCGCGGGTGGCCGCCGGGACTTTGCTGTCGCCGGTGTCGGTGAATTCCAGCAACGTCACACGTTCGTCCTGCGACAGGACAATCAGCGCCTCCCCCAGGGGTTGCTGGTCCAGTTCAACCTGTACCGCCAGCGGCACATCGAAGAAATGATCGCTGAACCCGGCAGGCAAACCCTGGGCCTGGGTCAACAGACTGGCGGGCGTGACGATACCTGGCGTGGGCGCGGCCAAGGCACTCGTACAAATCACTAGCGCAAGCGCAACCGCGATGAGCGTCATCGGGAACATGAAAGGAATACTCTGAGGGCCAAGAGACAAAACAAAAAACCAGGCCGGCCTACGGGGAGAATCAGCCGGCCCGAACGCAAATGCCCGCGGGCGTAAAAGCCCGGCGGGCACCTACACCATCAAGGTGTCGTTGGCAGCACCGCGTCGAACACCAACGGCACAGCGGTGGTGTAGGCACCGCGCTGGGTTGCCGAAGGCTTGGCTGCCACGATGCGCAGTTCAGCAGCGACGCCTGGGGTGGAGTCCGCTTCGGTGACGACTTCTTTAGGGGTGCCGGTCATCTCTACACCGTTAAAGCTGGTGGTCAGCGCAATGTTCTGTGCAACGTTGCCGTTGAACAGCACGGCCGGGCCGCCTTCGATGTAGGCGTGGACCGAGCCGTTGGTGTTTTTCACGTCGTAGACGGCGGTCAACGGCGCCAGCTCACCGCTGACAATGTTGTAGCTCATGGTTTCATCGCGGCCGAAGTTAGGGTCACGTGGCTGCGCGTGGAACACGGTTGTCGGGATATTCGCCTTGATGTTGACGGTGTGGTTGGCTTCACCGGCGGCGAATGCCATCGACGAATTCAGCGCCAGAAGGGCCAGAGGGGCAGCAATTGCGAACTTCTTGAACATGGTGATTTCCTGTTTTTCGGACAAGTTAGTGACCCACTGAAAGTTGAGAATCAGATCCAACAAACAATGAGAGCCGTCGCGATGAAACTTAAGTGATTGCAACGCGAAGCAGATGATCCACTAACTTTAAAAACAGATATGCAAGGCAGTTCCCACACTGCCGTAGCCAACAGACACAGGTCGACGCGGAAAAATATGGCACTTTGCCAAAACTTTAATTTTTTCCGTAGGATAAAGACTACATGAATGGTTACAGCAAACAAACAATGAAAAGTCCGTAAGAACAGTACCACAAAACCAACTAAGCAGAGGTGCAACGCCACCCACTAAAGTTTGAGCTTTGACTCTAATACTAGTTATGAAGCGCAACTTATGGGGAATAAATTAACTTGGCGCACGGCTCGCCCGCCCACGGATGACCGTTGGTCACCTGCCTCTGGCTGGAATTTAAGATATATCTTACGTTATGTCTAAACCACACAGCAGAGAGCATGACAATGAGAGACCCTCATTCCCACCGTGAACCCGGTGACGATCGCGACGGCTTCGAAAAACGTCCAGGCCGCGAACGCGCTGGTCGAGGCCCACGGGTCTTCGCACCCGGCGACCTGAAGCTGTTGCTACCGGCGTTGATCGCCGAACAGCCGTGCCATGGCTACGACCTGATCCGTCAGATCGAAGGCCTGTTCGATGGCGCCTACAGCCCCAGCCCTGGGGTGATCTACCCCACCCTGACGTTCCTTGAAGAAAGCGAACTGATCACCGGCGACGCCCAGGCTGGAAAAAAACGCTACACAATCACCGACGCCGGACGTCTGTTCTTAAGTGAGCAAGCCATTGCGCTGGACGGTGTGCGCATGCGCATTGATGTCAGCAAACGCTCATTGCGCGGCCACGACCGACCGCCGCAAATCCACGAGGCAGTGCACAACCTGCGCCATGCCTTGCAGTTGCACCACGGGCGCTGGAGCCCGGAAGAAATCACCCGCGTCGCGGCGCTGCTCAACAGCACCGCCCAAGCCATTGTGGACGGCCCGGCCGTCCCACCTGTACAGGGGAAAACCCTATGAGTACGCCTGTCATTCACCGTGTGAGCCACGAGATCAAACGCCGGCGCCTGGAGGTGCTGCGCGTGGTCGACATCACCCCGCGCATGCGTCGTATCACCCTGGGTGGCGAGCAGTTGGCGGGGTTCGTCAGCCTGGGTAGCGATGACCATATCAAGCTGCTGTTCGCACAGAACGCTGCCGAGCAGGCGGCACTGGAAAGCCCGACATTCAGTGTCAAGGGCGAGGGGCCACAACCGGCGATGCGCGACTACACCCCGCGTCGGATCGACCTTAGCCGCGGCGAGTTGGATATCGACTTCGTGCTGCACGGTGACGGCCCAGCTTGCACCTGGGCCGAACAGGCCAAGCCCGGCCAGCACCTGCACATTGCCGGCCCCCGCGGGTCGATGATCGTGCCGGACATCTTCGACAGCTATCTGCTGGTGGGCGACGAAACCGCCATCCCGGCCATTGCCCGCCGCCTGGAAGAACTGCCGGCAGGGCGCAAGGCGCTGGTGGTGATCGAGATTGCCGATGAGCATGAAAAGCAGGCACTCGACAGCGCAGCCGATGTGCAGGTGAACTGGGTGGTGCGTGGCCAGGATGAGTTGCTCGGCACCGTACGCGACCTGCAAGTGCCAGAAGGCTCGTTGTATGCCTGGGTCGCCACCGAGACCAAGCTGTCGCGCCAGGTACGCCGGGTGCTGCTCGACGAGCACAAGCTCAACGATGAGTTCGTCAAGGCCGTGGGTTACTGGCGTGCACAGGGCAGCGACGAGGAATAACCCTTCTCCAGGCAGACAGAGCTGCTGTGGCGAGCGGGCTTGCCCCGCGCTGGGCTGCGAAGCAGCCCCCTCTAGTTCAGACACACCGAGCCAGCAGGGTTTGGGGCGGCTTCGCCACCCAGCGCGGGGCAAGCCCGCTCGCCACAGGGGTTTTGAACTACGCTGCCGGCTTCAGGATCTTGTCCAGGCCCACTAGCGCCAATGCCACCAACACAAACCCCAACAGGATGCCCCCGGCATTCATGAACACCTGTGGATAACCCAGCGTCCCTACATCAATGAACGGGTACTGGTATTGCCCCAGGGCGTGCCCGCGCAGCAGTACATAAGCGAAGTACACCAACGGGTAAATCACCCAGTACCCGACGTGCCTGAGCCGCAGCGCGCCCTTGGGCACACAGAACCACCAGTAGCCCAGGAACAGCAACGGCATCACATCGTGCAGCAATTCGTCGGCGATAAACTGCCAGCCCTCGGGGCTCCACAAATGCCGCAACAGCAAGCTATACGCCAGGCCCACCACGACAATGCTCACCGCAATACCGCTGCTGACCGCCGGGCGCAGGAAAAACCGGCGTGCGGCCGAAGGACGATTCACCAGTGCATAACTCAACACCACAGCGGCCAGGGTGTTGGTCAGCACGGTAAAAAAGCTGAAGAAGTTCACCAGGCCGCCCAACAGGCTGGCATCGGCCATCCAGCGCGAATAGCCAATCAGGTACAGCTGGATCGTCAGGCCCGCCCAACCGGCCAGCGCTGCCCCTGCCACATATGCCCTCATTCCTGGGGGCGTTTGGTGCGCATCAACTTGACGTACAACCCTTCGACCTTTTCCCGCGCCCATGGCGTCTTGCGCAAGAACGTCAGGCTCGACTTGATGCTCGGGTCGTTCTTGAAGCAGCGGATGTCGATGCGCTCGGCAAGGCCTTGCCATTCGTAGTGCGCCACCAGCGCGGTGAGCACCTGTTCGAGGGTAACGCCGTGCAGTGGGTTGTTGTTCGGTGCGGTCATGCCGGGCCTTTGCCAAGTAAATGAAGAAGAAGCCGCGCACCTTAGCCGAGGTGCCAGGCCGGTGGAAGCACGACCTTGATTGTAGCCCCACCCCCGCCCCCTGTAGAAGCGAGCTTGCTCGCGAAAATCGTCAACGCTGAAGCGGGGCATCAGGTTTAACGCGGCGTCCTGAAGTTTTTCGCGAGCAAGCTCGCTCCTACAGGGCTTGTGAAAAGTTCCACTCCACGGCCTAAAAAGAGATGTTATATTGTAACTATAAGTATCCAACTCTCTGCTCGACCAAGGAACCTCCCGATGTCCCTCTCCCCTCTCTGGCGCCTGACCCCGCTGGCGGCTGCCCTGTTGATCGGCTCCCAGGCCCACGCCCTGGAACTGCAACCCCAAGTCATCACCGGCAACCCCCTGGGCAGCCAGCAACTGGCCTCGCCCACGACGGTGCTGGAAGGCGATGACCTGACCCTGCAACAAAAAGGCAGCCTGGGCGAAACCCTGAACAAGCAGCCAGGGGTGTCGTCGTCGTACTTCGGCCCTGGCGCCAGCCGCCCGATCATCCGTGGCCAGGATGGCGACCGCATCCGCATCCTGCGCAATGGCGTCGGCGCGCTGGATGCCTCGTCGCTGTCCTATGACCATGCGGTGCCGCTGGACCCGGTCAACGTCGAGCGCATCGAGATCGTGCGCGGCCCGGCTGCCCTGCTCTACGGCGGCAGCGCCATTGGCGGCGTGGTCAACACCTTCGACAATCGCATCCCCACCGAAGCCATCGAAGGCATCCACGGTGCCGGTGAACTGCGCTACGGCGGCGCCGACACCACCCGCAGCAGCGCCGGCAAACTGGAAGCCGGCAACGGCACCTTCGCCCTGCATCTGGATGCCAGCGCGCGGGAATTCAACGACCTGAAAATCCCCGGTTACGCCCGCAGCCGCCACGCCCCCCAAAGCGAGAATGGCCCCGGCAAAAACGGCCGCCTGGGCAACAGCGACGGACGCCAGGACGGCGGCGCGGTGGGCGGTTCCTACACGTGGGACGACGGTTATGCCGGGCTGTCCTACAGCAACTCCGACAGCAACTACGGCTCACCCGCCGAACAGGATGTGCGCATCCGCATGCAGCAGGAGCATTACGCGTTCGCATCGGAGATTCGCAACCTGCAAGGCCCGTTTACCTCGGTCAAACTCGACGCCGGCTACACCGATTACGAACACCGCGAAATCGAAGGTGGCGAAACCGGCACCACCTTCAAGAACAAAGGCTATGAAGCACGCATCGAAGCGCGCCACCAGCCGATGGGGCCTTTCGATGGCATCGTCGGCGCCCAGGTCAGCCGTAGCGAATTCTCCGCCTTGGGCGAGGAAGCTTTCGTACCGCAGACCGATACCAATGCTGGCGCGCTGTTTATCCTCGAAGAAATGCAGGCCAGCGAACGCCTGAAACTGAGCCTGGGTGCACGCCTGGAGCACACCACCGTCGACCCGGACGGCAAAGGCAACGAGCGTTTCGCCAAGGCCAACAGCTCCAGCAGCTTCACCGCCGGCAGCCTGTCGTCGGGCGCGGTGTATACGCTGACGCCCATCTGGTCGCTGGCCGCGACCTTGGGCTACACCGAGCGCGCTCCGACTTTCTACGAGCTGTATGCCAACGGCGCCCACGTCGCCACCGGTACCTATGAAGTGGGTGATGCCAAGCTGTCGAAGGAAAAGGCCGTGGCCAGCGACCTGGCCCTGCGCTTTGACAATGGCACCCACAAGGGCAGCTTCGGCGTGTTCTACAGCCACTTCTCCAACTACATTGGCTTGCTGAACAGCGGCCGCACCTTGAATGACGAGGGCGAAGAAGACGCCGATGGCATCCCGGAATACACCTACTCCGGCGTGCGCGCGCGTTTCGTCGGCTTCGAAGCCCAGGATCACTGGAAACTCAGCGAAGGGGCCTACGGCAAATTCGCCCTGGAACTGTCGGGCGACTACACCCGCGCCACCAACCTGGATACCGGCGAAGCCTTGCCGCGCATCGCCCCACTGCGCTTGAACAGTGGTTTGTTGTGGGAACTGGACCGCTGGCAGGCGCGCATTGATGTCGAGCACGCTGCCGGCCAGGGCCGTGTACCGCGCAACGAAAGCGGGACCGACGGCTACACCACCTTGGGCGCCAGCGCCGGTTATCGCTTCAACCTGGGCGGCAGCCAATGGCTGGCGTTCGTCAACGGCGAGAACCTGACCAACCAGACCGTACGTTATGCCAGCTCGATCCTGCGCGATATTGCGCCGGCGCCGGGGCGCAGTGTGCAGGTGGGCTTGCGCACGACCTTCTGACAGACACTGACCTGCAACCTGTGGGAGCTGGCTTGCCTGCTCCTACATTAGTTTTGCGGTGCCTGCACCGACTGTTACCAAATCCGAAAGAATCCATCTTGCGATTAGCGCTTTCTCTCCCCGAGCCGGCGCTTTATCCTTGTCGGCAACAACCTGAAACGTTTCATCCGCCGCTCAAACCTGACCCGTTGGCACCCGCCAATCGCGGTTTGCGTACTAAAACCAAAAACTATTAAGACCTGCCCTTGCCTATGCCTGCTTTCCCAACCCTGCGCCTGTGCGCTGCACTGCTGCCTTTGTGCCTGATCACCTACGCCCAGGCCGCGCCGGCCTTTGACCGTGAGTCCCCGTGGATGCTGGGTGATTTCGGCGGCTCTCGGACAGCGCTGTCTCAACAGGGCTACGACTTCAAGATCGACTACACCGGTGAGATGGGCAGCAACCTGCACGGCGGCTCGGACCACGACCGCACTGCGCGCTACAGCGATCAATGGGCCTTCGGCAGCCACCTGGACCTGCAGAAGATCCTTGGCTGGCACGACGCCGAGTTCCAACTGACGATCACCGAGCGCAGTGGCAACAACATCACCAACGATCGCATCAACGATCCGCGGGTCGGCGGCTTTACCTCGTCCCAGGAAGTCTGGGGCCGTGGCCAGACCTGGCGCCTGACGCAGATGTGGTACCAGCAGAAGTTCTTCGACCAGAAGCTGGATATCAAGGCTGGGCGTTTTGGCGAAGGCGAGGACTTCAACAGCTTCCCCTGCGACTTCCAGAACCTGGCGTTCTGCGGCTCCCAAGTGGGCAACTGGGTCGGCGGCATCTGGTACAACTGGCCGGTCAGCCAATGGGCGCTGCGGGTCAAATACCACCTGACGCCCGAGCTGTACGCGCAAATCGGCGCCTATGAACAGAACCCGTCCAACCTCGAGCGCGGTAATGGCTTCAAGCTCAGCGGCAGCGGCACCCAAGGCGCCTTGCTGCCGGTGGAGTTGGTGTGGACCCCGAAGATCCACGGCCTTGCTGGTGAATACCGCGCCGGCTATTACTACAGCAGCGCCAAGGCCAGCGACGTGTACAAAGACCGCAACGACCAGCCCGCAGCCGTCAGTGGCGAGGCCTATCGCAGCGCCTCCAGCAAGCACGGCGTGTGGCTGGGCGTGCAGCAGCAAGTCAGCAGCCTGGCCAGCGACAACACCCGGGGCTTGAGCGTGTTCGCCAACGCGACGATGCACGATAAGAAAACCAACGCTGTGGATAACTATGTCCAGGCCGGGGTGGTCTACAAAGGCCCGTTCGATGCCCGTGCCAAGGACGATATCGGCTTTGCCGTGGCCCGCGTCCACGTCAACCCGGCGTACCGCAAGAACGCCCAGGCCAGCAACCAGGCCCGCGCGGTGTACGACTTTGACGACGCCGCCTACCTGCCGGTGCAAGACACCGAATACAGCGCCGAACTCTATTACGGCGTGCACGTCAGCAACTGGCTGACGGTGCGCCCGAACCTGCAGTACATCCGTCATCCGGGGGCCGTCGCCCAGGTGGATGACGCGCTGGTCGGCGGGATCAAGCTGCAAGCGTCCTTCTGAATCGCAATAAACGCAATTAGCCCTGAACCAAGCCTGCGCGCAAACGTCATCTACAGTGAACAAGCGCGGGACTACCTTAAACGTCACGGAGAATCACACTATGAGCACTGATGGTGCTTCAAGTCCAAGCCGCCTGCTGCCCAGGCTGCTGGGGATCTTGCTGCTGATCATGGGCCTGGCCTTGTTGGCCGGGGGCATCAAGCTGAGCATGCTCGGCGGGTCGCTGTACTACCTGCTGGCCGGTATCGGCATCACCCTGACCGGCTTCCTGCTGCTGGCCACCCGCCGTGCGGCGCTGGGCCTGTACGCGGTGGTGCTGTTCGCCAGTACCGTGTGGGCCCTGTGGGAAGTCGGCCTGGACTGGTGGCAGTTGGTACCGCGCCTGGCCCTGCTGTTTGGCTTGGGTATCGTCATGCTCCTGCCGTGGTTCCGCCGCCCCTTGCTGCGTGGGCAACCTGCCCCGCTGGGCACTGGCGCGCTGAGCGTGGCCGTGGTGCTGGCCGGTGCAACCGCCGTGGCCAGCCAGTTCACCAACCCCGGTGAAATCAAAGGCCAACTGGACCGCGATGCGGTACCGGGCATGACCAATGCCGCGCCGGCCCAGGCCGATGGCGACTGGAACTCCTATGGCCGCTCGGCTTTCGGTGACCGTTACTCGCCCCTGGCGCAGATCACCCCGCAAAACGCGCACAAGCTGGTGCCGGCCTGGACCTATCGCACCGGCGACCTGCCTGGCCCTGGCGACCCCGGTGAAACCACCGCGGAAAACACCCCGCTGAAAGTCAACGGCATGCTCTACGTGTGCACGCCGCACAGCCAGGTGATCGCCCTTGACCCGGATACCGGCAAGGAAATCTGGCGTTTCGACCCTAAGCTCTCGACGCAGAAAGCCGAGAACTTCAAGGGCTGGGCGCACATGACCTGCCGTGGCGTGACCTATCACGATGACGCCGCCTATGCCGCCACCGAGCAAAGCCCGGCCACTGACGCCACTGCGCCAGCCGCCAATGCGTGCCCGCGCCGGATCTTCCTGCCGACCGCCGACACCCGCCTGATCGCCCTGAACGCCGACACCGGCAAGATGTGCGAAGACTTCGGTGACAAAGGCCAGGTCGACCTGGGCGCCAACATCGGCGCTTTCGCCCCAGGTGGCTACTACTCCACCTCGCCGCCCGCCGTTACCAAGAACCTGGTGGTGATTGGCGGTCACGTAACCGATAACGTCTCCACCGACGAGCCGAGCGGCGTGATCCGCGCGTTCGACGTGCACACCGGCAAGCTGGTGTGGAACTGGGACAGCGGCAACCCGGACGACACTACGCCGATTGCCGAAGGCAAGACCTACACCCGCAACTCGCCGAACATGTGGTCCATGTTCGCCGTCGACGAAAAACTCGGCATGCTCTACCTGCCGATGGGCAACCAGACCCCGGACCAGTTCGGGGGCTACCGCACGCCTGCGTCGGAACTGCACGCTGCCGGCCTGACAGCGCTGGATATCGACACCGGTAAAGTGCGCTGGCACTACCAGTTCACCCACCATGACCTGTGGGACATGGACGTGGGCGGGCAGCCGAGCCTGATCGACATCAAGACCGCCGCCGGCGTGAAACAAGCCGTGATGGCCTCGACCAAGCAAGGCAGCATCTACGTGCTGGACCGGGCGACCGGCGAGCCAGTGGTGCCGATCAACGAAATCCCTGTGCCGCAAGGCGCAGTGGCCGGTGATCACACTTCGCCAACCCAGCCCAAGTCCGACCTCAACTTCATGCCACCGCCCCTCAAGGAACGTGACATGTGGGGTGTGACCCCGTTCGACCAACTGCTGTGCCGGATCGACTTCAAGTCCCTGCGCTACGACGGCCCGTTCACCCCGCCATCGCTGCAAGGCTCGATCGTCTACCCAGGCAACTTCGGCGTGTTCGACTGGGGCGGCATCTCGGTTGACCCGGTGCGCCAGATCGCGTTCGTCAACCCGAGCTACATGGCGTTCAAATCGACCATGATCCCGGCCGAGAAAATCGCCGCCATGGGCCCGCGTGTTAGCGAGACAGAAGGCGTGCAGCCGAACAAAGGCACGCCATATGGCGTGGTCCTGGAAGCGATGCTCTCGCCAATGGGCCTGCCGTGCCAGGCTCCGGCCTGGGGTTATGTGGCAGCCGTGGACTTGACCAACAACAAGACTATCTGGATGCACAAGAACGGCACCGTGCGTGACAGCTCGCCGGTTCCCATCCCCCTGAGCATGGGCGTGCCAAGCCTGGGCGGGACCTTCACCACCGCCGGTGGCGTGTCCTTCCTCAGCGGTACCCTTGATCAGTACCTGCGTGCCTATGACGTGAAAAACGGCAAGCAACTGTGGGAAGGCCGCCTGCCTGCAGGCGCACAGACCACCCCAATGACCTACACCGGCAAGGACGGCAAGCAGTACGTGCTGGTCGTGGCGGGCGGTCATGGTTCCCTGGGGACCAAGCAGGGTGACTATGTAATGGCGTTCAAACTGGCCGACTAAACCAGCCAGCAACAAAAAAGCCCCGCAATTGCGGGGCTTTTTATTGGCAATACAGTCCAACTGTAGGAGCTGGCTTGCCGGCGATGGTCGTTAACGATGACGTTGGGTACCTGACACCCCAAGTTGTTCTTGCTGGCGCCATCGCTGGCAAGCCAGCTCCTACAAGGGATATAGCTGCGCAGGCCAGCGTGGTTTGACGGGGCGCCTGAGATCAAAAGCAGAGCAACAGCAAAACCAAAGTGCGGAGCTGCTTACCTGTGGGGCTGTGTTGGGACGCTCAGACAGCGCTGCGGTCGCGGCGCATCCACATCTCAAAGGCCATGGCATTCAGCGGCCGGCTGATCAGGTAGCCCTGGGCCGTGTCGCAATTCCATTGCTTGAGCAGCCTCAAGCTCGGCTCGAACTCCACCCCTTCGGCCACGACCTTGAGCCCCAGGTTGTGGCTCATCTCGATGGTCGAACGCACGATCACCGCGTCGCCGCTGGTGCTGTCGAGGTTGCGTACAAAGGACTGGTCAATCTTCAGTTCCTGCACCGGCAGGCGCTGCAATTGGGCCAGGGACGAGTAGCCCGTGCCGAAGTCGTCCACCGACAGGCTGATGCCACAGCCACGCAGTTGCTCGAGGATGCGCAAGGCCTGTTCCGGGTTGTGCATGATCGCGCTTTCGGTGATTTCGAAAATCAACTGCCCGGCCAGCACCCCGTGCAGTTCCAGCAGCTCGGTCACCCGCGGCGCCAGCCCTTCGTCGCCCAGGTCGTCGACCGAGATGTTCACCGAAAGCTGCACCTCCAGCCCACGCACGCTCCACTCTGCCAACTGGCGGATCGCTTCTTCAATCACCCAATGAGTCAGGCTGGCCATGCTGCCGGAGCGTTCGGCCAGGGGGATGAATTCGGCGGGGGACACCAGGCCCAGGGTCGGGTGCTGCCAGCGCAACAGCGCTTCGGCCTGGCGCACGTAGCCGTGGCGCAGGTCGAGCTTGGGTTGATAACACAGGAACAATTCGTCTTCGATGGCGGCACGCCGCAGGTCGCGGATCAGGCTGATCTGGCGTTGGTGGGCGAGGTCTCGGTCCTGTTGATAGATCTGCAAATAGCCGGGCAGCGCGGCGGCATCGTGGCGGGCAATGGCGGCGCGGCTGATCAGTTCTTCAACCTGCAGGCCATCTTCGGGGTAGGCGGCAATGCCCATGCTCACTTCGTGGCGCAGTTCATCGCCACCGACCCGCTGCGGCTCGGTGAGCAGGCTGTAGAGGCGGTCGGCGCGGGCCACGGCGCTGTCGAGCTTGGTGTTTTCCAGCAACACGAGAAATTCGCTGCCGGTAATGCGCGCCGCCGAATCCCCCGCCGCCAGGCTCGACAGCAGGCAGCGGCTGGCTTCACGGAGCATTTCCTCGACGCCCTGGGGGCCGAAGCCTTCGTTGATCACCCGGTAGTTTTCGATCCCCAGGTACAGCAACACCACCGGCCGCCGCGCACTGATCGCACTGCCCAGGCGCTCCATGGCCAGGGCGCGGTTGGGCAGCCCGGTCAGGGCATCGTGCAAGGCGTTATGGGCCAGTTGTCGTTCACGCACGGCGATGCCGCTCTGCATCGCATTGAAGGCACGGGCCAGCAGGCCGAACTCATCCTTGCCACGCACCGCTACGGGCGTGCGGTAATCACCGGCGCCGATACGCTCGGCCGCCTGCACCAGGGCATCCAGCGGGCGCGATACGCGGCGCGCCATCAACAGTGCGCCCACCAGAGAAACCATCAAGGCCGCCAGGGCAATGCCGAGAAATTGCCGGTCCAGCGGCGCGAAGGATTGCAGGGCATGGTCCAGCGGGCTTTGCAGCAAAGCCATGACTTGCCCGCCATCGCCGGTGTTGGCCAGGGCCAGGACCTGGCTGAGAAAACGCTGGCCGTGCCATTCGCTCATCTGCGCCAATGGGTTGATGTTCGAGTTCTGCAGCGCCTGGATGATAGCCGGGCGGTCCGCCAACGGCTGGGTGCTGAACAAGGTGCCTGGCTGGCCGTTGTCCAGGCTCATGAACGACACTTCCAGATTGCTCAGGGAGCGGAGTTCGGCGGCGAATACCTCATCCATGGCGAACCCCATGACCACCCGGGCGATGGGCAGCGGGTCCAGGACATCTTCCTGGACCAGCAGGAACGGTTGCCCGGCCAGGGCGACGATGAGCATTTGCAGGGAGTTGCGCCGCGCATGGCGCAGCGCCTGGGCATAGGGAAAGGCCTGTTGGGCGGGCACCCCATCGAGGGTACTGACGAGGACCTGCCCATCGAGCCCCAGCACAAACACCTCGCTGCTGCGGATCCCCGTGCCATGGCGCTGCAGGGCCGCGAGGATCTGTGCCGGCTGGCCTTCAGCAACTGCGCGGCGAAACTGCGCGTCCACCGTGAGCCAGTCCAGGCCGTATTGCAGGCGGCGGCCACGCAAGTCCAGCAAGCGCTCGAACACTCGGCTGCCGGTCTCCAATTGCACTTGGGCCTGGTTTTCCACGGCGCGGGAGGTAGCGCCCTGGACGGCGAAGTACACCGCGCCCACCACGACCAGCAGCAATAACGCCAACACCCCGGCCAGACGGGTCTGGAAGGCATGGCGCCATTTCATCCGCTTGCCTCCTGGCAGCGTGCCCGCGCCCCAGCTCAAGCGTCCTTTTGTCATACGCATCCCTCGCGACTGCAGAGCCGGTGTCAAATAAATGCCCGTTCACTGAGCACATTCGGAAAACCCAGATTAGCCGTCGCTGGGCAGAAGTAAACCTAATAAATGCGGGTGGTTGGCTGACATTATTTTGACGACAGATCACCGTCTAAATGGCCCTGACAGGCCGTAAACCACCCCTGTTTTGTACCGGCGCGACGCGACGATCCGACTGGCCCACGCCCATAGGGCTGCTGCACTGACATTCGAAAATGTCATGCAATTTGTTGCTAACAACGCGCCGCCATTGAAACCACCCCTCACCTGCCCCATCTAACCTCCATACTTCACTATGCAGGTGCCCCATGAGCGACCAGCAAGAATTCCCCGATATCGACCTCAACGACTACGCCGACCCCGAAAACGCCGAAACTCCGTCGTCCAACACCGGCCTCGCCCTGCCTGGGCAGAACCTGCCGGACAAGGTCTATATCATCCCGATCCACAACCGCCCGTTCTTCCCGGCGCAAGTGTTGCCGGTGATCGTCAATGAAGAGCCCTGGGCCGAGACCCTGGAGTTGGTGAGCAAATCCGACCATCACTCCCTGGCCCTGTTCTTCATGGACACCCCGCCCGAAGACCCACGGCATTTCGATACCTCTGCCTTGCCGCTGTACGGCACCCTGGTCAAGGTGCACCACGCCAGCCGCGAGAACGGCAAGCTGCAATTCGTCGCCCAGGGCCTGACCCGCGTGCGCATCAAGACCTGGCTCAAGCACCACCGCCCACCGTACCTGGTGGAAGTCGAATACCCGCACCAGCCCAGCGAGCCGACCGACGAGGTCAAGGCCTACGGCATGGCGCTGATCAATGCGATCAAGGAGCTGCTGCCGCTCAACCCGCTGTACAGCGAAGAGCTGAAGAACTACCTCAACCGCTTCAGCCCCAACGATCCGTCGCCCCTGACTGACTTCGCCGCCGCGCTGACGTCGGCCACCGGTAACGAGTTGCAGGAAGTGCTGGACTGCGTGCCGATGCTCAAGCGCATGGAAAAAGTGTTGCCGATGCTGCGCAAAGAGGTTGAAGTCGCGCGCCTGCAAAAGGAAATTTCCGCCGAGGTAAACCGCAAGATCGGCGAACACCAGCGCGAGTTCTTCCTCAAGGAACAGCTCAAGGTGATCCAGCAGGAACTGGGGCTGACCAAGGACGATCGCAGCGCTGACGTCGAACAGTTCGAGCAACGCCTGGAAGGCAAAGTGCTGCCGGCCCAGGCGCAGAAACGCATCGATGAAGAACTCAACAAGCTGTCGATCCTCGAGACCGGCTCGCCGGAATACGCGGTCACGCGCAACTACCTGGACTGGGCCACCTCGGTGCCGTGGGGCGTGTATGGCGAGGACAAACTGGACCTCAAGCACGCGCGCAAAGTCCTGGATAAGCACCATGCGGGCCTGGATGACATCAAGAGCCGCATCCTCGAGTTCCTCGCCGTCGGTGCCTATAAAGGCGAAGTCGCCGGGTCCATCGTGCTGCTGGTGGGCCCGCCGGGCGTGGGCAAGACCAGCGTCGGCAAATCCATTGCCGAGTCCCTGGGGCGGCCGTTCTACCGCTTCAGCGTCGGCGGCATGCGCGACGAGGCCGAGATCAAGGGCCATCGCCGCACCTACATCGGCGCCCTGCCGGGCAAGCTGGTGCAGGCGCTCAAGGATGTGGAGGTGATGAACCCGGTGATCATGCTCGACGAGATCGACAAGATGGGCCAGAGCTTCCAGGGCGACCCCGCGTCGGCCCTGCTGGAAACCCTCGACCCGGAACAGAACGTCGAATTCCTCGACCACTACCTGGACCTGCGCCTGGACCTGTCCAAAGTGCTGTTCGTGTGTACCGCCAACACCCTGGACTCAATCCCCGGGCCGCTGCTGGACCGCATGGAAGTGATTCGCCTGTCGGGCTATATCACCGAAGAAAAAGTCGCCATCGCCAAGCGTCACCTGTGGCCAAAACAGCTGGAAAAAGCCGGCGTGGCCAAGAACAGCCTGAGCATCACCGACGGCGCCCTGCGCGCGCTGATCGACGGCTATGCCCGCGAAGCCGGGGTGCGTCAGTTGGAAAAACAGCTGGGCAAGCTGGTACGCAAAGCGGTGGTCAAGCTGCTGGATGAACCGGATTCAGTGATCAAGATCGGCAACAAGGACCTGGAAAGCTCCCTGGGGATGCCGGTGTTTCGCAACGAGCAAGTGCTGTCGGGCACCGGCGTCATCACCGGCCTGGCCTGGACCAGCATGGGTGGCGCGACCTTGCCGATCGAGGCGACGCGCATCCACACGCTCAATCGCGGCTTCAAGCTCACCGGGCAATTGGGTGAAGTGATGAAGGAATCCGCCGAAATCGCCTACAGCTACATCAGCTCCAACCTGAAGTCGTTTGGCGGTGATCCGAAGTTCTTCGATGAAGCCTTCGTGCACCTGCACGTACCGGAAGGCGCCACGCCCAAAGACGGCCCGAGTGCCGGGGTGACCATGGCCAGTGCGTTGTTGTCGCTGGCACGTAACCAGCCGCCGAAAAAAGGCGTGGCCATGACCGGCGAACTGACCCTGACCGGGCACGTGCTGCCGATTGGCGGCGTGCGTGAGAAGGTGATTGCGGCGCGGCGGCAGAAGATTCACGAGTTGATCCTGCCAGAGCCTAACCGTGGCAGCTTCGAGGAATTGCCGGAGTACCTCAAAGAGGGCATGACGGTGCACTTTGCCAAGCGGTTTGCGGATGTGGCGAAGGTGTTGTTCTGATAGTTCTGTAGCGCCTGCACTGGCCTCATCGCGGGCAAGCCCGCTCCCACATTTGACCGAGTGCATCCTTTGGAACGCGGTCGAATGTGGGAGCGGGCTTGCCCGCGATGGCGCCAGCCGCCTCAACCCAAAACCCTGCTGTAACACCTTGTCTCATCTTCGGTTATGCTCGCCCTTCGTCGCCAATAAACGGAGCCTTCATGACCGCTGCCCGCCTGCTTCTTCCGCTAAGCCTCGCCCTGCTCGCGGCTTGCGCCAGTGCACCGAAGCAAAACGTCACCGTCGAAAAACAGAGCGCCTGCCCGCTCAAGCTCAAGGCCGGGCAAAACCTGACCCTGACCTTGCCAAGCAACCCCACCACCGGTTATCGCTGGGCGATCCAGGATTCGGCCGGCGGCGTGCTGCGCAGCCTCGGCCCCGAGGTCTACAGCAATCCCGAGGACGCCGGTGTGGTCGGTGCCGCGGGGCAATCGACCTGGCGCTTCCAGGCCTTTACCGCCGGTAGTGGCCGCCTGCGCCTGACCTCCCAACAACCCTGGGCCCCGGAAGTGAATCCGGTGGACACCTTTGACTGCGCCATTACGGTGAACTGATATGCCATGGATGATTCTTGCGTCGATGGGGGCGGGTACCTTTATCTACGGCCTGAGCACGCACGCGACATTGCTCTGCCTGTTGGTCAAGCCGCTGCCGGTACTGGCGATGTTGGGTTGGCTGCATGACGCGCCACCCAGCGACTATCGACGCTGGATCAGCCTGGGGTTGATCTTCTCCCTGGTCGGCGATGTGTTGCTGGCCTGGCCCGGCGACCTGTTTATCTTCGGCCTGGGCGCATTCCTGGTCGCGCACCTGGCGTACCTCAAGGCCTACTTCAGCGACTGCCGCCGCCCGGCACTGTTGCCACTCGCACTGGCGCTGGGGGTTGGGGCGATCTTGTTGAGCATCCTGATTTCCCACGGCCTGGGCGACTTGCTGATTCCGGTGGTGGTGTATGCGCTGGTGATCAGCGCCATGCTCTGGCGGGCACTGGCTCGCCTGGGCAGCGATGTACCCAAGCGCTCGGCGCAACTGGCGGCCATTGGCGCGGCGTTGTTTGTGTTTTCCGACACGCTGATCGGCATCAACCGCTTTGTGGTGACCTTCGATGCCGCGCCGTATCTGTTGATCATTACCTATTGGTTGGGCCAGTGGGGCATCACCGCATCGGCGTTCCATCAGACAACCCGCGCATCCAGGGAGCAAGTTGGCTAAAATGCCGGCCTTTTCCCCTTCGTCGCCGGAACAGCCGTGAGCAAAGAACCCGATCGCCTATTCGCCCAGCCCTTGCCCCAGGTGCCGGACTTCGCCTTTAACGAGGACGTGGTGCGGGTGTTCCCGGACATGATCAAGCGCTCGGTGCCCGGCTACCCGACCATTGTCGAGAACCTCGGTGTGCTCGCCGCGCAGTTTGCCCAGCCCAATAGCGTGCTGTACGACCTGGGCTCGTCCCTCGGCGCCGTGACCCAGGCCCTGCGCCGCCACGTGCGCACCGACGGTTGCCGGGTGATCGCTGTGGATAACTCGGCGGCGATGGTGGAGCGCTGTCGCGAATACCTCAACGGCCAGGACTCGATGTTCCAGGAGCTGTTGCCGGTGGAGGTGATCGACGGCGATATCCTCGCCCTGCAGTTCCAGCCGGCCTCGGTGGTGGCGCTGAATTTCACCCTGCAATTTATCGCCCCCGAGGAACGCCTGGCGCTGCTTGGGCGGATCCGCCAGGCGCTGCTGCCGGGTGGCGCGCTGATTCTCTCGGAAAAACTGCGCTTCAATGATCCCCAAGAGCATGCACTGCTCACCGACCTGCATGTGGCGTTCAAGCGCGCCAACGGCTACAGCGAGCTGGAAATCGCCCAGAAGCGCAGCGCCATCGAAAACGTCATGAAGCCCGACAGCCTCGAAGAACACCGCGAACGCCTGTTGGCGGCCGGGTTCTCGAAAGTCGTGCCGTGGTTCCAGTGTCTTAACTTTGCCTCGTTGATTGCCTTGCCATGATTGATCTGTCTCCCCTCGCCCGCCATCTGGTCGGCACGCCCCTGGCCGTCTGGGCCCAAGGCCTGCAAGCACAACTCGATGCAAAAATGGAAAAGGGTCATGGCGACCTCGCGCGCTGGCAAAGTGCGCTGGACGCATTACCCAAGATCCTGCCCAGTGAAATCGACCTGCTCAACGGTCTGACCCTCGACACCGATTGCGATGACGCGACCCGCACGCAGATGCATACCGCGTTGATGGGCCTGAGCCCGTGGCGCAAGGGGCCGTTCGATCTGTTCGGGGTGCATGTGGACACCGAATGGCGCTCGGACTGGAAATGGTCGCGGGTCGCGCCGCACCTGAACCTCAAAGGCAAACGCATCCTCGATGTGGGTTGTGGCAACGGCTACTACATGTGGCGCATGCTCGGCGCCGGTGCCGACAGCGTGATTGGCGTCGATCCCAACTGGCTGTTTTTCTGCCAGTTCCAGGCGGTGCAGCGCTACCTGTCGGCTCCCAACGCCTGGCACCTGCCGTTCCCGTTCGAAGACCTGCCGCCGAACATGGAAGGTTTCGACACCGTGTTTTCCATGGGCGTGTTCTACCACCGCCGCTCGCCGATCGAGCACTTGCTGGCACTCAAGGATTGCCTGGTCAAGGGCGGCGAACTGGTGCTGGAAACCTTGGTGATCGAAGGTGATCAGCAGCAGGTGCTGGTGCCGGAAGACCGCTATGCGCAGATGCGCAACGTGTGGTTTCTGCCATCCGTACCGGCACTGATGCTGTGGCTGCGCCGTGCTGGCTTCAGCGATGTGCGTTGCGTGGATGTCAGCGTGACCACGGTCGAGGAACAACGTGGGACCGAGTGGATGAAGTATCAATCCCTGAGTGACTTCCTCGACCCTGAGGATCACAGCAAAACGATTGAGGGGCTGCCGGCGCCGATGCGAGCGGTGATCATCGCCAAGAAATAGCCCATGCCTGTAGGAGCCGGCTTGCCGGCGATGCAGGCACCGCGGTGTATCAGGCAGACCGCGGTGATGCTATCGCAGGCAAGCAAGCTCCCACATCGATTGGATTGCCAAATTGGGATTTATGGTGTGTTCAGGCCGTGGGCTTGGCCCTTCTGGCCTTGAAGAACTCACTCAACACCGCCCCGCACTCCTCGGCCAACACCCCGCCTTCATACAACACCCGATGGTTCAAAAAGCCCTGGGTAAAGAACTGCCCCTGGCTCTGCACAATCCCCGCCTTGGGCTCCAGTGCGCCGTACACCACCCGGGCGATGCGCGAATGCACGATCAAACCTGCGCACATGCTGCACGGCTCCAGGGTCACATACAGGGTGCTGCCCGGCAGACGGTAGTTGCTGACGGCCTGGGCGGCCGCGCGGATGGCGACCATCTCGGCGTGGGCGCTCGGGTCGCTGCCGCTGATCGGGCAGTTGAAGCCGCGCCCGATGATTTCACCGTCCTGCACCAGCACCGCACCCACCGGTACTTCACCAAGGGCCGCGCCTTGGGCGGCGAGGGCCAGGGCTGCGCGCATAAAGTCCTGGTCACGGCTGCGGTCGATAATCGCCGTCGGGCGAATCTGGCGCATCACGCCACCTCGATGGCGGCCATCAGGCCGGTTTCCATATGGTCGATCACGTGGCAATGGAACATCCACACCCCGGGGTTATCTGCCACCAACGCCACGCGGGCGCGTTCATTCTTGCCCAGCAAGTAGGTGTCGGTGAAGTACGGCGTGACCTTGTGGCGGTTCGAGGCGATCACCTTGAAACTCATGCCATGCAGGTGGATCGGGTGCTGGTACTGGGTCATGTTTTTCAATTCAAAAATATAGCTCTTGCCCAATTCGAGCTTGGCAATCGGCCGGTCGGCGCAGGTCTTGTCGGTGATATCCCAGGCCTGGCCGTTGATCTGCCACAGGCTCGGCGGCCTGTTCTCGACATTGACCGAGACCGAACCGACCCATTCGAAATTGAAGTTGAGTTTCTCGGCATTGGCCAGGTCCGGTTCGGCAATCGGGTTGGCCGGCAACGCGGGCGGCCACTCGCCAGGGGCGTCGGTGTTGGCCACCGAGCGGAAGGTGCCCAGGCGCACCGGGCCATTGCGGATCGACAGCTCTTCGCCGGCCGGCGGGGCCTTGATTGCCAGGCAAATACGCATGCCCGGACCCAGCCAGTACTCCTTGCCCAAGGGCCGTGGCTCGATGGGGTTGCCGTCCAGGGCGTAGATCTGCGCCTCGGCGTTGGGGATATTCAGGCGATAGGTCAGGGTGTTGTCCAGGTTGAGCAGGCGCACCCGGGTGATTTGCCCGGCCGGCAGGTCAATGACCGCCTGGGGCACGCCATTGATAGTCGACAGGCGCCCGGCCGTACCGCCACGCGCCGCTTCACGGGGGATGCTGAACTCGACAAATTCACCCTGTTCGTCGATATGCCAGTTTTTCAGGCTCAGGGTGCGCTCATGCTTGAAGCCGGTGGGCTCGCGCTCTTCGACAATCAAAGGGCCGACCAGGCCACGGCCCAGCTCTTCGCTGCTGCTCACATGGGGGTGATACCAGTAGCTGCCGGCATCCGGCACGCGGAACTGGTAATCGAAATACTCGCCGGGCAATACCGGCAGTTGCGAGACGTAGGGCACGCCGTCCATTTCCAGGGGCAGGCGGATACCGTGCCAGTGGATGGTGGTGGCGACCGGCAGGTGGTTGATAAACCGCACCCGCAGCCACTCGCCCTGACGTACGCGCAACTCGGTGCCCGGCGCCGACGGGCCGAACGCCCAGGCCTGGGTTGTGTGCCCCGGCACCAGTTCCACGTCCAGTGGCGCGGCGATCAGTTCGTAATCGCGCCCGGCACTGGCGTCCGCGACTTTCCCCAGCCAGTAGCGATAGGCGCCACCGGCACCCACGCCCACTACTGCCAGGCCGGCGAGGCCACCTAGGATTTGTCGACGGGAAAAGGATCGGGACACAACAACCTCACGTATCTGCGCGGGCGCAAGGCCCGCAAAGGGCAAATACGATACACCCCCACAGGCTAAACAGTAAGGCTTCGCATTGCCGCAGGAGACCTGTAGGAGCGAGCTTGCTCGCGAAGGTCGTTAACGATGACGCGGGGATTCTGGCCCCCCGCGCTGTTCTCGGGCTTTTCGCGAGCAAGCTCGCTCCTACAGGTTGATCCAGGGTCAGTGCTTGGCGGCGGCCAGGATCAGCGCTTTCATCTCGGCTACCGCGCCTTTGAAACCGACGAACAGCGCATGGGCGACCAGCGCGTGGCCGATGTTCAGTTCGTTGATGCCCTTGATCGCCGCCACAGCCTCAACGTTGTGGTAGTGCAGGCCATGGCCGGCATTGACGATCAAGCCTTCACGCAGGCCGCAGGCCACGCCGTCGATGATGCGTTGCAGTTCGTCGGCGACTTCGGTCGGGGTGGTGGCATCGGCGTAACGGCCTGTGTGCAGTTCGATCGCTGGGGCACCCACGCGGCGCGAGGCTTCGATCTGCCGTTGGTCGGCGTCGATAAACAGCGAGACTTCGCTGCCAATCTGCGACAGGCGTTCGACCGCGGCTTTGATCCGCGCTTCCTGGCCGGCCACATCCAGACCGCCTTCGGTGGTCAGTTCCTGACGGGTTTCCGGAACCAGGCAAATATGCGCCGGGCGGATGCGCTCGGCGAAGGCCATCATTTCTTCGGTGATGCCCATCTCGAAGTTCATGCGGGTCTGCAGCACATCCTTGAGCACCAGCACGTCGCGTTCCTGGATGTGCCGGCGGTCTTCGCGCAGGTGCACGGTGATCCCGTCGGCGCCTGCTTCTTCGGCGTCCAGCGCGGCCTTGACCGGGTCAGGGTAACGGGTGCCCCGGGCCTGGCGCAGGGTAGCAACGTGGTCGATGTTGACGCCAAGAAGAATGCGATTGCTGGTGGTCACGGAAGCGCTCCTGAAAAGGGAAAGAATCGGCGCACAGCATACACGGGGATGTCAGGGCTTTCGAAACAACTCGCGACTGACCAGAGGCCGGCCGCCCAGATGCACGGCCAGGGCCTGGCGCATCAGGCGCTTGGCGGCGGACAGGGCGCCAGGCGCGCTCCAGTCGGCCTCGGCCATCGCCAGCAACTCAGTGCCCTGGAACAGGCCCGGTTGCAGCAGGTAGACCCGCTCCAGCCCGGCATCCACTTGCAGGCGGTACATGCCGTCGCTGGCGATCGGTTCGCCGTGCAAGTCATTGCTCAGTTCGAAGCCGTAGCCCAGGTCGTCAAGCAGGCGCCATTCGAATGCGCGCAACAGCGGCTCCAGCGGGCGGCCTTCGGCCAGGGCCAACAGGGTGGCAGCGTAGTGATCGAACACCGCAGGGTGCGGGTCCTCGGCGGGCAGCAGGCGGATCAGCAGTTCGTTGAGGTAGAGGCCACTGAACAGCGCCTCGCCATTGAGCCAGGCAGAAGTGCCGATGCTTTCCAGGCGCCCGACGTTTTTCAGCTCGCCCTTGCCACGAAATTCCACGTCCAGGGCCACGAATGGTCGCGCCAGCGTCCCCGCCTTGCCCCGCGCACTGCGCAACACCGCGCGCAGGCGGCCTTGGGGCGTGAGGAAGTCCACCAGGGCGCTGGTCTCGCGGTAGGCGCGGCTGTGCAGCACGTAGGCGGGTTGGCTGGGAGGTGGGGATTGGGACATGAATGTCTCTTCGCAGAACTTAAGAACAGCGATAAACCAATGTGGGAGCTGGCTTGTGTGGGAGCTGGCTTGCCTGCGATGCAGACGCCTCGATGTATCAAGTAGACCGAGGCGATGCTATCGCAGGCAAGCCAGCTCCCACACAAGCCCGCTCCCACATTTTGTCCTGCGATGTGACTGGAGACTGATTACAGGTCGCCGTAGCCCAGGGAGCGCAGTGCGCGCTCGTCATCGGACCAGCCACCCTTAACCTTCACCCACAGGTTGAGCATGATCTTGGAATCGAACAGCAATTCCATGTCCTTGCGCGCTTCGGTGCCGATGCGCTTGATGCGCTCGCCCTTGTCGCCAATGATGATTTTCTTCTGGCCGTCACGTTCGACGAGGATCAACGCATGAATGTGCAGGGTCTTGCCCTGCTGCTTGAACTCTTCGATTTCCACGGTGATCTGGTACGGCAGCTCGGCGCCCATCTGGCGCATGATTTTCTCGCGTACCAGCTCGGCGGCAAGGAAACGGCTGCTGCGGTCGGTGATCTGGTCTTCCGGGAAGAAGTGCTCGTTCTCCGGCAGGTAGCCAGCGATCACCCGCTCCAGGGCTTCGAGGTTGTGCCCGTGCTGGGCCGAGATCGGCATGATCTGGGCGTTCGGCAGTTGTTCCTGCAACCAGCTCAGGTGCGGCATCAACTCGGCTTTGTCTTCGATGCGGTCGGTCTTGTTCAGCGCGACGATCAATGGCCCGGTGACGTACTGCACACGCTCCAGCACCATCTGGTCTTCATCGGTCCACTTGGTGCGGTCAACCACGAAGATCACCACGTCGACGTCTTTCAACGCCGCCGAAGCAGTCTTGTTCATGTAACGGTTCAGGGCTTTCTCGCCGCCTTTGTGCATGCCCGGGGTGTCGACATAGACCGCTTGCACGTTGCCTTCGGTCTTGATGCCCAGCATGTTGTGGCGGGTGGTCTGCGGCTTGCGCGAGGTGATCGCCAGCTTCTGCCCCAGGATATGGTTCAGCAGCGTGGACTTGCCCACGTTGGGACGGCCGACGATGGCAACATAGCCACAGCGTGTTGCGGTTGAATCAGTCATGGCCATTCTCCACGCCCAGGGCAATCAGTGCTGCAGCGGCCGCTACCTGTTCGGCAATACGACGGCTCACACCCTGACCTCGGCTTTTTTCGTTCAATAAGGTGACTTCGCATTCGACGAAGAACACACGGCAGTGCGGTTCACCCTGGATATCCACCACTTCGTAGCGTGGCAGTTCGCAGCCGCGCGATTGCAGGAATTCCTGCAGGCGGGTCTTGGGATCCTTGTTGGTATCCACCAGGGTCAGGCTGTCGATTTCCGACGCCAGCCAGGCCATGACCCGCTCCTTGGCCACTTCCATCCCGGCATCCAGGTAGATCGCACCGATCAGGGCTTCCAGGGCATCGGCCAGGATCGACTCGCGACGGAAACCGCCGCTCTTCAACTCACCGGAACCCAAGCGCAGGTACTCGCCCAGGTCAAAACCACGGGCCAGCACGGCCAGGGTCTCGCCCTTCACCAGGCGCGCGCGCAGGCGCGACAGCTGGCCTTCACGGGCCAGGGGGAAGCGGTTGAACAGGGCTTCGCCAGCGGCGAAGTTGAGAATGGCATCACCCAAAAATTCCAGGCGTTCGTTGTTGCGCCCGGCAAAACTGCGGTGTGTGAGGGCAAGGACCATCAATTCCTGGTCCTTGAAGGTGTAGCCGAGCTGACGCTCAAGACGACTCAAAGAAACGCTCACGGTTTACCTACTTTCAGTACGTGGCGGCAAAGGCCATCGACGATTAACGCTGTGTTCAAATTCAAATCCTGGCAATGCTGTGTGTTGCTCGAGGCCCGACCAATGTCCAAGCCCCAGAAAAGCATTCGGCGCTGTGTTCACAGCGCCGCATGGATTACTTGATCAGCCCCACCCGCGAGAAGTTCGGCAGGTGGCTGAGTTTGGGTTCCGGCCAGCTCATCCAGACCGCGAAGGCCTTGCCGACGATATTCTGGTCGGGAACCATGCCCAGCAGCTCCTTGGGAATGCTTGGATCGTCCCAGTAGCGGCTGTCATTGGAGTTGTCGCGGTTGTCGCCCATCATGAAGTAGTGCCCGGCAGGCACGGTCCACTGGTTGTCGGGCGGCGAACGGTAGCGGCTCATTTCCTTGCGGATCTGGTGCTCTACCGCCCCGAGTTTTTCCTCGTACAGCTCGGCGCTGCCCAGGGTGTTCGGCTCGGAACCGATGAGTTTCTCGGCCACCGACTCGCCATTGACGAACAGGCGCTTGTCGCTGGTGTAGCGGATCACGTCACCCGGCAGGCCGACCACACGCTTGATGTAGTTGACGTTCGGATCGCTTGGGTAGCGGAACACCATCACATCGCCGCGTTGCGGATCACCCACCTCGATGATTTTCTTGTCGATCACCGGCAAGCGGATCCCGTAGGAAAACTTGTTCACCAGGATGAAGTCGCCGACATCCAGGGTTGGCTTCATCGACCCCGAAGGGATCTGGAACGGCTCCACCAGAAACGAGCGCAGCACCAGCACGATGAACAACACCGGGAAGAACGACTTGCCGTATTCAACCAGCAAGGGCTCTTTGTTCAGCTTCTCGATCACCACGCCATCGGGCTGGCTGACGCTGCCCTGATAGGACGCGATGGCCGCCCGACGACGCGGGGCGAAGAACACCAGATCGAGCAGCGCCAGGAGACCACAGACGGCAACGGCGATGACCAGCAACAGCGGGAAATTTAGTGACATAGGACCTAACTATCCAACCTGAGCACCGCAAGGAAGGCTTCTTGTGGAATTTCCACGTTGCCCACTTGCTTCATGCGTTTTTTACCGGCCTTTTGCTTCTCAAGCAGCTTGCGCTTACGGCTCACGTCGCCACCGTAGCATTTGGCCAGTACGTTCTTTCTGAGTGCCTTGACGGAGGTCCGCGCAATGATCTGTCCGCCAATGGCGGCCTGGATCGCGACGTCGAACATCTGGCGCGGAATCAGTTCTTTCATCTTCTCGGTAAGCTGGCGGCCTTTGTAGTGCGCATTGTCCTTGTGGACGATGAGCGCCAGGGCATCCACCTTGTCACCGTTGATCAATACATCGAGCTTCACCAGATTGGCCGATTGATAACGGTCGAAATGGTAATCCAGCGAAGCATAGCCGCGACTGGTGGATTTGAGACGGTCAAAGAAGTCCAGGACCACTTCGTTCATCGGCAAATCATAGGTCACTTGGACCTGGGTACCGAGGAACAGCATGTCGTGCTGCACGCCACGCTTTTCGATACACAGGGTAATGACGTTACCCAGGTGCTCTTGCGGCACAAGAATATTGGCCCGCACGATCGGTTCGCGCATGTCTTCGATGGACGACAGATCCGGCAGCTTGGACGGGTTGTCGACGTAAATCGTTTCACCGGTTTTCAGCGCCAGCTCAAAAATAACCGTCGGCGCGGTGGTGATCAGGTCCAGGTCGTACTCGCGCTCCAGGCGCTCCTGGATGATCTCCATGTGCAGCATGCCCAGGAACCCGCAGCGGAAACCGAAGCCCAGGGCGTCGGAGCTTTCCGGGGTGTACTGCAACGACGAGTCGTTGAGGGTCAGCTTCTGCAGGGCTTCGCGGAAGTCCTCGAAGTCGTCGGAGCTGACCGGGAACAGGCCGGCGTAGACCTGTGGCTGGATGCGTTTGAAACCTGGCAGCACGTCGACATCAGGCGTCGAGCTCAAGGTCAGGGTGTCACCGACCGGTGCACCGTGGATGTCCTTGATACCGGCGATGATGAAGCCTACTTCACCGGCTTTCAGGTCAACGGTGGCGGTGTGTTTCGGGTTGAATACACCGACGCTGTCCACCAGGTGGATCTTGCCGGTGGACTTGACCAGGATCTTGTCGCCCTTCTTCACCCGGCCATGGCGCACACGTACCAGGGAGACAACGCCCAGGTAGTTGTCGAACCAGGAGTCGATGATCAACGCTTGCAGCGGATCTTCGATGTTGCCGGTGGGGGCCGGAATGGTCTTGACCAGGCGCTCAAGCACTTCGTCGACGCCCAGGCCGGTCTTGGCGCTGCACTCGACGGCGTCGGTGGCGTCAATGCCGATGATTTTTTCGATTTCTTCCTTTACCCGGTCCGGATCGGCCTGTGGCAGGTCGATCTTGTTCAGCACCGGCATGACTTCCAGGCCCTGCTCGATGGCGGTGTAGCAGTTGGCCACGGACTGGGCTTCTACACCCTGACCCGCGTCCACCACCAGCAACGCGCCTTCACAGGCCGCCAGGGAACGGCTGACTTCGTAGGTGAAGTCGACGTGGCCCGGGGTGTCAATGAAGTTCAGTTGGTACTTGATACCGTCTTTGGCGGTGTAGTACAGGGTAACGCTGTGGGCCTTGATGGTGATCCCGCGCTCGCGTTCGAGGTCCATGGAGTCCAGGACCTGGGCTTCCATTTCACGCTCGGCAAGGCCGCCGCACATCTGGATGAATCGATCGGCCAGCGTCGACTTACCATGGTCAATGTGGGCGATGATGGAGAAATTGCGGATATGACTCAAATCACTCACGGATCAACACTCAAAAAGGCTGCAGGCAGATTGCCCGCTGAAAAATAGCCGGGAATTGTACCTGATGCTCGGGCCAGACGTCATCTTTGGCGACCAATAACAAAAATGCCCCGTTCTTGCGAATGGGGCATTTTTTGTTCAACACGCGCGGATCAACCGGCCCGCCGCAGCAGCCAGAACCCGGCCAGGGCACAGATGCCGGTCGGCACCAGCACCGCAAACAGCGGCGAGAAGCCGAATACCAGGCTCGACGGCCCCAGCAGGTCCTGGGCAATGCGGAAGGTGAAACCGACCAATACCCCGGTAAATACACGCTGGCCCAGGGTTACCGAGCGCAACGGGCCGAAAATAAACGAAATCGCCATCAGCACCAGCGCGGCGGTCACCACCGGCTGCAACACCTTGACCCAAAATGCCAACCAGTAGCGGCCGTTGTTCAGGCCCTGCTCCTTGAGGTAGTGGATATAGCTCCACAAACCGGAGATCGGCAGGCTTTCCGGGATCATCACCACGGTATTGAGCAGTTCCGGCTTGAGCGCGATGTCCCAGGCCTGGGTCGGCTCGTTGATCACTTCGGTGCTGGCCTCGGTGCCTTTGCCAGGATTGCGGAAATGGGTGGTGGTGACATCGCTCAACACCCACTGGTTGTCACTGAACTGTGCCCGCTTGGCAAAGCTCGACGACAGCATGTGGCGCTCGTCATCAAAGCGATAGCGGGTGACACCCACCAAAAGGCCGCCGGGTTGCACCGCGTTGATGTGAATGAATTCATCACCCTGGCGGTGCCACAGGCCCCGCTTGGAGCTCTGGGCATCGCCCGAACCCTGGGCCAGCGCACGGTTGGCCTGGGCTGTGGTTTCCGCCGGTGGCGCCACGTATTCGCCGATCAGCACGCTGGCGGCCATCAGCAGCAGCATGGGTTTCATCACGGCCCAGACGATACGGGCAATGGACACCCCGGCTGCGCGCATGATGGTCAGTTCGCTGTTGCTGGCCAGGCTGCCCAGGCCGATCAGGCAACCGATCAGCGCCGCCATCGGCATCATGTCGTAGAGCCGGCGCGGCGCGGTCAGCGCCACGTAGCTCAGTACGTCAGTGACCGTATAGGTATCGGTGACGTTGCCCACTTCATCAATGAAGGCAAACAACGACGCCAGGCCGAGGATGATGCCCAATACCGCCAGGATGGCGACCAGTACGCTGCTACCGATGTAGCGATCCAACTTACCCACGAGCCATCTCCTTCATGCCGCGACGGCTCTGCATTTTCAAACGAATCGGTTCCCAGTACAGCAGGCCCAGGCCAATCATCAGGAAGATGCCGTGGACCCACCACAACCCCAGGGTCGGCGACAGCTTGCCCTTCTCCAGGGAGCCACGGGCGGAAATCAGGATGGTCAGGTAGGCCATGTACAAAAGGATCGCCGGCAGCAACTTGAGGAAGCGGCCCTGACGCGGGTTGACCCGGGACAGTGGCACCGCCATCAAGGTGACGATAAACACCAGCAACGGCAGGGAAATACGCCATTGCAGCTCGGCAATCGAGCGCCGTTCCTGGCTGCCGATCAGGGCCTGGGTCGGGATCGCATCGCGGTCGGTGACCTCGTTGCTCACATCCGGCCGGGCCAGCATGACGCCATAGGTGTCGTACTTGATGGCGCGGTAGTCGGCCTGGCCGGGGCTGCCGTCGTAGCGGTAGCCGTTTTCCAGGATCAGGTAGCGGCTGCCGTCCGGACGCACTTCCTGGCGCCCGCTATCGGCCACCAACACGGAAATGCCACGGTCTTTCTTGTCCTGGCCCAGGCGTTTCTCGGAGATGAATACACCACCGAGGTTGGCCCGATCATCGGTCATGCGCTCGGTGTAGGTCACCCGGGTGCCGTCGTTGAGCGCCTGGAAGCGGCCCGGCTCGAGGGTATCGAACTCGGTCATGGCGTCCTGCTTGTTGAGCACCAGCTGAAACTGCATGGCGCCCTGGGGGGCCAGGCTCAGGCTCAGCCAGGCCACCACCAGCGCCACGCCGGTGGCCGGAACCATGGTCATGGCCAACAGCCGCTGCTGGCTCATGCCGGTGGCCGACAGTACGGTCATCTCGCTTTCGAGATAGAGCCGGCCATAGGCCAGCAGGATCCCGAGAAACAGACCCAGGGGCAGGATCAGTTGCAGGAAGCCTGGCAGGCGAAAACCCATGATCAGGAACAGAGAACCCGGATCCAGGGCACCCGAGGCAGCCTGGGCCAGGTATTTGACGAAACGACCACTCATGATGATGACCAGCAATACCGCACTCACGGCACTCAGGGTCAGCAGGACTTCGCGGGACAGATAACGGAAGACGATCAAACCAGACACTCCAGGGTTGTCAGGCTAAGGCGGCCAAACAAGCAAGCATATCAAGTCGCCCCGTTGACACGGGCCGGCGAAAAAGATGGCGCATTATCCTGTGATTGTCGGCGCCTGTCACGGAGCTTGCTCACACCGGTGCACAAAGCTGGCTTCAAGGGTTGTCAGGCTCGGGCGGCGCGGTACAAACTGCGGGCTTTGTCGCGGTCACCCACAGGTGGCCCAGCCTACAGGCCGGAGTACAGACTCCAGGCTCTTTGACCTTATATAAGGGACCCGAACATGGAATTGGTTGTAAAAAGCGTTAGCCCCGAAACGTTGAAGACCGCCACCCTCGTGGTCGCCGTCGGCGAAGGCCGCAAGCTCGGCGCCGCCGCCAAACAAGTCGACGAACTGAGCGGTGGCGCCATCAGCGCCGTGCTCAAGCGTGGCGACCTGGCCGGCAAAGTCGGGCAAAGCCTGCTGCTGCAAAGCCTGCCCAACCTTAAAGCCGACCGCGTATTGCTGGTAGGCGTGGGCAAGGACGCCGAACTGGGCGACCGCCCGTTCCGCAAGATCATCAGCGGTATCCTCAGCACCCTCAAGGGCCTGGGCGGCAGCGATGCGGCACTGGCGCTGGACGAAATCGTGGTCAAGGGCCGCGACAGCTACGGCAAGACCCGCCTGCTGGCCGAAACCCTGCTGGATGGCGGCTACACCTTCGATCAGTTCAAGAGCCAGAAAGCCGAACCCCGCGCCCTGAAGAAAATCACCCTGCTGACCATCAAGGCCGCCCAGGCTGAAGTGCAGCGCGCCGCCACCCACGCCCAGGCCATCGCGGCCGGCATGGCGTTCACCCGCGACTTGGGCAATATGCCACCAAACATCTGCCACCCAACCTACCTCGGCGAACAGGCCAAGGCCCTGGGCAAAGAGTTCAAGGGCCTGAAAGTCGAGGTCCTGGACGAGAAGAAGATCAAGGACCTGGGCATGGGCTCGTTCTATGCCGTGGGCCAGGGCAGCGACCAGCCACCGCGCCTGATCGTCATGCAATACAACGGCGGCAAGAAGGCCGACAAACCGTTCGCCCTGGTCGGTAAAGGCATCACGTTCGACACCGGCGGTATCAGCCTCAAACCGGGCGCCGGCATGGACGAGATGAAATACGACATGGGCGGTGCCGCCAGTGTCTTCGGTACCCTGCGTGCCGTGCTCGAACTCAAGCTGCCGATCAACCTGGTGTGCATCCTGGCCTGTGCCGAGAACATGCCGAGCGGCGGTGCTGCCCGCCCCGGTGACATCGTGACCACCATGAGCGGCCAGACCGTGGAAATCCTCAACACCGATGCCGAAGGCCGCCTGGTGCTGTGCGATGCCCTGACCTACGCCGAGCGCTTCAAGCCGCAAGCGGTGATCGACATTGCTACCTTGACCGGCGCCTGCATCGTGGCCCTGGGCTCCCATACCTCGGGCCTTTTGGGCAACAACGACGAACTGGTCGAACAACTGCTCAGCGCCGGCAAGGCTGCCGACGACCGCGCCTGGCAATTGCCGCTGTTCGATGAGTACCAGGAGCAACTGGACAGCCCGTTTGCCGACATCGCCAACATTGGCGGGCCAAAGGCCGGCACCATCACCGCCGCCTGCTTCCTGTCGCGGTTTGCCAAGAACTTCAACTGGGCCCACCTGGATATCGCCGGCACGGCCTGGACCAGCGGCGGCAAGGACAAGGGCGCTACCGGTCGTCCGGTTCCGCTGCTGACCCAGTACCTGCTGGATCGCGCCAAGGCCTAAACATCACGGCCCCTGCTTGAGCCTGTAGGAGCGAGCTTGCTCGCGAAAAACGTCAACGATAACGCGTACAGCCTGAATAAACGCGTTGCTCTTGAGTTCTTCGCGAGCAAGCTCGCTCCTACAGGGGAAAGCATGCAGGCCGCTGCAGGACATGTAATGACCCAAGTCGACTTCTATATATTGCCCAGCGCCGATCCGTCGGCTCGCCTGGACTTTGCCTGCAAACTCACGGAAAAGGCCTGGCGCATGGGCCACCGCATCTACCTGCATTGCAGCGACGCCGCCCAGCGTGACGACCTCGATGCCCGCCTGTGGCGCTTTAAGGGTGAGAGTTTCGTGCCCCACGGCCCCGCAGAATCTGAGCCCGAAGGGCTGGTGGTGCTGGGTTTGGGCGACAGTTGTGGTGATCACCATGACCTATTGGTCAACCTGGACCTGAAAGTGCCGGCCTTCGCCAAGGGTTTCGCCCGCGTGGCGGAAGTGGTGGTGGAAGATCCGGCTATTCGTCAGGCCGCGCGGGAGAGTTTCCGTTTCTACCGCGAACAGGGCTATTCTCTGCAAGATCACCGATTACAGCGACTCTGAGCACATGATGGACACTTCCAACCCGCTAAAACCCTCCGACCACCTGCTGGACGACCTTGAGTCGATCCGCCAGTTGCTGGGTGATGACAACCTGCAACCGCCGCTGCTGACCGATACCGTCGCAGAAGAGGTGCAGATCCCCCTGCTGTTCGACCTGGTCAACGCCAAGCCCGCCGCTGTCGAGCCTGTGGAGCCGCCCGTCGTCCAGGCAGAGCCCGCCGCCGAAAAAGCCCCCGATGCCCTGCTGCTGCACCTGGACAACGAACTGCGCGCCGCAGCGCAATTGATCATGCAGGACGTGATCGACGACTTTGCCCCGCATATCGAAACCGAGATCAAGCGCCGGATGGATGCGCGCATGGAGCGGTTGCTCAGCCAGTACCAGTCCTAAGCCACATAGATATCCCCTGTAGGAGCGGGCTTGCCCGCGATGGCGGTGGATCAGTCGATTTGTCGATGACTGACACACCGCTATCGCGGGCAAGCCCGTTCCCACATTTGCCCCGCGCCAGCCTTGGCCCCTCTCTTCGTCTCGCCCTCTCCCCTATCCCCCGTTATACTTGTCGGCTTTCCTGAATAAATGCCAACTAGGGTCCCGCCGCGCATGGATAAGACCTACCAGCCGCACGCCATTGAAACTTCCTGGTACAACACCTGGGAATCCGAGAATTACTTCGCCCCTCAAGGCGCGGGTGATTCCTACACGATCATGATCCCGCCGCCGAACGTCACCGGCAGCCTGCACATGGGTCACGGTTTCAACAACGCGATCATGGACGCCCTGATCCGTTTCCGCCGCATGCAGGGTCGCAACACCCTGTGGCAGCCGGGCACCGACCATGCCGGCATTGCCACCCAGATGCTGGTGGAACGCCAACTGGAAGCCACCGGCCAGAGCCGTCACGACCTGGGCCGCGAGAAATTCCTGGAGAAGATCTGGGAGTGGAAGGATCAGTCCGGCGGCAATATCAGCCGTCAGATCCGTCGCCTCGGTTCGTCCGTAGACTGGAGCCGCGAGCGCTTCACCATGGACGATGGCCTGTCGGAAGCGGTCAAGGAAGCCTTCGTGCGCCTGCATGAAGATGGCCTGATCTACCGCGGCAAGCGCCTGGTAAACTGGGACACCAAGCTGCACACCGCTATTTCCGACCTTGAAGTGGAAAACCACGACGAGAAAGGTTTCCTGTGGAACCTCAAGTACCCGCTGGCCGACGGCGCCAAGACCGCCGAGGGCAATGACTACCTGATCGTCGCCACCACCCGTCCGGAAACCATGCTCGGCGACTCTGCCGTGGCCGTTAACCCGAACGATGAGCGCTACCAGGCACTGATCGGCAAATTCGTCGAGCTGCCACTGGTTGGCCGTCGCATCCCGATCATCGCCGATGATTACTGCGACCCTGAATTCGGCACCGGCTGTGTGAAAATCACCCCGGCCCACGATTTCAACGACTATGAAGTCGGCAAGCGCCACAACCTGCCGCTGCTGAACATCTTCGACAAGAACGCCGCCATTCTGCCGGCCTGCCAGGTGTTCAACCTCGACGGCACGCTGAACGACAGCATCGACGGCAAGATCCCGGCCGAATATGCCGGCCTCGACCGTTTCGAAGCGCGCAAGCAGATCGTTACCGCCTTCGATGCCGCAGGCTTGCTGGTCAGCGTGGATGACCACGCCCTGAAAGTGCCGAAAGGCGACCGCTCCGGCACCGTGATCGAGCCGTGGCTGACCGACCAGTGGTACGTGTCCACCAAACCGCTGGCAGAACCTGCGATTGCTGCCGTGGAAGATGGCCGCATCCAGTTCGTGCCCAAACAGTACGAAAACATGTACTTCTCGTGGATGCGTGATATCCAGGATTGGTGCATCAGCCGTCAACTGTGGTGGGGCCACCGCATTCCGGCCTGGTACGACGAGTCGGGCAAAGTTTATGTAGGGCGTGACGAAGCCGAAGTGCGAGCCAAGCACAACCTCGGCCCGGACGTGGCGCTGCAACAGGACAACGACGTACTGGACACCTGGTTCAGCTCTGGCCTGTGGACGTTCTCCACCCTGGGCTGGCCGCAGCAGACCGAATTCCTGAAGAAGTTCCACTCCACCGACGTGCTGGTCACCGGCTTCGATATCATTTTCTTCTGGGTTGCCCGGATGATCATGCTCACCATGCACTTGGTGAAGAACGAGGACGGCACCCCGCAGGTACCGTTCAAGACCGTGTACGTGCACGGCCTGGTGCGTGATGGCCAGGGCCAGAAGATGTCCAAGTCCAAGGGCAACGTCCTTGACCCGCTGGACATCATCGACGGCATCGACCTCGAAACCCTGGTGCAAAAGCGCACCTCGGGCCTGATGCAGCCGAAACTGGCGAAGAAGATCGAGAAGCAGACCCGCGACGAGTTTGCCGACGGCATCGCCAGCTACGGCACCGACGCCCTGCGCTTCACCTTCTGCTCGCTGGCGTCCACCGGTCGCGACATCAAGTTCGACATGGGCCGCGTCGAAGGCTACCGCAACTTCTGCAACAAGATCTGGAACGCAGCGCGCTACGTGCTGGACAAGGGCGAAGACTGCGGCCAGAACGGCGAAGCCTTCGAACTGAGCCTGGCGGATCGCTGGATCATCTCGCAGTTGCAGCGCACCGAAGCCGAAGTGACCCGCCAACTCGACCAGTTCCGTTTCGACCTGGCCGCGCAGGCGCTGTACGAGTTCATCTGGAACCAGTATTGCGACTGGTACCTGGAACTGTCCAAGCCCGTGCTGTGGGACGAGAACGCGCCGATCGAGCGTCAGCGCGGCACCCGCCGCACCCTGGTGCGCGTGCTGGAAGTGGCGCTGCGCCTGGCGCACCCGTTCATGCCGTTCATCACCGAAGAAATCTGGCAGCGCCTGGCGCCGCTGGCCGGTATCGAAGGCAAGACCATCATGCTGCAACCTTGGCCAGTGGCCAATGAAGCACGCATCGACGAGGCTGCCGAAAGCGATATCGAATGGCTCAAGGCCCTGATGCTTGGCACACGCAACATCCGCGCCGAGATGAACATCGGCCCGGGCAAGCCATTGGCGGTGTTCGTGAAGAACGCCAGCGCCGAAGACCAGCGCCGTCTCACCGAGAACGACGCGCTGCTCAAGAAGCTGGCCAAGCTGGAGTCGATCACCGTATTGGCGGCTGGCGCCGAAGCACCGCTGTCCGCTACCGCACTGGTGGGCGAGATGGAAGTGCTGGTGCCGATGGCCGGCCTGATCGACAAAGGCGCCGAACTGGCGCGCCTGGACAAGGAAATCCTGCGTCTGCAAGGCGAAGTGCAGCGCGTGGGCGGCAAGTTGTCCAACGCCGCCTTCGTGGACAAGGCCCCGGCCGAAGTCATCGACAAGGAACGCGCCAAGCTGGCCGAAGCCGAACAGGCGTTGGGCAAGCTGGCGGAGCAACATGCGCGGATTTCCAGCCTGTAAGGGCCGGCCTGCGTTAAAAAAGAGGCCTTCGGGCCTCTTTTTTTGTGTTGAAAACCCAATCAAAGTGGGAGCTGGCTTGCCTGCGATGCAAGCGACTCGGTCTATCAGGCAGATCGAGGTGATGCTATCGCAGGCAAGCCAGCTCCCACATTTGCCCGGGTCGGGCTCAGGATGTGTGACAATGGCCGCCACTTTGAGCCAACACCAGAATCATCATGACCGCCCCCAGCACACCCAAACCGCCCCGCAAGAAGCCGAAAACCGCCGCCACGGCCAAGCCCGTCGTGCCGCGCAAGGAAGCGACCCTGCATCCGCGCAACCGCCACCAGGGCCGCTACGACTTCCCCGCGCTGATCAAGACCACGCCAGAACTGGCCCAGTTTGTGATCATCAACCCCTACGGCAAGGAAAGCATCGACTTCGCCAGCCCGGACGCGGTGCGGGTGTTCAACCGGGCGCTGCTCAAGGCGTTCTATGGCGTGCAGCACTGGGACATCCCCGCAGACTACCTGTGCCCACCGGTGCCGGGCCGTGCCGATTACGTGCACTTCCTCGCCGACCTGCTGGCCAGCGTCAACGACGGCAAGATTCCCCGTGGCTCGATCGTCAAGGTGCTGGACATCGGCATGGGCGCCAACTGTGTCTATCCGCTGATCGGCTACATGGACTACCGCTGGAACTTCCTCGGCTCCGAGATTGATCCGACAGCGGTCGCCGCGGCCAAGGCCATTGTGCAGTCCAACGACTTGAGCAAGGTTATCCAACTGCGCCAGCAAACCAATCCCAAGCATATTCTGCTGGGGCTGCTGGAGCCGGGTGAACGGTTTGACCTGACCATGTGCAACCCGCCGTTCCATGCCTCCATGGACGAAGCGACCAAAGGCAGCGAGCGTAAATGGCGCGCCCTGGGCAAGGCCGATCCCAAGCGCAAATTGCCGGTGCTGAACTTCGGCGGCCAATCGGCAGAGTTGTGGTGTGAAGGCGGTGAGGCGCGGTTTGTCACGCAATTGATCGCCGAAAGCGCGCATTTCGCCCATAAAGTGCTGTGGTTCAGCACCCTGGTGTCAAAAGCGTCCAACCTGCCCGCCATCGAGACCGCCCTGAAAAAAGCCGGTGTCCTGGAAAGCCAGGTGGTGGAGATGTCCCAGGGCCAGAAACAAAGCCGTTTTGTGGCCTGGACCTTCCAGACCAAGAACGAGCAGCAGATCTGGCGCCAGCGCTGGGTGCGCTGACCCCGCGTCTGTAGGAGCGAGCTTGCTCGCTCCTACAGATAAAGCAAAAAACGCAGGCAACAAAAAACCGTGCCCGGATCGCTCCGGTGCACGGTTTTTTTACTGCGTCTTACTTGTTGATCGAGTCGGTCAGGCCTTTGGCCACAACCAGCTTGATCACTTTCTTGGCAGCGATTTCGATGGCAGCGCCAGTCGAAGGGTTACGGCCGGTACGGGCTGGACGCTCGGTCACTTTCAGCTTGCCAACACCTGGCAGAGTGATTTCGCCACCGTTTTCCAGCTGGTCAGCAACAACTTGGCTCAGTTGGTCCAGCAGAGCGCGCACGGTAGTTTTCGGTGCGTCTACTGCTTCAGCCAGGTCAGCGATCAGTTGGTCTTTAGTAATAGCCATTGTGGTGTTCCTTCCCTATCAAATTCATTTGGATTGCAGAGTGCAGTGTCAGCCATCGAGCCCGACCGTCATGGCCTGGCACCCCTGGCCATAACCGCGAGAGATCGGGGTTATAGATGCTTGAAACGGGGTTTGGTTCGACCTGACAAATGCTGAATGCACGCTTAACGCCGAGACATCGCGTAAGACGGGGCAAAACTAGCACAGAGACGGGGAAATATCCGCTTCTACCTACCCATTTGGTCAGCTTTATCGCTCTAAACCGTGAAAAAAAGGCATATGGGTCGTCAGAGGCCTCCCGAAACCGCTTCAAACGACGCCGCGACCAACGGGTGCGGTACACTGGCGACTTTTTCCGGGAGGCCAACCGCTCCCGCTCAACCAGCCGAGAAGCCCATGCCGATCCGTCATTGCATCGTCCACCTGATCGACAAAAAACCCGACGGCACGCCCGCAGTTCTCCATGCCCGTGACTCTGAATTGGCCGAGTCCGCTGCCATCGAGAACATGCTCGCCGACCTCAACGAGAGCTATAACGCCAAACAAGGCAAGGCCTGGGGTTTCTTCCATGCCGAGTCCGGCGCGCACCCGTTCAGCGGCTGGTTGAAGGAATACTTCGATGGCGGCAAGGATTTCACCGCCTTCAGCCGAATTGCCGTGGAACACCTGCAAAAGCTGATGGAGGAGTCCAACCTCTCCGTCGGCGGCCATGTGCTGTTTGCCCACTATCAACAAGGCATGACCGACTACCTGGCCATTGCCCTGCTGCACCACAGCGAAGGTGTGGCGGTGACCGACGAGCTGGACGTGACGCCCTCGCGCCACCTGGACTTGGGCCAACTGCACCTGGCAGCACGCATCAACGTGTCCGAGTGGCAGAACAACAAGCAGTCCAAGCAGTACATCTCGTTTATCAAGGGTAAGAACGGCAAGAAGGTCTCGGAGTACTTCCGCGACTTTATCGGCTGCCAGGAAGGTGTCGATGGGCCGGGCGAGACCCGCACCTTGCTCAAGGCGTTCAGCGATTTCGTCGAAAGCGAAGACCTGCCGGACGAGTCGGCCCGCGAGAAAACCAAGACCCTGGTGGACTACGCCAGCAGCCAGGCCAAGCTCGGCGAGCCCATGGGCCTGGAAGAGCTGTCGGGGTTGATCGATGAAGATCGGCCAAAAGCGTTCTACGATCATATCCGCAACAAGGATTACGGCCTGTCGCCGGAAATTCCCGCAGATAAGCGCACCCTCAACCAGTTCCGTCGCTTCACCGGGCGCGCCGAAGGGTTGTCGATCAGCTTTGAAGCGCACTTGCTGGGCGACAAGATCGAGTATGACGAAGCCGCCGGCACCTTGATCATCAAGGGCCTGCCGACCCAGCTCACCGACCAGCTCAAGCGTCGTAACTGATGCTTGGCGGGGTGCTGAAGAAAGTCCTGCTGGTGTTGCTGGTGGTGGTGGCGATCCAGCACTGGGGCAAGATCGAGCGGCTGTTCAACCCCTCGCAGGTGGTCCCGGAGCAAACCCGAGCGTCAGCGCGGGTGGTGCTGTATGCCACCGACTGGTGTGGCTACTGCAAGCAGATCCAGCGATTCCTGGATCAGAAGGGCATTCCCTACAAAAACGTGGATATCGACAAGGATCCCGAAGGCCGCAAGGCCTATCAGGCGCTGGGCGGCGGCGGGATTCCGTTTGTGGATGTGAACGGCACGCTGATTCGCGAATACAACCCGGACGCGATCCTGTCCGCCCTCAAATAACTGTGGCGAGGGGGCTTGTCCCGGTACAAACCGGGGACATCGTTTACATTTCTAACCGGGGACATGGTTTACAGGTTAATACGCATGGTCAGGAGGT
>NZ_MIFU01000095.1:0-54790 GCF_001855215.1 Pseudomonas sp. 06C 126 | reverse complement strand
CGCGTATACCTGTGGGAGCTGGCTTGCCTGCGATAGCGGTCGATCAGTCAATATATTTATCGGCTGATACACCGCTATCGCAGGCAAGCCAGCTCCCACGGGGGAATGCAGCTCCGCGCTCTGGCTTTGTTGTTGCTGTTGCTCTGCTTTTGATCTTGGGCGCCCCGTTAAACCACGATGGCCGCAGCAACGGATATGTACACAACCCCAAAAACCATCAAAGAGTTCTATGGAATCTAGCCACCGCCATCGCGGGCAAGCCCGCCCACATTGTTTACCGCTACGGCAACGGCTCCCGCGAGCGCAACAGCATGCCCTGCGCCGGCACTCGCGCATGCCACTTCACCACACCCTGGGCTTCGACACGGTACTGACTGCGAAAGCGCTGGCCATCCAGATCAACCTCCAGTTGCAACAGGAAGTGGTCACCGTTGAGCTGCAACCCTTCACTCAGCCGCTCGAACATCGCGTCATCCATCGCCCCCAGGGCCTGACGCAGTTCGCCCGCATCACGATAGCCCCCTGCCGGGCGCGCGCTGATCAGCCGGGTCAGCACCGAACGCGAGACCTCGCCCTCGTACAACGCATCCAGCAGCGGCAGCATCTCCAGATTCAGCGCATTGGCGTTCAGCCGCCAGCCTGCGGTCTCGTCGAGGCTGCACAATTGCGGATAGCGCACAGCCCGGAGCGCGTCGGGCACCGCCAACAGGTTCAGCTCGCTGATATCGCGCATGCGTTGATTGGCCGCCAGGCGTGGGGGGGATTGGCGCAGGTATTCGTTGCTTTCGGCGCCTTGCAGGCGGGTCTGCTGGTCGGCGTCAAGCCAGTCGGCCAGGGTCTGGGCCAGGCGCTCGGCGGCCATGTCGGCTCCCAGCAGATGCACCAGTTGGCGCTGGGCGCGCTCGGCTTCGGGGCCGATCAGCGCGTTGACGTTGAAGCAGGTGTGCAGGTCGCGAATCTGGATGCTCGCCTTGCCACCCTTGAAGTCATAAGCCAACGGTTGCCCGCGCATGGCCTGCCAGAACAACGGGCTGGCGCGCCACAACGGGTCTTGCAGGGCCTGCTCGGTAAAGGCCAGTGCCGCCCGCTCGATCGCCCGCGCCTGTACTCGCTGCTGCACCAGCCGCACGCTATCGACCTGTTGGCGCCCCTGCTCGACCATCCAGGCCATGCCGCCCGCGAGCATGGCCAGGGCCACCAGCACCATCAACAACGCCGCGCCCTGCTGCCGCTTCCTGTCCATTGCCACGCCACCTTTTATGGAGAACCTGGCGACAGTCAACACACCGGATGTTTCAACCAGGTGGCAGGCTCACACAATTCCCGCAAAAACGTCACCGCAGCGTCATAAAGCCTCGGCAAACTGCGCCTTCATATTTCAAATCAATGGCTTGGAGTGTCGATATGGGTGGTATAGGGATTTGGCAACTGGTCATCGTGCTGCTGATCGTGATGATGCTGTTCGGCACTCGGCGCCTCAAGGGCCTGGGCAGTGATGTGGGTGAAGCGATCAAGGGCTTTCGCTCCTCCATGGGCAGCGAACCCGGTGCCCAAGCGGCGCAAAAGACCAGCCTTGAGGCGCAAACCGAACCTCAGCCACCTGCCGACAGTAAGCACTGATGTTCGATATCGGTTTTAGCGAACTGTTGCTGGTGGGCCTGGTGGCGCTGCTGGTACTGGGGCCCGAGCGCCTGCCGATTGCCGCGCGCAATGCCGGGCTGTGGCTGGGCCGGGCCAAGCGGGCGATGAATACGCTCAAGGCCCAGGTCACCCAGGAACTGGACCACGAACACCTGTTGCAGGGCATCGATCAGCAACCCTTGCGGCAACTGGAACAGCAACTGCGCGACGGCATCCGCCTGGACGCTAAACCGCTGCCAGAACCCACCACTGCCCCAGGACAACCTGCCCCATGAGCGACCTGCCCTTGCCTGCCCCGCGCCTGTCGGTGACCGGCCACCTGACCCGGTTGCGCTCGCGCCTGGTGCGCTGCGTCCTAGCGATCCTCCTGGTGTTTTGCGCCCTCTTCCCTTTTGCCCAGCAGCTGTACAGCTTTGTCTCGCAACCGTTGCGCGACTTCCTGCCCAGCGGCGCAACCATGATCGCCACCGGGGTGACCTCACCGTTTCTGGCGCCGCTCAAATTGACCATGATGATCGCCCTGTTCATCAGCATGCCGCTGTTGCTGCACCAGGCCTGGGGCATGATTGCGCCGGCGGTGTACCGCCAGGAACGCCGCACCGCCGCCTGGTTGCTGGCCGCCAGTGTGGTGCTGTTTTACGCGGGCATGGCGTTCGCGTTTTTCCTGGTGTTCCCGATGATGTTCGGTTTCTTTACCAGCGTGACTCCGGACGGCGTGGCGATGATGACCGATATCGCCCTGTACCTGGATTTCATCCTCGCGCTATTGCTGGCGTTCGGCCTGGCATTTGAAATCCCGGTGGCCACCTTCCTGGTGATCTGGGCCGGGATCACGGACGTGCAGACCCTGCAAAAAAGCCGGCCGTATGTGATCGTCGGCTGCTTTGTGGTGGGCATGCTGCTGACCCCGCCGGATGTGTTTTCGCAAACCATGCTGGCGGTGCCGATGTGGATTCTGTTTGAGCTGGGGCTGTTGGCCAGCCGGTCCGTGAACAAGCCGCGTACCGAGGCGCCGTAGGCCGCTTACGACTCAGGGGAAGGCCGCAGCAACGAGGCGCTGCGCCCGCCTTGCTTGAGCAGGGATGGATTGATCCCGAATTGCTTGCGAAATGCCGTGGCAAAGTGGCTGGCGTTGGCATAGCCCAGGTCTGAGGCCACGCGCATCACCGACTCGTCACCTTCCAGCAAGCGACTGCGGGCCTGGGTCATGCGGGCTTGCTGGAACACCCCATACACACTGTTGAGGAACAGCTGGCGGAACCCGCGTGTCAACTTGGGCTGGCTCATTCCGGATTCGCGGGCCAGTTCAGACAGGCTGGGCGCTTTGCCCAGGTCAAGCAGCAAGCGCTCGCGGGCGCGCAGCAGGCGTTGACGATCAAGGGCGCTCAGGCGACAGGCGCAGTCCACGCTGCGCCGCGCTTCCAGAAACAGGCTGACCAGCGTCACGCTCTGGCCATACAGCCACAAGCGGCTGCGAGGCTGGCCAGGCGCGTACGCCAGGGCATTGGATAACTGGTGGGCAGTGGCAGTCATTTCGCCGCTACGGTGGCCGTCAAGAAAGCAATGGTCACAGGCAAGCGCGCTGTACAGGCTCGGATCGATCTCCAGGTCCCACTGGGTCAACAGGTCGGGATGAATCATCACCGTGATGTTGTCGATTTCGCCCTGCTGCTGATAGAGGCCGTCGCGGCAACGCCCGTAACTGATGCTGCCGCAACCCTGGTCAATGACATAGCGGCGCTGGCGCCTGCCATCGCGGAAGCTGCAGGAAGCCTTGCCCTTGAGCAGGTTGGTAAAACTGAAGTGGATGCGCTCGCTATCGTCGTGCAGGGGCATTTCTACCGGGTGCTCGAAGGTGCTTTGCCAGCGCACGATATCCAGCCCGCCCTGCAAGGTCACGCGGGTGACCCGGCACTGGTTGCCGGGCCCGAAATCGCCCCCGTAACCGTCGGCAATAATCCGCGAGACAGGCATGAACGCCCGCGCCTCTTCCTCAGTGGCTGACATCTTGGATCTCCTTGCTGACCGGATACGGCTCGAATCAGACCACATCGGGGTAGAGGCGCGCAATTGATAATCACTAGCATCTGACGCGCTGCAGTTGCTCCCTTAGCCGCCGTCGCCCGCCGCGACGCGCATTGCCCGAAACCTCAGTCAAGGCCCCATCATGTCTGCACCCAGCCCATCGACGACCAGCCGTGGATCACCGTACATTCGTTATACTATAACAACTCTTATCGGTTGCACACTCACTCATTCAGCCTTGGCCGACACGGTCAGCCAAACCGTGCAGTTGCCGGCTTCGACCGTCACCGCGCGCATGGAGCAAGAGGACCCCAAGGAAGTACCGATCAGCCTCAGCGTAATCAGCGGCGAACAGTTGCGCACCCAGCGCCTTGATACCCTGGAGAGCGCCCTGCGCAACACGTCCGGGGTCAGCGTCAACTCCTCCGGCGGGCCCAATGATTTCAATGTGCTGATCCGTGGCGTGGGCTCGCTGTACCAGATGTCAATGGATGACAGCTCGGTGGCGTTCAATATCGATGGTGTGCCGGTTTCATCACGCAGCCTGGGTTTTGAAACCCTGGATGTGGACCGCATCGAAGTCCTCAAGGGGCCCCAGGGCACCTTGTCCGGAGCGATTGGCCAAGCCGGCGCGGTGAATATCACCACACGCCAGCCGACTCGCGAATTGGAAGGTTATGTGCGCGGCGAAGTCGGCCAGCAAGGCCAGTTCCTCACCGAAGGCGCAGTGGGCGGGCCGCTTACCGACAACCTCAGCGGCCGCCTGGCGGTGCGCCGGGCCGGGTACGACAGTTGGATCGACAACGACCAGACCCATCACCCCCAGACCAAACCCCGCAACGAAGCGTACCGGGGCAGCCTGCTGTGGGATATCAACGACGACACCCGCGCGCTGTTCAGCGCCGAGCGCCAGAAGACCACCCGCGCCACCAATTCCCTGGTGCTGCGCCCATACGGCAGCGACCCGAGCCTGGACCTCACTCCCGGCCTGTTCGACGACAACTACAAGACCACCGAACGTTATGCGATCAAGGTCGAACATGACTTCGCCAACAGCCGCCTGACCTCAACCAGCGCCACCTCCACCGCCGACTTCGAAGGGCTGATCGCCTATGACAGCAAGCTGATGGGCGCTCTCTATGGCACCCCCAGCGAGTTCTGGGTGGTGGACAAATCCTTTGAGCGCTCCTGGAGCCAGGACGTGCACCTGAGCTCCCTGCCGGGCGCCGAGGTGTTCTGGGTCACAGGGCTGGCCGCCGCGCGCAACGAGCGCACCTACGACACCCCGCGCAATACCTACGGCACCTCGGGCGCCAAGTTTCGCGACTTCACCACGACCACCTATGCCGGCTACGGCGAAGTCACTTTCCCCTTGACCGAGCAGTTGAAACTGACCACCGGCTATCGTCACTCCTGGGACCGCAAGACCTATGACGGCGAGTATTTCTCTGCAAATGCTTCAGTCAATGACTCACGCAAACTCACGGACAACTACGGCACCGGTCGCGCCGCCCTGAGCTATGCGCTTACCCCACAAACCAACGTGTATGTGCAATTGGCGCGAGGCTATAAATCCGGCGGTTTCAATGATTACGCGTCACAGGTCAGCGACAGCGAACCCTACAAGGCGGCTGTCAGCAAGGCAGCCGAACTGGGCTTCAAAAGTCAAACCGATGACCATCGTGGCAGCCTCAACGGCGCGTTGTTCTTCACTCGCGTACACGACGACCATCTGCTGGGGTACGACGCCGCAACCTTCGCCACCAACGCCTTCAATGCCGACACCCGTAGCCGTGGCGCCGAACTGGAAGGCAGCTGGCGCTTCGACTACGGCTTGACCGTGGCCGCCAGTGCCACCTACCTCGACGCGAAAATCACCAGTGCTGTGAATGGCATCCAGGCCGGTGACGTCGCCGCCGGCAACCGGACCCCGGATGTACCCCGCTGGAGTGGCAACTTCAACGTCGCCTGGGAACACCCATTGGGCGATTTCGCCGGCCTGGGTGACACCACCCTCACCACCAGCCTCAACTACCACCTGGTGGGCGAACGGGCGGCCGATCCGCAGAACCATTTCAACCTGGATAACTACGAGAAACTCGACCTGCGCGCCGGCCTGCAAAGCAAGTTCGGCGAGGTGTATGCCTATGCCGACAATCTGCTGAACCAGACCTACGACACCTATGGTTTCTACAGCGACCCAGTGGCCTACGGCGCACCCGCGCGCCGTCGTACCCTGGGCGTCGGCTACACCTATCAGTTCTGATCAATCCCCTTGTAGGAGCTGGCTTGCCTGCGAAGGCGGCAGGTCAGCCAACATCCTTGACAGCGCCGACGCCATCGCAGCATGAGTATCTACACAACTCTCTCTTCTGGGGATATGTACCCAACCCCAAGAACCATCAAAGAGTTGTGTAGATACTCATGGCCATCGCGGGCAAGCCAGCTCCTACAAGGTTTGTTGGCTAAGCCTCTGTCAGAACGAATAGCTGTAACCCACGCCCGCCGACCGTCCCCTGGCCGGCATCCCGGTCAGTACTTGGTCGGTGGAGTACGAACCGTACAAGTCATAGCGCGCATCCAGCAGGTTGTCGCCCCACAGGTAGACTTCCGAGCCGCCGCTTTCCAGGCCCAGGTGCAGGTCCAGCTTGGCATAGCCCTTGAGGTCATAGTGGTTCTGCGGGTCTGCCGGGCGGTTTTTCTGCAGGCGGTAATTGAGCAATGTATTGAGCCGCGGTGCCGGCAGGCCCAGGAGGTTGGGCAGATCCTTGTGCCAGGCCACGCTGAAGTTGCCACTCCACAACGGCACGTCCGGCACTCGGCTGCCTGCCACCACGTCGCCGCCAGAAACACCCGGCGCATCGGAGGTCACCAGCGCGTTGGTGTAGCTCACGGCACTGCCCAGGGTCAGTTGATCAGTAACGTGCCAGGTGCTCGACAGCTCGGCACCCTTGCTGCGAGTGTCGGCATTCACCGCACTGACGGCCACGGTCTTGAAGTCATACCCCAACAAATGGTCATCGCGTACCCGGGTGAAGAACAACGCGCCCTCCAGGCTCAACGCACCGCCCTCGCTTTCATGCTTGAACCCCACTTCGGCCGCACTCACCTTGGCCGCCTTGTACGGCTCACTGTCCGCGACCGAGGTCGCGTAATCATTGAAGCCGGCAGACTTGTAGCCACGGGAAAGCACCGCATAGAGATTGGTCTGCGGCGTCAACGCATAGGCCAGCGCCACGCGCCCGGTGCTGTAGTTGTCTTGCAGTTGGCGGCTGTCGCTGGCCTGATTGCCTGCACTCGTATATTCACCGCCGTAGGTCTTGCGATCCCAGGTGTGGCGCAGGCCGGTGGTGAGTTTCCAGTCCTCGGCAATCGGGAAGGTGATCTCGCCATACGCCGCGTAGCTGTTGGTACTGAACTCACGTTGCTGAAGCGCGCCGTTGGTGAAGTTGCTCGAGTCGAAATTGCGCTCGGAACGGGACAGATTGACCCCACCCACCCAGAACACTTCGGCCTCTGGCAGAGAGCCCAGGCGCAGGTCCTGGCTCCAGACCCGTTCGTGGGCCGAGTCCTCAATGAGGTATTCAAAGGGTGAGCCGTACAGTGCACGGGTGATGTTGCGGTCATAACCCTTGACGGCCTTGAAGTCGGTGCTGGTGTAGGCCGTGATCGAGGTGATCCGCGCTCGCGCCAGATCGTGGTTGAGCTCAAAGGAATAGCGCTCATTGGTCTTCTGGTTGCCGTCAAATACGCCGGGGGTGTAGTCCAGGCATGGGCTGTTGCCAAAGGGCCGCAACATTTCCAGGCCAGCGTAGTGCTCGGCGCGCTGGCGTTCGGCAACCAGCAGCCCCGTGGTGCCGGCGTCGTTGTCCCACAGCAGGCTGCCACGCAAGGCCAGGTCACGAGGCGTGGTCATCGGGTCGCCATCCTGCTGGTTGTCGACCCAGTTATCGAAGCCACTGCGACGCACCGCAATGCGCCCGGCCAGGGTCTCGGTCAAGGGGCCGCCCACCGCGCCTTCGCTCATGAACTGGCCTTGCTGGCCGACTTCACCCCGCACGTAGCCTTCTACCTCACGGGTGGGTTTGCGGGTGGTGACGTTGATCGCCCCGGCCTCGCTGTTGCGCCCCAGCAAGGTGCCCTGGGGCCCCTTGAGCACTTCGACCTGTTGCACATCGAGGGTGGCCATGGCTGCGTTGCGCACCGACATCGGAACGCCATCGACGTTCAGCACCACCGAGCCGTCATCCATGCTCATCTGGTTCAGCGAGCCCACGCCACGAATCCGCACATTGGCGTCATTCGCTCCACCCCAGGAATTGACATCCACACCCGGGGTGCCGCGCAACGCGTCCTCCAGGGTGCGCAGGCGCCGGGTTTGCAGGGTGTGCTCGTCAAGCACCGAAAGGCCAAAGGGAATATCCCTGGCACTTTCCTGGTTCAACCGCGCACTGACGGTCACCGGCGCCAGCTCCAGGGCCTGCGCGGGGGGCTGGTAGTCGGCCGCAAACGCGCTGCACGCCTGGCTGGACAAGGCCAGCGCCAGGGCTTGGGTGAGGACGTTGGCGCGCCAACCCTGCGGGTGGTGTAACGGTTTGAGTAGCCACTGATCAAGCATGCAAAGCTCCAGGCAGATAAGAGAGGGATAGGTTCATTGCGGCGTGCCCCAACGCTGGCGCGCCTGGGCGATCACCTGATCCGAGGGCGCACCCAGCAGCCCTTGAATCAAGGGGGGCCATCCCTGGCCTGTACGGATTTGTGCAGTCATGTCCAGAAGTTGGGCAGCGCTCTGGCTGGCAGCCCAGTCGAGGCTGGCCAGGGCCGCATAAGGCGCGGCCCAGCCCTGCTGCCGGGCGTTGGCCAGGGTGCCGATCGGCTCGCCGTCACTGCCCAGCAAGCGGGTCAGGTCATCGGCCTTGAGCCCGATCAGTGCGGCACGGGCCTGGGGACCGTCGACTTCGCCGACACACAGCAAACCCAGCGCTCCGGCAACCCCCTGACTCAGCCATACATGACCCGGTTGTTCGCGCAGGTCGCTGGCGCTGAGCAGTCGCTGGCGGGCCAACAGTTCGGCGATGTGGGCGCGTCGTGCCCAGCGCCCGACGCCGGCTGGCGCCACGTCCCAGTCCGGGGTCTGGGCCAGCAGCAGGTGGTCGTTGCTCAGGCGACTGTCCCCCATGCCGCTGGGCCATTGGCTCACCTCGCTGACCGGTGGACTGGCGCCCAGATGCTGCGCGACACAGGCAGACATGGCGGCGAGGTCCTCGCGCACCTCGCGGGCGGTGGTCTGGCGACTGGCATCGGCCAGCACTCGTACACCGTCCAGTTCATGGGTCACGGTCGCCGAGGTCAGGGCATAGGCGAAATCCAGCGGCTGTTCACTGCGACCACTGAGGGACTGCCCCTGGGCGTCGATGGTCCAGTGCCAGGCCCCGGCCGGTGCAACCGCTTGCGCGGCCACCGCCGCCCCCTCGGGCAGCACGGGTGCCACAGCAGGCAAGCCGGCGGCCAGACGCTGTACTGGCGCACGCAAGCCACGTTCCGGGTCCAGGCCCAGGCGCGGCACCACCTGCCGCGCTTGCAGCCATACCGCCCGAGGGCTCAGCCAGATCCCCTCGCCCTCGCTCGACCAACCGCTGGCACTCAGGGTCCAGTGCAAGGTCACCTGGCAACCGCTCGACGCACAGGCACCCAGGGCCAGCCGCAGATGATCATGGGCTTGCTCAACCACCACCGGCTGGCCCATCACCCTGGCGTCCGTCACCTGCAGCCCCACTGGTAACTCGGCATCCAGGTGACCGTTGGCGGCGATCACGCCCTCCAGGGTCCATTGCCCCTGCACGTGGCGTTGGGCACTGTCGATCTGCAACTGCAATTGCCCGCCGGCCACCTGGAAGGCACCCGCGCCACCCAGCCAGCGCTGCTCCCAGGCGGCGCTGTCGGCACGGGCCTGGGCAGCGGTCTGGTAATCGCCCTGTACCACCAATTGGCGGTGCAACACGCTACCGCTGCCGAACATCACCAGCACACCCACTGCCAGCAACACACCGGGCACGCCCCGTAGCCGCGCACCCAAGTCGGCAAGACGCCGCCGCTCCGGTCCATGGGGCACTGCCAGCGCCGCCAGTGCGACCAGCACCAGGCACAGCGCAAGCTTCCAACTGGCCAGCGTGCCGAGATAGGCCAGCCATGGGGCCCAGCCGGTCAACGCCGACAACGCCACGTGGCCCGGGATCGCCATTTCATAGGCCGGGTAACTTACCAGTCCCAGTTCGTGATTGAGCACCAGGAAAAACGTCAGCAACATCGACGTGGCGTATGCCAGGCCGGACCGCCGGATCAGCGCATGCACCAGCACCGTCAGCATCGCCAACTCCAACAATGGCGGGGCGAACACCAACAGCGAGTAGATCAGCGCAAACCCTGGGGCCAGGCTGGCTGGCGCAACCACCGCGCTGATCACCAGGCTGGCGATGCCAGGCACCAAGGCCAGCGCCAGCGTGGCGAGCACCACACACAGCACCTGACCGAAGGTACGCAACCACACGGGCGCCGGCGTGGCGTGCAGCATTGCCCCCAGCCCCTCAACATCATCACGCCGGCAGATCAGGCCCACCAGCGCCGCCACCATAAAGGCAATCACCAGGAACAACGCGCTGGCCAGCAGCGGCAACGTCAAGTCGGCGCGCGGTACCATCGGCCCATGGGCATGCCACACCCCATGCACAAGGCCGCTGAGCACGCCCATCACCACCAGCAGGCCGAGGGCCAGCCACCAGACCTTGCGTGCAAATACCTGGCGGGTCTGCCAACAGGTTTCGCGCCATAGCGCCCGCGACCAGTGGCTGGTCAACACCGGGCCAGGCAAGCACACATCCAGGGCCAGTTGCATCGGTGGCTCTGCCAGTACCGCACCGCTGCGCCGGCCCATCAAGCCCTGGCGCGTCGCGCGGGCCAGGGACCAGGCCAACAGCAGCAGCGGCAGCACACACCACAGGCCCCGGTTGAGCCAGAACCCCGGCGTGAGGTCCAGCAGTGCCTGGGATTTTTGCGCTGCGGTCCAGGTTTCAACCTGGGCCTGGGCGAAAGTAAACAGCGACGGATCGAGGCTGGCCGCCAGCATCGGGTTGATATGCCCACCCTTGAGCACCACCACCGCGAACATCCACAGCAACATCAACACCGTCGCCAGGGCAAACGGCGCGGCCAGGCCCCGGCTGCGCAGCGCCAGCCAGTAATACAGAGCGCCCACACCGGTACTGACCGGCAACAGCAACGCCACCCAGGCAAAGCCCAGCGCCAACCAGGCCGGCGCGCCGATACTCGCCGCCGGCACCCAACCCAGCCAGGCGAGGACCGGACTCAACAAGAAACCGACAATCAGCGAACTGGCCAGCAGCCCACCGACCACCGCGGCGCCGATGAAACGCCCCCATAACAACGCCGGCAACGACACCGGCAGTGCCAGCAACACCTCCTCCAATTGCGCCTTGCGGTCCCGCAGGGCGGGCTGGGCGAACACCCAGGCCCAGGCAAAAAACAGGAAAAACATACAGCCGCAGGCCATCAAGTAGATCAGGCTCGGGGCATTGCGCGGGATGTCGCTGGCGCCCATTTTCTGCACGTAATCGGCATTGGTCAGGGACATCAACAGGTAGCCGGCCAGGCCCAGAAACACCAGCAAGGGAATACCACTGCGCAGCCCGGCGCGCACTTCCACCCAGGCTTCACGCATCATCAGGGCGAAGGTGCTCATGCGTCGACCGCCTCGCCGGCCTGGGCCAGCGCCAGGTAATAAATATCTTCCAGGCGCGGTGCGTGGGGCATGAAGCGTGGGTCGGCCGGCCGTTCACCCTGCACAATCACCCGACTGCCCTCGGGGCTGGCCGCCACGTGCAAGGCCGCCGGCAAGGTTTCGCCGCGCCCAAACGACGCCGTCCACAGGCGCCCCTGCTCCGCGCCCAGCAACGCCTGAGGGCTGCCCTCCACCAGGATCTGCCCGCCAGCCAACACCGCGAGGCGGCTGCACAGGTTCTCGACGTCTTCGACAATATGGGTCGACAACAACACAATCGACTCAGCGGCAACGTCCGCCAACACCCGGTGAAACCGGTTGCGCTCCGCCGGATCAAGGCCCGCCGTCGGCTCATCGACAATCAGCAGGCGCGGCGAACCCACCAGCGCCATGGCGATGCCAAAGCGGCGCAGCATGCCTCCCGAATAAGTGGCCAGCGCACGGTGCGCAGCATCCTGCAGATTGACCTTGGCCAACAGGCCTTCGATTTCTGCGCGGCGTTGGCGACTATCGGTACGGCCCTTGAGCCAGGCGAAGCGGTCCAGCAAGTCGCGTGCGCTGACGCCCGGATATGCCCCCAGTGGTTGCGGCAGGTAGCCAAGGCGGCGACGCAGGTGGTTGGAGTCGGCCAGCACATCCACGCCATCCAGATGGATGCTGCCCGCGTCGGGCTGCTGCAAGGTCGCCAAGGTGCGCATCAGGCTACTTTTGCCGGCGCCATTGGGGCCGAGCAACCCGTACATACCGGGGCCGACGCTCAGGTCCACGCCGCGCAGCGCTTGTACGCCGTTGTTGTAGCGCTTGCGCAGGCCGCGCACCTGCAAACCCGAATCGACTGACATCTGCAACTCCATGGGCAGCGCGCCGATACCGGCTCCCGATCCAGGGACAGCGGGCCTGCCGGGCGGCACTTGTTTGGGAATGATTGCCCTTAAGAGGGACAGCCCGGGACGGTAGCCACGCACGCGGGTGCGCTCTACCCGATTCAAGTCAATTTCCAACCGTATCGTGCAGTCACCAGCGCCTTGGCCCACAGCAGCGCTGCTCAAGCCCGACACCGGCATGCGGATGGGAGGGGCAAACGACTCGATACGGGTAGCGGCCAACATGACAGCGATTAGCATCGTTGCCCGTGTAAACGCCAACGGAAATCCCATGACTAGCGCCCTAGACACCCTGCAACGCCCGGTCAACCACCTGATTCGCCTTGGCGTGGCGCTCGCCGCCGTCGGGGCCTTGGTGAACCTGGTGCCCTATGTTGCCTTGACCGAACTGGCGCGCCTGCTCCTGGCCGGCACTGCCGAACCGCAAGCCCTGTGGCTGTGCGCCGGCTGGGTGGTGATTGCCCTGAGTGTCGGCTGGATGGCCTGCGGCGCCGCCCTGTGGCTGACACACCTGGCCGACCATCGCTTGCAAGCCAGCCTGCGCGAAGCGCTGGTTGGCAAGCTCGCACGCGTGCCGCTGGGCTGGTACACCGAGTCGAGTTCCGGCGCCGTGCGCAAGGTAGTCCAGGACGATCTTGAAGACCTGCATCACCTGATCGCCCACCACGCCGTGGAACGTACCGCCGCCATCGTCACACCCCTGGCAGGGCTGGTGTGGCTGGCCAGCCTGAACTGGCGACTGGCGCTGCTGGCAGTGCTGACCCTGCCGCTCTATAGCCTGGCCTATGCCCTGATGATGCGCGGCTTCGGCAGCAAGATGCAGTTGCTGGACCAGAGCATGACCCGTATCAGCGCAGCCATTGTCGAGTTCGTCCACGGGATTGCCGTAGTCAAGGCATTCGGTCGCGTCGGCCAGGCCCATCGCGGCTATCAACAGGCCGTCAACCAGTTCAGCCAGCAGTACGCCGGCTGGGTGCGGCCCTTGCTGCGCCTGGAGGCCATTTCGTCCATGGCCCTGAGCGTGCCGGTGATTCTGCTGGTGAGCCTGGGGGTGGGCAGCCTATGGTTGAGTCGCGGCTGGATCACCCCACTGCAATTGTTTGCCGAAACGCTGGTGGCGGTGGTCATTCCACAGTCCCTGCTGGTGATCAACCAGAGCCTGGCCGCCCAGCGCACTGCCCAGGCCGCCGCCGGGCGGATCGAAGCCCTGTTGAACGTAGAAGAACTGCCCACGCCGGACCGCTGCCGCGAACCGGTGGGGCACGATGTGAGGTTCGAACAGGTCGAGTTTGGCTACGACGCCGCGCACCCGATCCTCAAGGGCATCGACCTGTATTGCCCGGCCGGTACGATCACCGCTTTAGTGGGCAGCTCCGGTGCCGGTAAATCGACCCTGGCCAAGTTGGTGCCGCGTTTTCATGACGTCAACGCTGGCCGGGTGCTGGTGGGCGGTGTCGATGTGCGGCAGATCGACCCGGGGCAGTTGTACCGGCACATCGGTTTTGTTTTGCAGGATGCGCAACTGGTGCATGGCAGCGTGGCCGATAACCTGCGCCTGGGCTGCCCCGGTGCCAGCGATGAGCAATTGCAGGCGGCCGCCCGCGCGGCGCAGATTGATCAGCGCATCCTGGCCCTGCCCCGGGGTTATCAGTCCGTGATTGGCGAAGACGCGATTCTTTCCGGCGGCGAGGCCCAGCGCCTGTCAATCGCCCGTACGCTGCTGGCGGACACCCCGGTGCTAGTCCTCGACGAAGCCACCTCCCACGCCGACCCGCAATCCGAGGCGCTGATCCAGGATGCGCTATCTGCGCTGGCGCGCGGGCGCACGGTCCTGGTGATTGCCCATCGCCTGGCGAGTATTCGCGATGTGGACCAAATCGTCGTGCTCGATGAGGGTCGCGTTGTGGAATGTGGTCGCCATCAGCAACTGCTGCAGGCCAACGGCGCCTACTCTCGGTTATGGCACGCCAGCGCGCTGGAGGCCTCGTTATGATCCGCAGCCTGTCGACCTTGTTAGGCCCGGCCCACGCCACCCGCCTGTATCGCTACCTCGCCTGGCTGGTGGCCAGTGCCATGCTGCAAGGCTTGGCGGTGGCGTTACTGGTGCCGATCCTCCACGCGCTGTTTGCCGGCGACCTGCCGACGGCCATGACCTGGCTCGCCGGCCTCGCGGCGATGGTGGTGCTGACCTGCATTGCCCACTACCAGCAGGCGATGCAGGGGTTCGCCCTGGCGCTGCTGGTGCTTACCACTTTGCATGAGCGCCTTGGCCAGCACCTGATGCGCCTGCCCCTGGGCTGGTTCGACAGCGAGAAGGTCGGCCAACTGTCGCGTAGCGCCACCAGCGGCACGCTGATGGTCACCGGGTTGTTTGCCCATTATCTGGGTCCGGTGGTGTCCGGCGTGGTGGTACCTGCCACCGTGGCGCTGACCCTGTTTGTGTTTGACTGGCGACTGGGGCTGACGGCGGTGCTGTGCGCGCCGCTGATTTATTTCACCCATCATTGGTCGGCCAATGCCATTGGCGCCAATGACGCGCGGGTCGAAGCTGCCGCCAGCGAAGCCGGCAACCGCGTGGTGGAATTTGCCCGCTATCAGCAAGTGCTGCGCGCCTTTGGCCAGGCCCAGGGCGGCTATCGGCCGTTGCAGGCGGCCAACCACGCACAACAACAGGCCGGGGGCTCGATGCTGGCGCAGACCTTTCCCAAGTTGCTGGCCGGAGGCCTGAGCGTGCAATTGGCGTTCGCCCTGCTGGTTGGCGTAGGCATTGCCCTGGCCGTGACCCAACAGATCGACGCCATTGAGTTGGTGGCCTTGCTGGCCCTGGCCGCACGGTTCGTCGGGCCCCTGGCGGAGGCCGCCGCGCGCAGTGGTTTGTTGCGTATGGCCGGCAACGACCTGGAGCAACTGGTGAGCATCCTGCGCCAACCACCGCTGACGGAACCGACGCACAGCCAACCCATGACCGCCCCCGGCAGCCTCGAATTTGAACACGTGGGCTTTGCCTACCCCAGTGGCCCGCCGGTGCTCAAGAACCTGAGTTTCAGCGCCCAGCCCAACACGATGACCGCGATTGTCGGCGCGTCGGGCTCGGGCAAGACCACTGTCACCCGCCTGCTGATGCGCTTCTTCGATGCCAGCTCGGGCTGCGTCAAGGTGGGCGGCGTGGATGTGCGCGCGCTGTCCAGCGAAGCCCTGATGGGGCAGCTGTCTTTGGTGATGCAGGAAGTGTATCTGTTCGACGACAGCCTGGAGGCCAACATCCGCGTCGGCAACCCGGATGCCAGCCCTCGGCAGTTGGCGCAAGCGGCAACATTGGCTGGCGTCGATGAGATCGTCGCGCGCCTGCCACAAGGCTGGGGCACCCCGGTCGGTGAAGGGGGTGCCAGCCTGTCCGGCGGTGAACGCCAACGCGTGTCCCTGGCGCGTGCCCTGCTCAAGCGCGCGCCGATTGTGCTGCTGGATGAAGCCACGGCGGCACTCGATCCGCAGAATGAGGCTTACGTGCAAGCCGCCATTGGCACGCTGATCCAGCGCGCCACCGTGCTGGTGATCGCCCATCGCTTGCCGACCATCATGGCTGCCGATCAGATCCTGGTGCTCGATGAAGGTCGCCTCGTGGAGTCGGGTACCCACCATCAGTTGCTCACCCACAACGGGCGCTACGCCGGTTTTTGGCACGAGCGTCAACGGGCCGGCGGCTGGCGACTGAAACAGGAGCGGCCCTCGTTGTAGAAGCCGGCTTGCCGGCGATGGCGCCCTATAAAGCGACACGCATCCCGATGACGAAGGCGCCCAGCATCGACATTAAACAAAATGTTGACTTAGTAAGGCACCAAGATAAACTGCGCCTTATGAATATTTTAGAGAACAAACACCACATCATGCTGCGCGAGCTTGATGGGGTGCCAGCCGAGGTCAGGGACAGTGTCAAGCTGTGCTTCGAGCTGCTGTCGGCCGCGGCCGCGATCAATCGTGTGTGTGCCATCCGCCTGGCGCGCTACAACCTGTCGGAGGGCCGCTTCGTCATCATGCTCACCCTCAAGAGTGCCGGCGGCAAGCTGTCGCCGCTGGAGTTGGCGACGCGCCTGTCGATTACCACCGGCACCGTCACTGGCTTGCTCGATGGCTTGCAGGGCGACGGGTTTATCAAGCGCAAGACCGACCCCACCGACCGGCGCAAGCTGATCATCAGCCTGACCGCCGACGGTAAACGCGTGGTCGATGAGGTGTTTGCCGAACACACCGATTGGATCAGCGGCATCATCCAGGGCTTGAGCATTGAGCAGCGCCAGGCATTGTCCGAGTCGATCTATTGCATTTCGGCCAGCCACGCACTGTCCCAGCAACTGCCGGATGAGCATTAGGCCCGGGTTTCAATTGCTTCAATCGCGGTAGTCACACAAGGAGGTGTTTGATGCTGCACAGTCAACGAGTGATGACCAATTTCGGCAGGAAGCCACGGATCCACAGTGGCGTCGATGTCATCCGCCACAGCATGGTTTCCCTGGAACGCTATATCCCTCCCACGCTTTACCGGCGCTTGTTTATCAAGCGTATCGCCCGTCATCCCCTGGCCATCGAAGGCTTTGAGTTTCGCCCGGTGCAAAGCCTGTTCGAACTGGAAGAGGCGTTGCGCCTGGTCAACGACAGCTATGCACGGCGCGGTATCTCCACGGTGTGCCGGGCCGGAATGCGCTTTTCGGCGTTCCACCTGTTGCCGGGCACCACCACCTTTGTAGCGATCAAGGATCAACAGATCGTCGGCACCGTCTCCTTGATCGAGGACTCCATGCTCGGTTTGCCCCTGGAAGAAGTGCATGGCAACGAGGTCGTCATGCAGCGCCTGGCCGGCGGCCGGCTGGCAGAGGTCGGCACCCTGGCGGTGGCTGCAGGTTACCGGGGCAAAGGGGTGCCCTTGATGCTCTACAACGCGATGTTTCGCTGGGCCATGCATTTTCGCGGGGTACAGCGCTTGCTGATCGCCGTGCATCCGCGGGCGGGGGCGTTTTATCGCAATGTATTGTTCTTTTCGCCCATGGGCCGGGTGCAGCCCTACACCAAGCTAAACAATGCCCTGTCGCTGCCCTTGTGTCTGGATCTGGGCAACGCGCCGGCAATTTTCCAGCAGGCCTATGAGCGCCCTGCCCTGGGGTTTGCCGTCGAAGGCCAGCGCACGCATTTCTTCGATTTTTTCTGCCGCAGCGACTACGCCCATATCCGCCTGCCCGCTACCGGCAGCGTACGCCGCTGGGACGCACAAGAAGTGCTGACCCATATGGCGCGCTGTGGCGTGCACGGCCGAAACCTGTCGCCACGGGTCCAGCGAGCACTGGCCCTGGCGTAAGCACGTTCAAACGTCATTTCATGGAGGAAGCAGTATGGACAGCGGATTGCTGCGCGCGATATTCAGGGAAATAACGATCAAGCAACCGTTCGAGCGCATACCCGAACCGGCCCTGGTCATGGAAGAACAACAGAGTGTGGCGTCTTATGCCGACAGTGCCGCCCAGGGCCAGGCCTTGTCCGGCACCCACCTTTATCACTGTGCGCAGATGTGCGCGCTGATCAAGCCCGGCGACGTGGTGCTGGACATCGGCTGCGGTCCGGCGGCGCTGTTGCTGCAAGTCGCACGGCTCAACCCACGGGCCGAGTTCATTGGCATGGACCTGTCGCAGTCGATGCTGGAAGTGGCGCGCGAAGCGTGTCATCAGCAAGGCATCGACAACGTGCAACTGGTTGAAGATGACATGACCCGGCTCAGCATGATCGCTGACCGCAGCGTGGATGTAGTGATCTCGTCAATGGCCCTGCATCACCTGGAAAACCTTGGCCAGTTGGAAAGTACTTTTCGCAATATCTCCCGGGTACTGCGCAATGACCGGGCGATTTACCTGAATGACTTCGGGCGCCTGAAGACCATCGAGTCCGTCGACTATTTTGTCCAGCGTGCCAGCGACGGTGCGGACGCGGAAACCTTGCTGGACTATCGCAATTCACTGCTCGCGGCGTTCTCGCTGGAAGAGTTCCAGACCCTGGCCGCCAGTTACCTGGGCCCGTGTGCCAAGGTCTACAGCACCGCGTTCAGCCCGTTGATGATGGTGATTCGCACGCCCAAGCGGCGCTGCGTGAAGGTGATGAAACCCGAGTTCCGCCGCCGCTACACTGCGCTGCCCGCCAGTCGCCAGGCGGATGTGAACCAGTTGCGCCTGTTCCTGCGTTTGGGAGGCCTGGCCAGTGCCTTTTGAACCCGCCCACCTGACACTTGCCCAGCAGCAATGGCGCGAGGTACTCGGTGACGCGGGTGTGCGCGTCGACCCGGAAAGCATCGAGCGTTTCGCGCAAGACACCATGTGCTCCCCTGCGTATGCCAGGGTGGTGATTGCGCCACGCTCAACCGAGCACGTCTCGGCGTGCATGGTGATCGCGCGGCGTTATGGGGTTGCCGTGCATCCGATCAGCACCGGGCACAACTGGGGTTATGGCAGCGCCTCGACCAGCGACGCCCGCTGTGTGCTGATGGATTTGTCCGGGATGAACCGGATTCTGGGGTTCGATGAGGAGCTGTCGGTGGTGACCCTGGAGCCTGGGGTGACCCAGGGCGATCTGGCCCGTTATCTACAAGAGCACAACTTGCCCTGGCTGACACCCGTGACCGGTGCCGGCCCGACCTGCAGCGTGCTGGGCAATGCACTGGAGCGCGGTTTTGGCATCACCCCCCACACCGACCACTTTCAGGCGGTACTCGGCATCGAAGCGGTGCTGGCCGACGGTACGCTGTACCGCTCGCCCATGGCTCTGGGGGTCACCGCGCCCTGCTTCAAATGGGGTGTGGGCCCGTACCTGGACGGGCTGTTCAGCCAGAGCGGGCTGGGGGTGGTGACGCAGATGTCGATTGCCCTGGTGCGCAAGCCCGAGGTTATCCAGCCGTTTTATTTCTGGGTGGATGAAGAGCAAGGGCTGGAAGCCGCGTTGGCAGGTATCAAGCGCATGCTGGACCTGGCCCCTGGGCAGATTGGTGGTATCAACCTGATGAACCGTACGCGGCTGTTGACCATGGCCAGCGAAGACACTCAGGTGGTGGGCATGAATGAAGAGCAGCAACGGGCCGCCGCCGATGCCCTGGGCCTGCCCGCGTGGATGGGTGTCGGTTCGATCTATTGCCAGAAAGCCCAGCACGCTCCGCTCAAACACATGATCAGCCGGGAACTTGAGGCTTTCGCCAGCAAATCGATGTTCAAGACCCGTGGTCAGCTGACCGCCGCCCGACGCTTGCTGGGCCATCTGCCCGGCGGCTGGTCCCAGCGCTGGCAACGGACCCTGGGCAAGATGCTGCAAGGCATCGACCTGATGGAAGGCCAACCCAGCGAAGTGGCCCTGCCGTTGGCCTACACCGCCGGCGCCAAGCCGCTGCCCGATGCGCCCCTGAACCCGGCGCGGGATAACTGCGGGCTGATCTGGTACGCGCCGATCCTGCCGCTGAAAATCCAGGAAGTCGCCGATTTTGTGCGCGCCATGGAGCGTCGGTGCCGCCAGCAGCAAATGCCTTGCCCGGTGACGCTGACCAGCCTGTCGAGCCGTGCCATCGATTGCACCGTGCCGCTGCTGTTCGACCGTACGGATGCCCTGGCGTCGAACCGGGCCCATGAGTGCTATCGCCAGCTGTTCGCCCACGGCAAGGCACAGGGCGTATTGCCGTATCGCGTGCCCGCCAGTTTCATGCACCTGCTGACCGACGCCCAGGGGCCTGCCTGGCAGCTCGGGGCGCGGATCAAGGCAGCATTGGATCCGGACAACCTGCTTTCACCCGGGCGCTACTGCGCCACAAACCCAACGCCTGACCAGGCCATGACCGCGTCGGTGGTATCGAGATGAGTGAAGATCGCAAGGACCTGATTGACCAGGGCCGCCTGCCCACCCGCAATCTGGGCGAATGCCTGGCCGTTGACCAGGTAGCACTGGCAACGGCCGTTGGCGCGCAGTTGGAGCCGTCCCTGGCGCAAACACTTTACCGCGCAGCCCAGGCCGGCCAGGCCCTGGGCATTTCCAAGAAAGTCGCCGCCCTGGGCCTTGCACTGGGGCAATGGCTGGAAAGCGCCGCCCTGCCCCTACGCGAGCACACCTGGGGCCTGCTGCTGGAGCATCCGTCGGACACCGTGCGCAGTTGGGCGGCCTTTGCCAATGCCTATTGCCAACGCAACAGCGAACTGGAACAGGCGTTGCTGAGCCAGTTCCAGTTCGCCACCGACCCACATTTTGGGGTGCGCGAATGGGCCTGGATAGCCTTGCGACCGCTGCTGGCCCAGGACCTGACGGGCGCGCTGGAATTGCTACGCCGCCATGCCCGCAGCGATGACCCGCTGATCCGCCGTTTCTGCGTTGAAATCCTGCGCCCGCGTGGGGTCTGGTGTGAACACATCGCCTCGCTCAAAACCGAACCGCAGATGGCCGAACCCTTGCTGATTGCCATGCTCGATGAATCCGACAAATACGCCCAGGACTCGGTGGCCAACTGGATCAACGACGCCAGCAAGACCCGGCCGGACTGGGTGCAGCATTTGTTCGAGCGCCACCCACCCAGCGGCAAAGCCGCCACCAGGATTTTTACCCGGGCTACCCGCAGCCTTTCTCAATAGATGTGAACAGGAGTCACAAATGTCGCTCAAGGAAAAGCTACAAACCGTCAAGGACCAGATGGCCCAGTTGCCTGCAGAAGTCCTGCACAAGTTCCAGGCATCGCTACAGACGCTGCTCGACAGCCACTTGGGCGACAAGGCCCTGAAGGCCAACGACAAGGCGCCCCTGGCGGTGCTCAAGGATGCTGACGAGCAGGATGTGGACCTGCGTCAGTTGCTGGATAAGGGCCCATTGGTGCTGGTGTTCTACCGAGGCCTTTGGTGCCCCTTTTGCGGCCAGGCGTTGACCGCCTACCAGCAGATGGTCGCGGACCTGGCCGCCTCGGGCGCCACCCTGGTGGCGGTGTCGGCACAGACCCCGGAGTTTTCGCGCAAGACCCGCGAGGCCCTCGGCATCAAATACCTGCTGCTCAGCGATGCCGATAACCAGCTGGCGCGCCAGTACGGCATCGTGTTCAAGCTCGAAGACGAGCTGGATGAGGTCTACCGCTCCCTGGGTGCCGACCTCAAGCTATTCAACGGCTCCGACGCCCTGACCTTGCCCATGGCCAGCGCCTTTGTGATCGGCCAGGACGGGCTGATCCGCGCTGCCTTCGTCAACGTGGACTACTCGCAACGGGTAGAGCCACAGCAATTGATCACGGCCGCCAGCCGCGCATAACCGGCAATTCTCGCCGAAGGCGCCCACGCCTTTGGCGAACCCACTTGTTCAGGGACTGACGACATGAAACGAATCGCAATCATGGGGGCCGGCGTAGCCGGTCACCTGGCCGCGCTGTACTTCAAAAAAAGGTTACCGGGTGTCGAAGTCATCCTGATCGGGCGCCCGGACCGCAAGCGCCCGATCGTCGGCGAGTCCACGGTCGAGTTGACCACCCACTTCTTCAAGGGCCTGGGGCTGGGGCGCCTGTTGGAAGAAAAGCATTACCACAAGTACGGCCTGACCTATTACCTGAAGCTGCGCAACAACCCCGAGTGCCGCAACTACGTGGTGCACGAGGCACCGGGCGTGATCCGCATGCCGGCCTACAACCTCAACCGCTTCAGCTTCGACAAGGACCTGCGCAAGATTGTCGGTGATCACCAGGTCCACATGATTGAGGCCGATGTGAGCGCCGTCGACCTCAATGCCGGTGAGCACGCCACCCACCTGCTGACCCTGCGCAGCGCCGCCGATGAGCAACAGCAACTGACCGCCGATTGGGTAGTGGACGCCACCGGCCGCAATCGCTTCATGGCGAAAAAGCTCAAGCTGCACAAAGAGGCGACGTACCAGCGCAGTACCTTCTGGCTCAGGCTCAAGGACTTCGACCGCAGCATCTTGTCCAGCATCACCGCGCACAAGGACAAGCATCACTGCTACGACCCGTACTACGTGACCCATCATTTTTATGGCAAGGGCTACTGGATCTGGATGATCCCGATGCGCAGCGATGATGGCAACGAGATGATCAGCATCGGCATCACCTACCGGCCGGACATGATCGAGCAGAAAATCAGCACCCTGGAGGCCTTCAAGGAAAAGGTCATGGCCGACCATCCGGTGATTACCGAGTTGATCGAGTCGGGCCAACTGGTCGATACCCAGGCCATGCACAACTACATGTACGAGGCGCGGCAATATTACTCGACCGAGGGTTGGTTCCTGCTGGGCGACGCGGCCTTTACCTTCGACCCGGCCAACAGCGCCGGGCTGGCCTATGTGGCGCAGCAGATCCCGCAAGTCGCGGCGATGATCGAGAAGGATATCCACGGCAGCCTGACCCCCGCCTACGTCAACTGCCTGGAATCGCACATCCAGGCGCAACTGGCCCTACAGGACACCTGGAGCAAGTGGTACGAGGTGATGGACGACCCGTTCATGATGGGCTGGACCCTGCTGTTCGCCAACATGGCGTACTTCCATGTGGTGTTGCCGATGTACATGACCGGGGATTTTCTCGATGGTCATCAGGCCCAGCAATTTGCCGACCTGCTGCCGCGCTACACCCGCGAGATGCAACCCTCGCCCCTGCCGTTTGCCTGCCTGCTGCAAGAGATCCGCCGCTCCAACCCGGGCTTGAGCCCGACGATGATGCCCAACCTCTATTCGCGCACCATCAACTTCGACCTGTACAAGGCCGACAACCGCGCACGGCCGATTTACGCGTCCAACTATTACCTGCGCTCGGCCTTGCTCCGGGTGCGGCTGATGAAAATGGTCAAGTGGTCGCTGTCTACGCGCCACCTCAGGTTGTTGCTGCGCCATGGCTGTGGCGCCGTGCAGGACCTGGCGCGGGCTGCGGTCCTGCGCCTGCGCCCTTCGCTGTTCTACAAATATGGCGAGTCGCCGGAGTTGCTCAAGTCGCCGTTTGGCAAGGACGGTGGCTTCCTCGACCTGGTACGTCGCGCATGAACGGCATGGCGCAGGTCCGCACAGACCTGCTGGAACTGAGTGCCGTGCAACTGGCGTGGTTGATTCGCGGCAAGCAGATCTCCCCGGTGGAGCTGATCGAGCAATGCATTGCGCGCCTGGAGCAGGTCCAGCCGTTATGCAATGCCATGGCAGTCGACCTGTTCGACGACGCCCGCGCCGCAGCACGCCGGGCCGAAGAGGATGTGCTCAAAGGGCGGCCATTGGGACGCCTGCATGGCGTGCCCTTCTCCATGAAAGAAGGCCTGGGCCTTGCGGGGTACCCCAAGACCTGCGGCTCACGCCTGCGCAGCAACAGCCGCGCCCGCAGCACCGCCACGGTCGCCACGCGGCTGCTGGCGGCCGGCGCCATCCCCCTGGCCCTGGGCAATCAGGCCGAGATGGCGTTGTGGCCCGAGACGGACAACCTGGTGTATGGCCGCACGCTCAACCCCTACGACCCCTTACGCACCGCCGGTGGCAGCAGCGGTGGCGACTCTGTAATGGTCGCCAGCGGTTGCGTGCCCTTTGCCCTGGGCACCGACGGCGGCGGCTCGATCCGCATCCCGGCGGCGTTCAATGGGATCTTTGGCTTGAAGCCGTCGCGGGGGCTGGTGCCGCTGAGCGGGCATCTGCCACTGGATGAGCAGCGTGTGTCACTGCCGGTGTCCCAAGCCGTTGCCAGCCACTTTGCAGCGGGCCCCCTGTGCCGGTACGCAGAGGACCTGGGCGCAGTGCTGGAGGTCATCGCCGGCAGCGACGGCATCGACCGCAATATCCATTCGAGCTACCAACAACCGGCCCAGGCGACACCGCTCAAGCGTGTATTCGTCTGCCTGCCGGCCCCTCTCAAATGGGGCACGCCACTCTCGGCCGCCGTGACTGGCGGGGTGATCGAGACCGGCCAGCGTTATGCAGACCAGGGGGTGGAGGTGCAAGCCTGGAATGAAGGCTGTTTGACCAACGCCTTTTTTATCTGGCTGGCCGTCCTCAAGTGCGAGACCCGCATTCACCTGGCCGATTACCTCGGGGATGGGCAGCCACTGAATTATCCACGGGCGTTGTATGCAGCCCTGGCTGGCAGGCCGCAGTTCTCCCGGGGGCCACTGCTTGCCAGCTTGATGGACAGCTGCGGCGATCGGCTGGGCAACCCGGGGCTCGCGCGGTTCCTCAAGCAGCGCGATCACTTGCAGCAGGCCCTGGCCGGGCTGTTCGACGGCCAGAGCATTCTGGTGTTGCCGGCCACCCCGAGCGTGGCGCCGGCCCATGGCAGCGCCCTGCATCGCCCGTTCGATATCGGCTATTGCGCGCTGTTCAATGTTCTCGGTTTTCCGGCCCTGTGCGTGCCCATCGGGCGCCTCGACCACGGCTGCCCGGTGGCCGTGCAACTGGTGGCCGGGCTGGGCCAGGACGCGTTGTTACTGGAAGCCGCGCGCTTTCTGGAAATGGAATTGGGCGGTTGGCGCAAGCCTGCGCTCTAACACTTCAAGCACTAGGACACCCCATGCAAACCAACACCAGCGCTATCACGCTCCAACCCCCTGCGCCTGCGGGCGGACAATCGGCCGTGGGTTCCCAGGCCGAGCACTTGACCCTATTGTTCCTGATCCAACTGATCGTGATTTTCAGCGCCAGCCGCCTGATCTCCTGGCTCAGCACCCGCTGCCTGGGACAAACCCCGGTGGCTGGGGAGATTCTCGCCGGGCTGGTCCTGGGCCCGAGCCTGCTGGGGTATTTTTTCCCGGAACTGCTGAGCAGCATCTTTGTGCCGCAAACCTCCACGGCCTTTGTCGCCACCGCTCAGGTCGGCCTGATTCTACTGATGTTCCAGGTGGGCCTGGAATTTGAATTCGGTGCCCACCTCAAGGGGCGTAAGCGCTCGATCATGGCCATCAGCTTGGGTGGCCTGCTGGTGCCGTTTGTCAGTGGCTTCCTGGTGGCCGAGTATTTCTGGCAACAGATCGTCGGCGACAAGCCGCCACTGCTGGCCTTCCAACTGTTTTTTGCCACGGCGTTGTCGATCACTGCCCTGCCGATCCTCGGGCGGATCTTCATGGAACTGGGGCTGTCCCGCTCCCGCGTGGCCACCCTGACGATTGGCGCGGCGGCCATCGATGATGTGTGCGGCTGGCTGATCCTCGGTGGGGTAACGTCGATCATCGCATCCAACTTCAGCGTGTGGGCGTCACTGGGCAGGATCCTCGCGCTGGCGGTGTTTATCGTGTTGGTGCTGTGGGTGGTGCGGCCCTTGGTGCTGCGCTGGATCATCGGCGACCTGGAGCGCAAACCGCTGTCGGCCCAGGGCATATCCCTGATGCTGATCGTGCTGTTTGGCAGTGCGGTGATTACCAACCTGATCGGCGTGTTTTCGATCATTGGTGGTTTTATCATCGGCGTCGCCCTGCACACCCACCGGCCCTTTGTCACACAGTGGAATGCCAAGGTCAGTGGCTTGGTCAATGCGTTTTTCCTACCGGTGTTCTTTGCCTACACCGGCCTGCGCACCGACATCGGTTCGCTCAACGGCGACACGGCGCTGCTCAATTGCTTTTTGGTGTGCCTGGTGGCGTTCGCCAGCAAATTTTTCGGGGCCTATGGCGCCAGCCGCTGGCTGGGCGAAACACCGCGCAACAGCGCGCTGATCGGCGTGTGCATGAACACCCGAGCGCTGATGGAATTGGTGGTGCTTAACGTGGGCTATGACCTGGGTGTTTTGCCCAAGGAGTACTTCACCATGCTGGTGATCATGGCCATTATCAGCACCTTTATCGCCTCGCCGCTGATCCGCCTGCTGACGAGTGAGGAGCGACGGGTGCCGGTGGGCCAGCCTGCGGTGAAATAATTTGGGCCAGGGCGATACCGGGTGAATACCGGCAGGCGTTCCAACCCCGCCCATTGTAGGAGCGAGCTTGCTCGCGAAAAGCCTGAGGGCAACGCGGGGAGTCAGGTTGCCCGCGTTATCGTTGACGACCTTCGCGAGCAAGCTCGCTCCTACAAGGGGCTTTGGGCGGTGAATACCGGCAGGCGCCACTGTAGAAGCGAGCTTGCTCGCGAAAAGCCCGAGGGCAACGCAGGGAGTCAGGTTCCCCGCGTTATCGTTGACGACTTTCGACAGCAAGCCGGCGCCTACAGGCGGTGGGGGCTGGGGCTATTTGCCCTCGGTCAGCGCGTTGTAGCTGGTGAACAGGTTGCGATAGTCAGGAATGTGGTTGGAGAACAAGGTCCCCAAACCTTCGATATCGTTGCGCCAGTCGCGGTGCAGTTCACAGGCCAGGCCAAACCAGGTCATCAACTGCGCACCATTGGCCGACATACGGTTCCAGGCCGATTGCTGGGTCAGCTCGTTGAAGGTACCGGAGGCATCGGTCACCACAAACACTTCATACCCTTCCGCCAGGGCCGACAGTGCCGGGAACGCTACGCACACCTCGGTTACCACGCCAGCGATGATCAGTTGCTTCTTGCCAGTGGCCTTGATGGCCTTGACGAAGTCTTCGTTGTCCCAGGCGTTGATCTGACCAGGGCGGGCAATGTACGGCGCGTCCGGGAACAGGGCCTTGAGCTCGGGCACCAGCGGGCCGTTGGGGCCGGTTTCGAAGCTGGTGGTGAGGATGGTCGGCAGCTTGAAGTATTTGGCCAGGTCAGCCAGGGCCAGGACGTTGTTCTTGAACTTGTCGGGTTCGATATCGCGGACCAGTGACAGCAAGCCAGCCTGATGGTCAACCAGCAGGACAGCTGCGTTGTCTTTGTCCAAGCGAACGTAGGGTTTAGACATCTTGATGCTCCTGGTAAAAAGGCGCGTCCCGAAATGGGCCGCACCGGGGAAGGTCAGCGGTATTTACTTGCGCTGGGAGTCTAGCTCTTCGTGGTTATTTGCCACTTCCTGCGCCTTGACGTAGCTCTCGATCAGCAATTGATAGTGCGGCATCGCCTGGGTATAGACGTTCGCCCACTCCTGGGCATCCGGACGGTTCCACGAGCCTTGCAGCTCCGACAGCGTGCCCATGATGTCGATTGGCACCACGCCGGCCTGGGCCAGGCGGGCGACAGTCAGGTCGGTGGCCAGTTTCGAGTGGTTGCCCGAGGCGTCGACCACGGCGAATACCTTGTAGCCTTCATGCACTGCGGCAATGGACGGGAACGCCAGGCACACGCTGGTCAGGGTGCCGGCAATCACCAGGGTCTTCTTGCCGGTGGCTTTGACGGCGGCATGGAATTCAGGGTTGTCCCAGGCGTTGATCTCGCCACGGCGGGCAACGTACTGGGCGTGGGGCGCCGATTCATGGATTTCCGGGATCAGCGGGCCATTCGGTCCCTGAGGCACCGAAGCGGTGGTGATCACCGGGATTTTCAACAGCGTCGCCGCCTTGGCCAAGGCAATGGCGTTGGCGCGCAGTTGAGGAACATCAATGTCCTTGACGATCTGGAACAGGCCACTCTGGTGGTCGATCAGCAACATGGCGGTGTCGGTGGGATCAATCGTCGGCTTCTGACCATTAAAGTTTGCAGCGTTACCTGAAGCGCTCATTTGCATATCCTCTTGCGTGGATGAACCTCCCTGGTGTCATTGCCTGCCAAATTCCCGGCAAGCTCTGCACGTCCTGTGCAGATACGAATTGGGGTGTGACTCGACAGATCAGTTCGCTACCGGGCCTCTGGCTTCACAGCGCCTGACCACAGCTGACAATTCCAACAATGGAACGCCCCCGCCCGCTGCCGTCTTCACCGCACATCGGCAGCCGGGAAGAAACAGCCGCTCCACCTTAGTCATCACGCTAGGTATCCGGTAGTGGTTGAATTAAACTTCAGAATCTCAAAAATGGAACGATCCCCATGTTCGACCTCAATGAACTCTTCCTCTACGCCAAGGTGGTTGAGCATGGTGGTTTCGCGGCGGCCGGGCGGGCGCTAAACATGCCCAAGTCGACCTTGAGCCGCCGGGTCAGCCAGCTAGAAGCACGGCTGGGGGCACGCTTGATCCAGCGCTCTACCCGTCAGTTCCAAGTGACCGACATTGGCCTGGCCTACTACCGACACTGCGTGGCGATGACCGCCGAAGCCGAGTCCGCCGAAGACCTGATTGCCTTCAACAAAGCAGAGCCGCGTGGGGTGATTCGCCTGAGCTGCACCACCGCACTGCTCAATTACTGGGTGGCGCCGATGCTGGCCCAGTTCATGGCCCAGTGCCCCAGCGTCGAACTCAACGTGAAGAGCTTCAACCGTAAGGTGGATGTGATCAGCGAGGGCTATGACATTGCGCTGAACCTGTGCTTTCCCCCCCTGGAAAGCAGTGACTTGGTGATGAAGTTGCTCGCCAGGAGTTCCCAGGTACTGGTGGCAAGCCCAGGTTTTTTGCAGGAGCACCCACTGCCGCAACACCCCACTGACTTATCAGGACTGCCGACCATCAGTTGGGGCAACCCGATGCTGCAGTACGTGTGGGCGCTGACCGGCCCAGAAGGTGTGACGGCTGAGATCAGCCACGTGCCCAGGCTGATCAGCGATGACATGCCCACCCTGAAAAGCGCGGTGCTGCTGGGCGTCGGGATCGCCAACCTGCCGTTGGCGGTGGTCGAGGATGAGTTAAAAGAAGGCCGCCTGGTCCGCGTGCTCGCGCAATGGCAACCCACCGAAGGCGTGATCAGCGCCGTCTTCCCTTCACGGCGGGGGCTGCTGCCTTCAGTGCGGACCTTGATCGACTTCCTGGCCCAGGCGTTTGAGGCACAACAACAAAGCCAGGCGCACGAACGAACACTAGCAGCAGTCACGCCTCTGAATCGCCCGCCCGCCGATCCCCCTGGGAAGAACGCCCCGAATGGCTGATACCCGTGCTGGACACACGTGTGGCGAATAGGATTTTTTTTGCAAGACAGGTGATATATGGCAGTCCCTCAGAACAAACAAGAACTGCTTGATGCCATCAACACCCAGTACGAAAAACTGCTCACTGCCATCAAGCAGGTGCCGACTCAACGGGTCAACGAATGCAGCCTGGAGGGGCATGCCAAGGGGACGCAGATGAGCGTTGCCAATCTGCTCGCGTACCTGGTGGGCTGGAACGAATTGGTGCTCAAGTGGCTGGACGCAGACGCCGCAGGTAACGCCATAGACTTCCCGGAAACCGGCTTCAAGTGGAACCAGTTGGGCCAGCTTGCGCAGAAGTTTTACCGCGACTACGAGGGCATCGCTTTTGAGTCACTGCTCGATCGACTCGACACAGCAAAGCAGCGCATCGTCTCCATCATCCAGAGCCGCGACAATACCGAGCTTTATGAATGCCCGTGGTATGAGCACTGGACGATGGGGCGGATGATCCAGTTCAACACCGCGTCCCCTTATGAGAATGCACGCGGGCGCTTGCGAAAATGGCTTAAAACGCAAGGCACGCTGAACCTATCCTAAGCGCCGAAACGCTCCCGTTGTTCAAGGAGTAGGCGCTCAGCCTGCAACTGCGTAGCAGCCTTAGGCAGCGGCCCGCTATTCAAACGACGCGGTTGCCACATACCGACTTGGGCGTGTGGCCAAAGTGACGGGTAAACGCCGCCGTCAGGTTATTAGGATGCTGGTAACCCACTTTGTATGCCACCTCGGACACCCGGTAGCCGGCGGCCAACAACTCCCGTGCGCGGGTCATGCGCAGTTCCAGCAAATAGCGTCCCGGGCTGATGCCGTGGACCTGGCGGAAGTATTCCTTGAGCCGGTATTCGCTCACGCCCATGGCCGTGCACAAGTAGGCGTTGTTCAGTGGCTTGTCCAGATTGGACTGCATGAAGAGGTCAATGCGGTCCAGGGTGTCGAGGTCCCTGGCCGTCAATTTGGCTTGTCGGCTCGACGTCACTTCGAGGGCTTGCAGTTGCTCCGACAGCAGGCTCAAGGCGTGAATGCGCTGGGTCAGGCCGTCTTCTTGGTGAATGCTCGGGCTTTTCAGGCGCCGCAGGTGTTCGCTGGGGTTGATGTCGCAGCAGGCCACCTGACGAAAACTTTCATGCGGGCCCAGGGCACTGCCGAGCAGGCCTTGGCAACGCTGCGGGCCAATAAAGCGCGCCAGGGCCGATTCGGTAACCACCAGGCGCAGTTGCTGGATCGGCGTATCGGCGGCATACACCCGCTGGCCCTGGCCCTCGCGAAAAATCGATACGGTGGCCTGGTTGGGCTGGAATTTCATTTCCCGGCCCTTCGGGCAACGGAACTCCGATTGCCCGGACAAGGCGAAGGCAATCACCAGCATGCGCTCTGCGCCCTCGTGCTGGCACAGTTCGGCGCAGATCTTATGGGCAGTCATCTGTGACTTGATCACCGTGAATCCCGCTTCGCAGTCCAACCGTTCAACCTGAAATGTGCCCGTCCCCGCCGCCCCTTCAAACTGGGTCCAATTGGAAGACTCCGACGTTTCCTGGCTTGCCCGGGCCGGGCTCGATAACTCTCGCATATCCATCCCCCTTAAATGCGCGCGCCTGGCTCGACCGGCCGCGCTTGCCTACCTTCCTTGCGGTGCCATGACCAAGCAGGCACCGGTCTTATGGCTGCGGATCAGACTACAGGGCGCGGCAAATGCCTGGGCACCTGCCGTTTTCCATATGTAATTCACCGCCGCGCACACACAATGCTAATCATTCTCATCTCCGATTGCACTAACATCCCTTCCTGGCCGGCCATATCCGCCTGCGCCACTGCGCCCTGGGTTGCCAGGGCACCGCTGCCACAGCCTGCAGCCCGATCCGGGAGGTGGGCCTGCGCCTGATCGGGCGCCAATAAGGAATGCCGCAATGCCGACCCCTGCTCTACGCACTTCATGGTGGCCCCAGCAACTGTTGCTGGGCTGGCTCAACCTGGCGCTCACCGCGCCGCTGATCTACCTCTATATCGGCCTGCCCCTGGTCATGCGCCAGAACGGCTGGAGTGGCACGCAGATCGGCCTGATGCAATTGGCCGGCCTGCCCGCCATGCTCAAGTTCCTGTTTGCCACCCCAGTGGATCGTTACCGGCTGGGCCAGGCCAGCTACCGCAACTGGACCCTGTTGCTGATGCTCTGCTACGCCGCCGCCCTGGGCCTGCTCGCCGCCCATGACCTGGGTAACACGCCAGCGAGCCGGATGTTCCTGCTGGCGATGCTGGTCAGCGTACTCGGCACCTGGGCCGACGTGCCGTTGAACGCTCTGGCGATCCAGATCCTGCCGGAGTCGGAACGGGTACGTGCCGGCGCCATCCGTTCTGCAGCCATGTCCCTGGGCGCGATAGTCGGCGGTGGTGTGATGTTGCTGCTGCACACCCGCGCCGGCTGGGCCTGGCCCTTCTACGTGCTGGCGCTGGGTTTGCTGTCGGGGGTCTTGCTGCTGCCCTGGCTCAAGCCCCAGGCCACGCCATGCCAGAGCCTGCCCGCCCCACTCGCGCCCCTGGCCGGCTGGCGCCAGTGGCCCGGTTACTTCGCCATTGCCGAACATCGCACCTGGGCCTTGCTGGTGCTGGTGTATTACCCGTTCCTGGGCGCGGTGTGGCTGTACCTCAAGCCATTGATGCTCGACCAGGGCTTTGCGGCGGACCGCATTGCCTTGATTGTCGGGATCGTCGGCGGCCTGGCCGGCGCCCTCTCCAGCATGCTCGCCGGGCGCTTGACCCGGCGGATCGGCGCCAGTATCAGCCTGCCGCTGCTGGCCCTGGGCAATCTCGTGGCTATCGGCTTTCTGACACTGGTGATAATCGCGGGCCTGGGGCACAACGCGCTGATTGCCGCCGCCCTGCTAGTGGCCCTGGCTATGGGAGCCTCAGCCGGCCTGATGTTTGGTTTGATGATGTACCACACCCGTCCTGGGCTCGCAGCCGTGGACTACGGCATCCAATCGAGCCTGTTTGTCGCCGCGCGCACCCTGGTGCCCATACTCGCCGGGGTGTTGCTCGACCGTCTTGGCTACCCCGGCATGCTCGGCTGCCTGCTGGTGGGGCTGGTCCTGGTGCTGCTGCTGGCCTGGCATAGCCGCAGGCGGATCTTCAGCCTTGACCGCCCCGCTCAACTGCAAGGCGTATAAGGCTTCTACTGCAGGAGCGGGCTCGCCCGCCCCTACAGCCGTCACCCCAGCACCTGGCCCCGGGTTTCCCGGGCCTGTAAAGCGATGGCGCTGGCCAGCAGCAACAGCCCGCCAAGCAAGATAAAAATCGCCGTCGCGCCCCAATGCAGAGCCAGCACCCAGCCCATGCCCACCGCCCCCAACAAAGCCCCGCTGCGGTTGCACAGCGCGCCCCAGGCCGCCCCCTTGCCCCGCAACAACGTGGGATACAACTCGGGCGTGTACAGGTGCAGGCTCATGTTCGCCGCGTAAAGAAAAAATGAACAACTGGCGGCCAGCAACGCTACCAGCAGCACTTGCTGCCAGGCCACAGTCAAGGCGATCAGCAGCAGGCTCAGGCCGGCTCCCAGGTAGCCGCCAAACAACAAGCGCACACGCCCGATCCGGTCCACGCACCAGGCTGCGGCCATGCAGCCGCCGAGGCCGGCGATGTTGCTCCACAGCGTAAAGTTCAGGGCTTGTGCCAGGGAAGTGGAAAACACCTCCACATAAAGGCTCGGTAGCCAGATCAACAAGGCGAAATTCACCAGATAGCCGAGGAACCACAGCAACCCGACACTGCCCGAGGCATGACGCAGCACCGGGTCGTACAGCTGCCGCCAACGCCCGCTGTCCCGAGGCCGTGCTACAGGGGCTTCGGTCAACAGCGGCGTGGCCACCGCATGGCCGCTGGCGCGCTCCATATACGCCATGCACGCCTGCGCCCGGCGCAGTTGCCCCCGCGCCGCCAGCCAGCGCGCCGACTCGGGCACATAGAGGTAGACCGCCACCGCCAACACCATCGGCACGCTGCCCAGCCAGTACAGTGGTCGCCAGCCCATCACCGGCAATGCCCAGGTGCAAGCCACCCCAGCGAACATCAAGCCACAGGGGAAGGACAGCTCATACAGCAGTACAAAGCGCCCGCGTACCTTGGAGGTGATGATTTCGCTGAGGTACAGCGCGGCAATCGGCACCTCGGCGCCAATCCCCAGCCCTTGCAGCAGGCGCCCCACCAGCAGCCCTTGCCAATCACTGGCACAGGCAATCAATGCACTGAACAACCCGGTCAGGAGCATCGCCGCCAGTAATACCGGCTTGCGCCCTACCCGGTCTGCCAGCGCCCCGGCGCACAATGCGCCCAGCAACATGCCAAAGGTGCCACTGCCAACGATCAGGCCGACCTGGGTTGGGTCCAGTTGCCATTGCTGCTTGAGCAACGGCAGGGTGAACGAAATCAACAGCAGGTCAAAGGCTTCAAAAAAGGTGATCACCCCCAGCAACAACCGCACCCGGGCCTGCCAGCCAACCACCGGCAGGCCTTCGATGCGTGCGTTGATCTGGGCACTCAATGCAGTTTGCGACATGACGGCTCTCCTGTGCTCAATCAGCCAGGGTGCCGGGCTTGCCGGCGCGCAACGAGACGCACAACTCGCACAGCAAGATGACAATCAACGCCTGCAACGGCAGGTCCCAGCCACCTGAGTACTGATGCAACAAGCCCATGCCCAGGGGGCCCAGCACCGCAATCATAAATCCAAAGCCCTGGGCCATCGCCGACAGCTGGGTCGTGACCTGCTGATCGGGGCTGCGCAGCACAAACAGCAAGGCACTCAGCGCCGGTCCCGCCCCCTGGCCGATCCCCAGTACCAGCATCGCCAGCCAAGCCAGGGACAATGGCCCGTACAGCAAGCCCAGGCACCCGGCAAGGCACAAGCCTACGGTCGCGGCAATATAGCCACGCTGGTCCTTGACCCGGGCTGCCAGCACCGGCGCGAAGTAGCCGCCCAGTACCAGGCCTACCTGAGACACTGCCAAGTACAGCGCCGCCTCGGCAACCGTGGCACCGCGCTCGATATAGATGCTCGGCAACCAGGCCAGCAAGGCGTAGAGGTTCAAGGCCTGGAAGCCGAAGAACAGGGTGATCGACCAAGCCGTACGGTTTCCCAGGACTCGCGGGCGGGCCGCGCTCAATGCGGTGGGCGCAGCGGCAAGCGGTTGGCCATGCCCCAGTTGGGGGATCCAGAACACCAGGGCGACCACCGCAGGAATGGCCCAGGCGCCCAAGGTCAGGTAGGCCGCATCGACATTCGCGCCCAGGCCCTGGTAGATCGGCACGGTCAAGCCAGCCGTCAACACTGCGCCGCCGCCGAGCATCAGCGAAAACACCCCCATCATGTGGCCGATCTGCCTGGGCTGGAAGCGCTTGCGCACCAGGGCCGGTACCACCACGTTCATCACCGCGATCCCCACCCCGGCCAGCAAGGTCCCGGCAAACAGGCCACCCACCCCCAGGGCACGCACCCCACAGCCCACGGCCAATACCAGCAACGCGGCAAACAGCGTACGTTCCTCGCCGAAGCGCTGGCGCAGGCGCACGCCGACCAGGGCAAACAGGCTCAGGCAGATCGGCGGCAGCGAGGCGACCAGGGTGGCCTGGATCGTACTCAGGTGCAGCTCGCCGAGGATCGGTCCGACCCCGGCAAAAGCGATGCGCAGGTTCAGCGTTACCACAATAAAACCCAGGAGCAGCCACAGCTCGCCGCCTGCCGCAGCACGTGGCCGCAGCCCGCTGGTGGCGGATTGTTCAATGCTCATGTAAACCTCCAGACAATAAAAAGCCCTACCCATGGCGGTCCATGGGCAAGGTTGAACAGATCAGGTCGGGGAGCTGGCCAGCAGGCAGTGGATCGGCAGGCCTTTGAGGGGCTGGGCCGTGACCTCGGTAAAGCCCTGCTCCAACAGCAACGACTGGATAAAGCTCACGGCGTAGGTGTCGCCACAGTCGGTCAGGCCGAGCATCTGCGCAGCGAACAAACGGGGCAGCGGATCGAGGGCCGGGTCGAGGCCGGTGGTCATGAAATCGCTGATCAGCAGCTTGCCACCGGGCGCCAGCACCCCACGGGCGCGGGCGATCAACTGGCGGCAACGTTCTGGGTCGAAGTGGTGGAGAATCTGGCTCATGATCACCAGTTCGTACTGGCCGGGGATCTGCAGCGAAAAGATATCGCCACCGATCACTCGCGCCCGCTCGGCCACACCGAACTGCCTGGCAAAACCCTCGGTGACACTGGCCACCGACGGCCAATCGAGGCCAGTGACCTGAGCCTGAGGGTACTGCTGGGCGAAGGTAAAGCCATAGATGCCATTGCCACACGCCACATCAAGAATCCGCAGGGGCGTCTGCCGTGCCGTCCAGTCATCCAACAGCTTCACCAGCCGCCGCGCCGTGGTGCGGCTGGTACTCTCGATCCCGGCGGCAAACTCCTGCCAGTAAGGATGGTCATCGGCCTCGATGTTCTGCGCCAGGGTACTTTTGCCGGCGATTACCGCACTTTTGAAATCGCGGAAGGTTTCCCACATCAGGTCGGCGCTGTAGACATGGGCCAGGCCTCCCACATACTGCTGGCTCTGGCTCAGCAAGTAGCGACGCGACAGGTCGTTGAGGCCGTAGCACCCGTTATCGCCAATGTGCAGCAGGCCCAACCCGGCCAGGGCCGAGAGCAGGATGCGCATGCCGCGCTCGCTGGTGCCCAGCTGCCGGGCCAGGGTCGCGGCGCTGGCGGGGTGTTCGGCAAGGCCATCGAAGACCTTCAGTTCAATGGCGGCGCGCAGCACCCCGGCCCGTTCGACCCCGGTCAGGAGGTCGAGAATCGGCGCGGCACTGAGGGTTACGCAAGAAGCAGATACGTTCATGTTAGTGCTCGAGAGTTCGTCACGTAGGGTGGCTTTGTCGACTTTCCCCGAAGGCGCCAGGGGAAATGCCCGGTGCACGCTGATAGCGTCCGGCCATTTGAAGCGTTCCAGGCCAATCTGGTGTTGCAGGAAATGATTGACGGCCTCCAGGCTCAAGCCCTCGCGGGGATCACGCAGCACCACACAGGCTTGCACCCAACCCTCGCCGCTTGCCTGGGGTACGGCGACCACCGCGACATCCAGTACCTGTGGATGTTCGTGCAAGAGCATTTCCAACTCACCGGCATTGACCTTGACCCCCTTGCGCAGGATCACGTCGGACTTGCGCCCCACCACTTGCAGGCGGCCCTCGGCATCGAGTCGGCCTTTGTCACCGGTCTTGACCCAACCACCGGCTGCCCGTGCGCTCTGGTTCAGCTCTGGGGCGCCGTAATAGCACAGCGGGGTCATGGGGCCGAGGGCCCAGATTTCACCGACTTCGCCCAGCGCCAGCGCTTGCTGCTGCTCGTCCATGATCCGCACGCTGACCACGCGTGGGTCCGGCTTGCCCACACTGCTCACCAGCACCGACGCAGGGTCGTCGAGGGCGGTATGGCAGGCCACGCCATCCGCCGAGCCGTAAGACTGGATCAGGCTGCAACCCAACAGGCGCTTCACGCCACGGGCGGTCTCGGCACTGAGGGCCGACCCGCCGCTAATGATGGCCTCAAGCGCCAGCGCGCCCTTGGACCAGGGTTTTTGCTGCAACAACGGGCTGGCCAGCAACAGGTCGACCATATTCGGCCCCGCATACAGGTGGGTGACCTGGTACCTGACCACCGCGCGCAGCACTTCATCGGGGTCAAAGCGCGGCAGGGTAACCAGCGCCCCGCCCTGGGCGGCCATCACACAGGAGGTGGCCAGTGAGCCGAATGGCGAGGCCAGGGGCACGCAAAACAGCGCCCGCACCGGTGCGCCGCTCTGGCTCAGGCTATCGAGATAAGCCGCCTGGCCACCGAGCAAACCATTGTGGGAATAGGCCACCAGCTTTGGCTCCGATTCCGAACCCGAGGACGCAATCAGCCGCGCCGGGCCATCGGCATCAATCCACCCCGCTTCATAGGCCAACTGCGGTCCATCCCACAGTTGCTCCAGATCGAGCCAGCCCTCCAGGCACGGCCCCTGCAGAATGCGGATGCGCAAGGCCGGCAACTGCGCGCCCAGCTCATCGATCATCGCCCCATAGTCGCTTTCGCCGACCCAGCGCGCGCAGACCAGCGCCTTGGCCCCGGAGCGCTGCAACAGCGAACGGCTTTCATGCTTCTTGCGACCAATGGGAAACGGCAGCACTACCGCCCCCAGCGCCGCCACGGCCAGGTCCAGGGCACAGGCCTGCCAACCATTGGCCAGGTTCACCGCCACCACATCACCGGCGACCACGCCCTGTTGCTGCAAGACCTTGGCCAGGCTCAAGGCGCGCGCCAGCAACTGTTGGTAATTCAGGCAGTAGTGGGCATCCGCCACTGCCAGCGCCTGGGGTTGTTGCATGGCCAGGCGATAAAACGAGGAGAACAGATCCAGGCCCTGATACAACCCCTGTTCACGCCACTGCTGTCGCAGGGCGCGGGGCACCAGGTCAATAAATTCGGGGTGGCCTGGGTGGCTGTCGACAGCCGCCCGGGCCAATAAGGCGCCATTCATAAGTTGGAAATCTCCCAGGGGTTGTTCACATGTAGGTAGGCCGATTGGCGCAAGGCGCCCGCCAGCAGAGGTAGATCGGGCAATTGGCGCAGGTCGGCAGTGACGGCCACGGCCATCACGCCCATAGCCTGCAACGCGCGGCAGCAGGCATGGGTGTCTTGCTCGGCGCACCAGGGCGCCAGGCCCGGGTCGGCTTGGAGACGGGCCAGGCCATCGCGCCCTCGGGCGCTCTGCGCGCGGTCGAGCATCAACCAACCGTCGCGACAGGCGAAGGCCTCGGCCGGTTCCGGTGCCTGCCCATCGGGTTGCCCGGCCAGCAGCAGCGCGGCGGCGCCGGCCATACAGGAATCGAGGTAGCGCCCGCGGCCATCGCGTTGCCGGGCGTAGAGCGCGGCGACAATACCTTCGGCCGCCGCCACTGCGCCGAGTACGTCGACCAGGGTAATCAGCGCTCCGCCAGCAGCGCCGTGGGGCTGGCGAATCCGCTCGGCCAGACCGCTGTAGGCCTGGATCATAAAGTCGGTACCGAGGGGCTGGTCCGATGTCGGTGCGGGCCCGGTGCCCGAGGCCGAGACATAGATCAACCGCGGCAGCAGGCGTGCAAGGGTGTGCGGCTGCAAGGCCAATTGTTCGTCCCGCCCCGGAGCCCAGTTATGCAGAAACACGTCGGCGTGAGCCAGCAGAGCCAGCAGTTCGGCGCGCCCGGTGGGGGCTTTCAAATCGATCTGTACAGTCTGTTTGCTCCGATTGATCGCGTCGAAATGCGCCGAGATTTCACCGGCCATTGGCGGCATGCCGCGCATCGGATCGCCTCCCGGCGGTTCGACCTTGATCACCGTTGCGCCCAACAGCCGCAGCACATGCCCGGCCAATGGTCCCTGGATCAAGCGACAGCACTCCACCACGGTGATCCCTTGCAACGGCAGACCGGCATGCTGTGGTGGCTGCTGCTCGTCGGGCCCGTTCACGCCTGGCCCTGGGGCGAATTCGGTGCAGCGCCAGCCACCGCTCTGAATCCATGGTTGGAACACCGGTTGGTTACGGCAATCCTGCCAACGCTGCAAGGCGCACAGTGCAGTGCCCGCCTCCTTCGCCATGGCTTGCAACTGGGCAAAATCATGTTCACTGGCGGCGCGCATCAGTGCGGCCGGCAACCAAGCCGTGGCTCGGGTGTAGCGTTGCATAAAGGGACGCCAGCCCTTGCCAGCCACGGCAATATCGACCCCGGCCTGCTGCCAGAATCGCAGCCAGGCATCCGGGTTCAGGGCTTCGAGTTCGAACACCACGCCATCGGCACTGGTAAAGGGAGGCCGCACCGCATCCGCCGGGGGAGCGGGCTCGGGTGGGTAGCCGCCGTCGGCGCTGTCCATGGCCAGATATTGGCCGATCGCCAACAGCGCCGCACCGCCATGGCTCATGGCAAGCCGCGCCGCAGGCAGACCACGCGCCTGCCCCAGCAGGCTGGCCAGTGCGGCAGTCAACAACAGCGAGGCCGTGAACGTCGCGCAGTAATCCACGCCCAGGGGTAAAGGCTCGCCGCTGGAGCGTTGGTGCAAGGCGGTCAGGCCGACCACCGCCTCCACCAGCGCAGCGCTAGCGGCCACGGTCGAGGGCGCGGGCCATGGCCGCAGGTGCAATTGGACCTGATGCCCTGCGTCATCGCACAAGGTTTGGCCACCTGTCGCCACTTGCCCACCCTGAGCCTTCAAGCGGCGGGCCAGGGCCTCGGCCACGGGGGCCAGTTCTGCCGACCAGGCCGACGCCGAGAGGTGCAAGGTCAGGTGCTTGAGCAGGCTCATCGCACACCCTTGCGGGCCAGCCGTACGGTCAGCGGCGCCATCGGGAAGTCGCACTCACCGGCATGCTCTACCGTGGCGAAGCCGGCCTGGGTCAGCAGCCCGACCAATTCCCCGGCACGCGGGACGAAGCGCCCGGCCATGAGCATCGGTAGGTAGTAAGGCATGACTCGGGCATTCATCGCCGGTTGTTCGGAACGCTCGGCGTGGGCGCAGACAAACACCCCGCCGGGGCGCAGGGCGCCATGCACGCGACGCAGCAGGCCAAGGCAATCGGGCACGAAATGCAGCACCGAAGAGCACCAGATCACGTCATAGCCTTCACCGAATCCGTCCTTGGCCAGATCGCCACCGATGATTGCGACCCGCTCCTGCAAACCCGCTTCGGCCGCCAGTTGCCCGGCCACCGCCGCCGTCGGTGGCCAGTCGAAGACTGTCGCGTGCAGGCCGGGGTAGCGCTGCGCCAGAGCCTGGGCCACCAACCCCGGCCCGCCGCCAAGATCCAGCACCCGCTCGGCGTGCTGCACCTCGGGCAGCATCTGCAACAACCCCAACACTGCGGGCACACTGATCGCCCGCTGCTCCTGGGCAATATGGGTGGCTGCCGCCGCGGCCCAATCCTGACCACCGCTGACGGGTTTGGCGGGCGCCGTGACCGGTTCGCCAAACACCCGCTGGCGCAGGCCGGCACCTGCCTGGCGCAGGGCCTTGACCCGATAATGCCAGGCGTCGACGCAGCCCTGCGGCCCCGGCAGCCAATAGCGCCGGGAGGTTTCGCTGAGGCCATAGCGGCTGCCGTTCGGGCCGTCGATGCGCTGCAACAGCGCCATGCTCCACAGCAGTTCAAGCCAATGCCCGGTGTTACCCGGCGCCAGTTGCAGGCGCGCAGCCACGGTCGGCACGTCGAGGGGCTGCGCCAGCACACTGAACAGGTCCAGCTCCAGGGCCAGCGTCAGGGCTTCGGCCTGGACCGCAGCGCCGGCCAGTTGCCAATAGGCCTGCAGCGGATGGCTGTGGTTGAAATCAATAATATTCACGGTCTGGATTCCCTTGTTTACATGTCGAACGTCAGGCGCAATCCCAACTCCCGAGGGGGGCTGTACACGTCCACGAAACCATTCTGGTAGCCCACGGCGTCGTAGCGTTTGTTGGCCAGGTTGTTGACGTAGGCGCTGACTTCAAAACGCTCGAAGCTGCGCCCCACGTCGAGGTCGATCAGGCCGTAGCCGGCGCGGCGGTTGCTGTTGGCCGCGTCCAGGTAGGTGCGGCTGACGGCGCTCAGGTTGAGCTGGGTGTACCAGCGGTTCTCGGCGTCGTAGCGCAGGCCCAGGTTGCCGGTCAGGTCCGGGGCGAAGGGGTTGTGATTGCCGGAATAGTCATTGGCAGCATCGGTAAACGTGTCGAAGCGGGTGCGGTTGAGGGCCACGGCACCCTGGAGCTTCCAGCCCTCGCCCAACAGGTAGTCGGCTTGTAATTCCAGGCCACTGGAGCGCGCGGACGCGGCATTGGCGATGTACACCACGCCGGGGGTGAGCATCTGCTGGACCTGCATATCATCGATATCCATGGTGTACAGGGCCACCGAGTACAGCAGGCGACGGTCAAGGGCACCGCCCTTGAGGCCGATCTCCCAGGAGCGGACTTTTTCCGGGGCGTAGGCCGGGTAGTTGGCGGCCGGGCTGAAGGTATTGAAACTGCCGGCGCGGAAACCATCGGCAACGCTGGCATAGACGAAGGCGTCGTCCATCCATTCGTATTGCAACGCAACCTTGGGCGAGAAGCGCTTCCAGGACGCATCGCGGGAGTCGCCGCCCTGCGGGGTAAAGCGTACGAAGTCACGTTCGGCGCGACCGCCCAGGGTCAGGGTCCAGCGCTCGGCCACAGGGATCATCCAGTGGCTGAACAGCGCGGCGCTGTGCCCTTGCAGTTTGGCGCTGTAGGGCAGCAGGCGCATCGGGGTCTTTTGCTCGCCGCCCAGGTCGTGGCGGTCGCGGTCGAAGTACACCCCGGTAACCCATTGGCTGTCGCCCAGAGTGCCCTCCACGGTGAACTGCTGGGACAAGGTATTGAAGTGGTTATCACGCCCGATATGCAGGGCGTCGGCGGGGCGAAAGTCGGTGTCCTGCAGGACCCGGTCATAGAAGTCGCTGTTGCCGGTCACCGAGCGAAACTTCAAGCCCGAAGCCAGTTCGGTGCTCAGGTCCAGGGACACGCTGCGCGCGCTGGAATGATCCCAGCCACGCACACCAGAACTGACCCGCGTGCGCCGGGTACCGGATGCCCCCCATTGAGCTGCGCCGTCGTCATAGTCCTGGCGCGAGTAACGCAGGATGGCCTCGGAGGTGTCATTCGGTGTCCAGCGCAAGGCCATGCGGCCGCCGTGCTTCTTGCGGTCGTCGGCCTGGCCGCCGTGGTAGCGGTCATCGATAAAGCCATCCTGCTCGCTCCAGTTACCGGTGACCCCAAGGAACAAGCGGTCCTCGACCAGCGGACCACTGAGATCGGCGCGCGCTACGCGCTTGTTGCGGCTGCCCAACTCGGTGGAGAGCCGGGCGTGGGGGGTGTTATCCGGGGCGCGGGTATAAATGTTCACAACCCCGGCTTCGGCGTTGCGTCCGTACAGCGCCGATTGCGGCCCACGCAGCACCTCGACGCGTTCGATGCCGAGCATGTCATGGTCAAAACCCTGTGCCATGAACGTCGGAACGCCATCGACCATCATCAGCGCCGATGAAGAATAAGATGCAAAGTTGGAGCTGATACCGCGTACCACCGGTGGCTGAATCGCCGATTGGCCGAAGGGCTGAAAGCCAAAACCCGGCACCCGCCGCAACACGCTCGGCAGGTCCTGCACATGTTCACGCTCCAGGGTCTGGCCATCGAACACACTCATCGCCGCCGGCACCGACTCGGCACTCTGGGACAAGGCATTGGCGGTCACGGTGATCGCCGGCAACTCTTCCTGCGCGTTGGCCGGCGGGGCCGTAACGACCAACAAGGCGGCCCATAGCGATGTACTTTTTCCCCAGGCGTAACGACCGGCCCCAGGCTGATTGACGTTCATTTGATGCGCTCCCAAACGTGCTCATTGGTTCAATGGCAAAAATGGTATCAGTCGCGCAAAATGATAATGATTCTTGTTTGTATGCCATTCAACGAATTTCGTATGGGTTCCGGCGCGACCTATTCCACCCTTTTGGGAATAGCTCTAACGTGTGGTCAATCCCGACGAGACAACTCGAGATAACAGTGATGCTAGAAAGGATATCGGCTAGACAGGCTTACCCGACCACGCGGTGCCAGACCCAGGACTGGGTGGCTTATCGGCTGCCCTCACAGGTGGGTGAATGCCACTTCGAACGGCACCTGTTGGAACCAGGTTTGAGCCTGGTGCGCTCACGCTACATGCCCCATGCCGACCTGGTGGAAACCAGCCATCAGGAAACCGAACAACGCACCCTGGTGATCACCTTCGGTTTACGCGGCGAGTCCGAATATTGCGACCAGCACGGCAACCGAGTGACCTTCAAGGCCGGCCAGACTTCAATCAACAGCTTTCGCGATGGCCGTGGCGAGCGACGTTTCAGCGCTCGCCAGGATGTGCAACAGCTACGCCTGATCGTCAGTGAAAACACCCTGGCCGACTACATAGGCGAGGAGCGCTGCGCACAGTTGCTGTGCGAGCCCCACGCCCCCAACAGTGGCTTGCGGCAATTGACCTTCCATGCCAACACCAGCAGCAGCCGTGCGCATATCCAGGCCTTGACCCAACTGAAAGAAATCAACAACCCGGACAAACTGGGCCTGCGCATCCATGCCCTGAGCCTGCTATCGGAGCAGTTGCAGATACTCACACCAGCCACCGCCACCCAGCGCCGCCTGAGCGATCCTGAGCAGGACAAGCTTGAGCAGGCGCGCCAGATCATCTTCACGCAGATGGCCCAACCCCTGACCAACCATTACCTGTGCAGCTGTGTGGGGCTTAGCGAATCGCGCTTGAAGGACGGTTTTCGCCGGTACTTCGGCGTGACGCCGCGACGCTGCCTGTTGGAAGCGCGCATGCACAAAGCCTGGCAATTGCTCGAAGCCGGCCGGCAAGTCGCCGAGGCGGCCTATAGCGTCGGCTATTCGCACCCCAGCAACTTCAGCACCGCGTTCAGCCAGTTTTTCGGGCGCACACCCAAGTCGGTGTCGGGCACACGTAATTGAGCACGCTCCCTTATTTCAGGACGTACAACCCAGATGAAATTCTCCAACTTCTTTAGAAACAGCCAGCTCTTCTCGCCCCAGAGCGCCAGCGTCGGCAGTGGCAGCCAGGGGGCAAGCCGCGTGGTCTACCTGAACTTCAACGAGTCACCCTTCGGCCCCCTGCCCCCGGCCCTGGACGCTGCGCGCGACAGCCTGCCGGGCTGCGGGCGCTATGGCTTCGGGGCGATCGACCAACTGCACCAGGCACTGGCGCTGGAGCTGGCGGTGCCGGCGGATCACCTGACCCTATACCCAGGCTCCAACCGTGCCCTGCACTATGCGGCGGCGACCTTTACCGGGCCCGGCCGCTCCCTGGTCGTGGCCACCCCGGGCTACCCGATCTGCGAATTGGCGGCCCGACGCGCAGGGGCAGACGTCCATAAAGTGCCACTGCGCAAGGACGGTGCCCACGACCTGGCTCGCATGTGCGCCGTCGAAGACGCCGGCCTGATCTACCTCTGCAACCCCAATAACCCCACGGGCACCATTACCCCGCACAACGCCATCCTCCAGGCCTTGGCGCAGAAGCCCGGGGACGCGGTCTTGCTGGTGGACGAGGCCTACCTGCAGTTCTGCGATGAACCCTCGATGTTGCCCTGGATCGAGCAACGCGCGGACCTGATCGTGCTCCGCACCTTCTCCAAGATCTATGGCCTGGCGGGCCTGCGGATCGGCATGGCGATGGCCCAACCGCAGACCTTGCAGCGCATCACCACCCTGCCGGCAGATGACGTCTCGATCACCGCCGCCCAGGCTGCGCTGGCCAGCCTCGGCCATGGCCACCAGGTAGCGCAGCGCAAGCAGGCGATTATCCGGGCGCGCAACGAAACCATCGACTGGCTGCAATCACGGGACATTCCATGCACGCGCTCGCAGTCGAGCTGTTTCATGATGAAAGTCGGCGAACAGGCCCCGCAGATTATTCAAACCCTGGCGGACAACGGCGTGCATATCGGCCGTACGTGGCCCGAAGCCCCGGAGTGGGTGCGCGTCACCGTGGGCAGCCTGGAGGAAATGGAGGTATTCAAGTCGGTGATGAGCCTCACCGTTTGCGCGCACCATCACGGGCTCTTCTACCCGATCTGAACATTCGTTAATCAGTAGAACTTTTTTAACTGCAAACGCCTGCGCCACTCGCTGATCAAGGTGCGGACTTTTCTCATCCAAAATTTCATTCAAGACAGGAACAGTCATGCAACTTCCACCCTTGGTAGAAGCCGGCGCCACATTAAGTGCCAGTGAAATAAGCCGTTATAGCCGGCATCTGTTATTACCGGAAATCGGCCTTGAGGGACAACAACGCTTAAAACACAGCCGAGTCCTGGTAATTGGTGCCGGCGGCCTCGGCTCGCCGACGTTGTTGTACTTGGCGGCGGCCGGCGTTGGCACCCTGGGCATCATCGACTTCGATGTCGTGGACGACTCCAACTTGCAACGACAAGTAATTCATCGACTTGCAGAAATCGGCCAACTCAAGACGCAAAGTGCCAAGCGTACTTTGCAAGCGCTCAATCCACACATCCAGATCAACTTGCATAACGAACGGCTGGACAACGACAACGCCGTGGCGCTGTTTTCCAACTATGACTTGATGCTCGACGGCACCGATAACTTCGCCACCCGCTACCTGGTCAACGACGCCTGCGTGCTGGCGCGCAAGCCGTATGTCTGGGGCTCGATCTATCGCTTCGAGGGCCAGGCTTCGGTGTTCTGGGAACAGGCCCCCAGCGGGGGGATCAACTACCGCGACCTGTACCCCGAGCCGCCCCCCGCCCATCTGGCGCCGTCGTGCTCGGAAGGTGGTGTGTTGGGAGTGCTCTGCGCGTCCATCGGGGCGATCATGGCTACCGAGGCGATCAAGCTGATCACCGGCATCGGCAACTCCCTACTCGGACGCCTGGCGGTGTACGACGCCCTGGAGATGAGCTATCGCTTCCTGCCCTTGCGCCCGGCCCCCCAGCGCCAGCCCATCACCGCGCTACTGGACTACCAGCACCTGTGCGGCCTGGGCAGCACAGCGCCCCCCGCCAGCGTGCCCAGCCTGGATGCCCATGCCCTGCAGGCCCTGCGACTGAGCAAGCAGCCCCTGCAATTGATCGATGTGCGCGAAAAAAACGAGTGGGACATCCTGCATATCCCCCAGGCGCAACTGATCCCGATGCAGCAGATGCTCAGCGGTGCGCACACCGCCCAGCTCTCGCCAGACGCCGAGATCGTCGTGTATTGCAAGGCCGGCAGCCGCTCCCGGACGGTGGTCCAGGCCTTGGCCGAGCAAGGTTTGCGTAACGTGCGCAGCCTCGAAGGCGGAGTGCTGGCCTGGGCCGCGGCCTATGCGCCGACACTGCCGGCCTACTGAGGACCCGCTTATGTTGCTGCTCAGCCAAGACATCATCACTGCGATCTTTGACCAGGCCCGCCAGGCGCACCCACTCGAGTGCTGCGGCATCATCGCCGCGGCCATCGACAGTGAGCGCGCCACACGCTTGATCCCGATGACCAACAGTGCCTGCTCCCCGGTGTACTTCGCCTTCGACCCACGGCAACAACTCCAGGTCTGGCGCGAGATGGATGCCCGCGATGAAGAGCCACGGGTGTTCTATCACTCCCATACCGCATCGCGGGCCTACCCCAGCGCTACCGATATCGAGTTCGCCACCGACGCCAACGCCCATTACCTGATTGTGACTACTGCGGACTACGACCCGCCGCTGCGCAGCTTCCGGATTGCCCAAGGCTGCGTCAGCGAAGAAGAAGTACGTGTCGAAACACCGCCCTATTAACCCTCCACGGAGTTCCATCCCATGAAGATCACTGTCCCCACCCTGATGCGTAACTTGACCGCCAACCAGAAAACCGTCGAGGCCCAAGGGCAAACGGTCAGGCAAGTTATCGACGCACTTGAGCAGCAGTATCCCGGCATCGCGGCGCGCCTGGTCGAGGGTAATAAAGTGCATAAGTTCATCAATATTTATATCAACGATGACGATATCCGCTTCTTGCAAAGTCTCGACAGCGCCGTCGCCCAACATGACCAAATCACCATCTTGCCTGCCGTCGCCGGCGGATGTTTTTAATTCCCCCCGGGGAGGAATAATTCCATGTGCCCTTGCCCCTACATGCACCAAGCCAAACCCCAACAGTGGCATGACGCCAAACTGGACTTCGCCGAAAGCATGAGTTACGGCGATTACCTGGGACTGGATAAAGTGCTGGACGCACAAGTTCCACGCTCCCAACAACATAACGAAATGCTCTTTATCATCCAGCACCAGGCCTCGGAACTGTGGATGAAGTTACTGTTGCATGAACTGCGGCACGCCCGCCAGTTGATCGATCAGGGCCAATTGGCGGGCAGTCACCGGGTGCTGGCCAGGGTGTTGCGGATCATGGAGCAGATGGTCAGCTCATGGGCGATCCTCGCGACCCTCAGCCCCATGGAGTTCATCAGTTTTCGCTCGGACCTGGGCAATGCCTCTGGCTTCCAGTCCTATCAGTACCGTGAGATCGAGTTCATTTTCGGCAATAAAAACCGCGCCATGCTTCTTCCACACCAGCACACCCCGCAGATCGCCAAAAACCTTGAACAGTGCCTGCACACCCCGTCGTTATACGACGCGATCATCCAGCAGATGACCCGCCAGGACCTGCCCATCTGCGCACTGCGGCTGGACGCCGACCCCAGCGAGCCGACCCGCAGCGATGCTTCGGTGGAGGCCGCATGGGTCCAGGTCTACCGCCAACCGGAGCGCTACTGGGACCTGTACCAGTTGGGCGAAAAGCTGATGGATATCGAAGACGCCTTTCGCCAATGGCGCTTTCGCCACGTCACGGTGGTCGAGCGGGTCATCGGTTTCAAGAAAGGCACCGGCGGCACCGAAGGCGTCGAGTACCTGCGCAAGATGCTCGGCACCGTGCTGTTCCCTGAACTCTGGAGCCTGCGCTCAAGCCTCTGACCCCTCCCCCACGAGAATTCGCCATGACTGCTACAGACAACGCTCGTCAAGTCACCATTATCGGCGCAGGGCTCGCCGGAACCCTGGTCGCGCGCCTGCTGGCCCGCAACGGCTGGCAGGTCAACCTGTTCGAGCGACGCCCCGACCCGCGCATCGAAACCGGCGCCCGGGGGCGCTCCATCAACCTGGCGCTGGCCGAACGAGGCGCCCATGCCTTGCGTTTGGCCGGGCTAGAGCGCGAAGTACTGGCAGAAGCGGTGATGATGCGCGGGCGCATGGTGCATGTGCCCGGCACGCCCCCCAACCTGCAGCCATACGGGCGTGATGACAGCGAGGTGATCTGGTCGATCAATCGGGATCGCTTGAACCGCATTTTGCTCGACGGCGCCGAAGCGGCCGGCGCGAGTATCCACTTCAACCTGGGGCTCGACAGCGTGGACTTTGCGCGCCAACGCCTGACCCTCAGCAACGTGTCGGGGGAGCGCCTGGAGAAACGCTTCCATCTGCTGATCGGCGCCGATGGCTGCAACTCGGCGGTGCGCCAGGCCATGGCCAGCGTCGTCGACCTGGGCGAGCACCTGGAAACCCAGCCCCATGGCTACAAGGAACTGCAGATCACTCCCGAGGCCAGCGCGCAATTCAACCTGGAGCCCAACGCCCTGCATATCTGGCCCCATGGCGACTACATGTGCATCGCCCTGCCGAACCTGGACCGCAGCTTCACGGTGACGTTGTTCCTGCATCACCAGAGCCCGGCGGCACAACCCGCCAGCCCGTGTTTTGCGCAACTGGTGGATGGGCATGCCGCGCGAAGGTTTTTCCAGCGCCAGTTCCCCGACCTGTCACCGATGCTCGACAGCCTGGAGCAAGACTTCGAGCACCACCCCACCGGCAAGCTCGCAACCCTGCGCCTGACCACCTGGCATGTCGGCGGCCAGGCCGTGCTGCTGGGCGATGCGGCCCATCCCATGGTGCCGTTCCATGGCCAGGGCATGAACTGTGCACTGGAAGACGCCGTAGCCCTCGCCGAACACCTGCAATCGGCCGCCGACAACGCCAGCGCACTCGCGGCGTTCACCGCCCAGCGCCAACCCGATGCGTTGGCGATCCAGGCCATGGCCCTGGAAAACTACGTGGAGATGAGCAGTAAAGTGGCCAGCCCCACCTACTTGCTGGAGCGCGAACTGGGCCAAATCATGGCCCAGCGCCAACCGACGCGTTTTATCCCGCGTTACAGCATGGTCACCTTCAGCCGCCTGCCCTACGCCCAGGCAATGGCTCGCGGGCAGATCCAGGAGCAACTGCTGAAATTCGCAGTGGCCAACCACAGCGACCTGACCTCGATCAACCTCGACGCCGTGGAGCACGAAGTGACCCGCTGCCTGCCACCCTTGAGCCACCTGTGCTGAGCCTTCCAGGAGCGCCGTCAGTGCCTACGCGCAAACTCTTCGATATCAGCCCGCCGATCACCACGGCCATCGCCACCTGGCCCGGCGACACCGACTACCAGCAGGAGCCCGTGTGGGTGCTGGATCATCAATGCCCGGTAAACGTCGGCAAGATCACCCTTTCCGCCCACACCGGGGCCCACGCCGATGCGCCACTGCACTACAGCAACAGCGGCGCCGCCATTGGCTCGGTGCCGTTGGAGCCTTACCTGGGGACCTGCCGGGTGATTCATTGTTTCGATAGCGACGGCCTAGTCCGGCCGGCCCAGCTTTTGCCACACCTGGCCCAGGCGCCCGAACGCATCCTGTTGCGCACCTATCGCCACAGTGACCCCTGCATTTGGGATCAACACTCCACGGCGATTGCCGTGGCTGCCATCGAACTCCTGGCCCGCCACGGAGTAAAACTGGTGGGCATCGACACCCCCTCGGTGGATCCGCAGCACTCCAAGACGCTGGATGCGCATCACGCGATCCAGCGCCATGGCATGGCCATTCTCGAAGGGTTGGTATTGGATGAGGTGCCGGCCGGCGACTATGAGCTGATCGCCCTGCCCCTCAAGTTCATGGCGCTGGACGCGAGCCCGGTGCGGGCGGTGTTGCGCAGCTTGCCAACGCAGGCGCCGCGCAGCGGTTAAATCACCCGCGCTGCTGGAACCACGCTGCGCGGTACCCAGCTCTTGGCGGCGCCTAGAACCACCACTCCTCAGCCCGGACCACCCGGCAGAACGGCCCGTCGAGCGTGGCATTGTGATGCGCGACGATGTCCTGGGCGTTGATCTCTGGCGTGTCTGAACAGCTATGGCCGTCGGCGATGAGTACGGCGTCAAAACCAAGATCGCGTGCTGCTCGGCAGGTGCTGTCGACGCAGTATTGAGTTTTCAGCCCAGTGACCACCACGCCCGTAGCACCGCAGGCGCGCAACTTGTCCGCCAGTCCCGTCAATGCAAAGGCGTTGGGGCGCTGTTTATCGAACACCGTTTCATCACCCAGCAGCTTCAATTCCTGCACGACTTCGGTCAGCGGGCTACCGGGTTCGATGGCTGAACCCACCGGCCCGGTGTGGCGAGCGAGAAAAACCGGCGCGCCTGCGTTGCGCGCCTTGTCCATCAAGACGTTCACCGTGTCCAGCAGCGCTTCGCAGCGCCATGGCTTTTGCGGGCCGTGGACCAGTGCGACTTGCATATCGAGTACTAAAAGGGCGTACATAGGTGCATCTCCTTGCGTTTGAACCAGCGACACAAGGGCATGAAAAAGGCCCTGTCCATCGCTGGCGGGCCTTTGAAGTTCGTTGGCTATTGGCTCACGACACCTCGCACGCTCCGCTTTGAGCGGTGGTGGTGGTAGTGGTCGAGGTCAGGCAATAGTCGGTCATGGGTCGACACTAGCACAGATCTTCTCGGGATCGTGTGCACAAACCGGGATCACTTGAGCCAATCGAAGCGCCACCGTCGCCGCCTGCTCGGCAGTGGCGATGTTGGTAAAGCCCAGTACCAACCCGTGCCTGGGCTTGGCCTCCAGGTACCACTGTGACAGTGGCTCGACGGCGATACCAATGGCCCGAGCACGTTGGGCCAGTTCAACATCATCGCCGTCGCGCAGGCCTGCGATCAGGTGCATGCCGCCGGCCTGGGGGTTGATCGAAAGGCGTTCGCCAAACTGGTGCTGCAGCGCCGCGACCAGCCACTGGCGGCGGCGGGCGTAGAGGGTGCGCATTTTTTTCAGGTGCCGTGCAAAGTGCCCCTCGTAGAGGAACGCGCTGACGGTCGCCTGGAGGAGCTGCGGGCAGTGGTTATGCAAACGATCCGCCTGACGGGCAAAGGCCTCGCTCTGTGCCTGCGGCACCACCAGATAGGCCAGGCGCAGGCCTGGAAACAATACCTTGCTGAAGGTCCCGGTGTAGAGCACGCGGCCCTGCTGGTCAAGGCTCTTGAGCGCAGGCAAGGGCTTGCCCTGATAGCGGTACTCACTGTCGTAATCATCCTCGATGATCCAACTGCCCTGGCGATTGGCCCAGTCCAACAGCGCCAACCGACGCGGCAGTGACAGCGACACACCCAGCGGGCTCTGGTGGGTCGGCGTGACCACAGCAAAGCGCGCATCCGGGCAGCGTGCAATGCCTTGGGCGACGTCCAGCCCCTGGTCATCCACGGCCACCGGCACCAACTGTGCGCCGGCTTCGAGTAACGCGTTGCGCGCCATGAAATAGCCGGGCTCTTCCAGCCAGCAGCGATCACCTGGGTGCATCAGCGTGTGGCTGATCAGGTCCAGGCAGGCGCGATAGCCCGCGCACACGAACACCTGCTCCGGGCGGCAGGTAATGCCCCGGGAAATCCCCAGGTAGCTGGCAATGGCCGCGCGCAAGGGTGCATGGCCGCGCGGGTCCGGGTACACCAGCCCCTCGAGGCCAGCCTGGCGCAGTTGACGGCCTGCCAGCCGGGTCCAGAGCTTACGGGGAAAGGCATCGAGTGCGGGCAGGCCCATCTGCAGCGCGAGCGGCAGCGCCCCGCAATGATTGGGCAGGTACTGCGCCGCAACAACCGGCGCAGGAACGATGGACGACGAAACCGCCGCCAACTGCGGGCTGACGATCGTCCCGGCGGCCCCCCGAGCAATCAGGTAACCCTCCCCGATCAGCAGTTGGTAAGCCGCTTCTACCGTACCGCGCGCCAGGTTCAACTGCGCCGCCAAGGCGCGAACAGCCGGCACACGATCCCCAGGGCGCAGGCGGCCATCGGCAATGGCCTCGCGAAATCGCTGGTAAAGCTGGCGATAGATCGGCGCGCTCTGGCTTCGGTCGAGCGGGAAGGAAGGAATCATGGCCTAGTCGTTTATGCACTTTTCGGCCCTGTAGCTTAAGTCATCGTGGCTTTAAGGTCAGCCATCACTCTACGGCGCACAACATATGGCTTATACACTCCGACATCTCACCGACCAACAGGCCTTCGAGGCCAGCTTCGACCTTATGCGCATACTGCGGCCCCATATCGCCGACCCGGCCAACTATGTGGCGCAACTGCTGCGCCAAACCGCACAAGGCTACCGTTTATTGGCCGCGTGGAACGCTGGGCAGGTGGTCGGCCTGGCGGGTTACCGCGCCTTGGAAAACCTGCTCTACGGGCGTTTCATCTACGTCGATGATCTGGTGGTGCACCCAGACCTGCAGCGCAGCGGCCTGGGCGCACGGCTGCTGGACGCCGTTCGCGCAGAGGCCGTGCAGCACGATTGCGCCCATTTCGTGCTGGACACCGGGCTGCATATGCCGCTGGCCCAGCGTTTTTACTTTCGCCAAGGCCTGCTGGCCCACGGCATGCACTTCACCCAAAGTCTTCAGACAGAGAATCAGCCATGAACAGTGTTCTATTGATCAACGCCAGCCCCAATGGCCAGGTTTCCCATGCCAACCAATTGGCGTTGGAGTTGGTGGATGCCCTGCGCCAGCAGCACCCCAGGCTCGAACTGGTGGAGCGCGACCTGGGCACTCACCCGCTGCCGCCACTGGGCATGGACTACGCCCGTGGACTGGCGACGACCACGCCGTTCGATGCACCGGTATTCGAGGTTTCCGAAGCGCTGATCCGCGAACTGGAACGCTGCGACATCCTGCTCATTGCCACCCCGATGCACAACTTCACGCTGCCCGCTGCGCTCAAACTGTGGATCGACTACGTGCTGCGCATCCATCGCACGTTCAGTTCAGGGCCCGAGGGCAAGACCGGCCTGCTGAGCAACCGCCCAGTGTATGTACTGGTCGGCTCCGGCGGTTTTCACCAGGGCGAAAAGGCACGGCAACCGGACTTTCTGACGCCCTACCTGCGCCAGGTACTGGGCACGCTCGGGTTGCTCGACCTGCACTTCACCTACCTCCAGGGCCTGGTGTTCGGTGAAGAGAGGGTTCAGGCCTCAGTCCAGGACAGCCGTGCGCGACTGGCTCTGGAGCCGCTGTTCAACTCGCTCGTCAAAGCACTCCGGGCACCACCAGGGTCAACCACGCAACGCACGGCCCCACAAGGGCAATGACCGCGCTGTAGATCAACAGGCTGCGCAACACCTTTTCACGTTCCTGGGGCGGTGTATTGGCAACCACCAGTGCGCCATTGGTGGAGAACGGGCTGGTGTCGACGATGGTGGTGGAAATGGCGATGGCCGCGACCACGCCGACTGCACTGATATGGCCCTGGCTCAGAAATGGCACGGCCAGGGGAATGATCACTCCCAGCAATGCGGTGGACGAGGCGAAGGAGGAAATGATCGCGGCGGTAAAGCACAGCAGCAACGCCACCAGCAACGGCTCACCCAGGCCGGAGATGCCATGGGCGACATAGTCGATGGTGCCGATGGTCTGCATCACGCCGATGTAGGTGATGATCCCGGTGATCAGCAGCACCGTGGACCAACTGACTTTGTCGATGGCTGCTTTCTGCGCCGTGGGCGCGAACATGGCCAATACCACCGCGACCGTCATCGCCACCAGGCCGATATTGAACTTGAACACCAGGGCCGAAATCGCCAGGGCCAACAGCCCGATCAGTGTCGACAGCTTGGCCCCGTCCAGGCCGCTGACGGCCTGCAGCGGCGCGCCGGCGCCGGTCAGGTCCGTGCGGTGATAGGCCGGGGACGCCGGCGTGCCGCCATGCCCGAGAATCGCCAGAGAGGCGCCCGCCGTATGCAAGGTGGGGCCGAACGCGACCGGCGCCAGCGACAGGCGTGCGCTGCGCAAACCACCGAACACGACGAAGACCACCATGGCAATCCCCAGGTTGAACAGCAAGCTGGTGATGAACAACGTGAACGGCGCATAGGGCAGCCCGGAGGACGCCACGATCTGATTGGTAATGCCACCGAAAATACTCACTGGCGAGAAGCTGCCGCCCTGGGCGCCGTGAATCACCATCAACCCCATCAGCACCGGATTGATGCGGTACTGCACGGCAAAGTTCAGCGCAATCGGCGCAAGAATCGCCGCCACCGCCGGGCTCAGTGCACCGAAACCGGTGAGCAATGCCGCCACCACGAACATCACCCAGGGGATCCAGGCAACGTGTCCACGCACCATCAACACGGCGCGCTCGATCAGCCAGTCGATGGTGCCGTTGTTCTGCGCGATGCCGAACAGGTAAGTGACCCCGACCAGGGTGAGGAACAGGTCACTGGGAAAACCGGCAAAGATCGTCGCCGGGGTCATTTCCAGGATCACCGAACCGACCACAAAGGCCGCCGCAAAGGCCAGCGCGCCCATATTGATGGGCAACACGCTGGCGATGCCGAAGATAACCACCAGCACTATAATCGACAGAATTTCATTGTTCATTGCAATCTGACTCCCCGCAGTCGGACGGTCCCGCAGGTACCGTCCTTGTTATTGTTTTTTCGGGATGTGGCGCGGGGGGCTTGTCCCCGGCTGGGCTGCATAGCAGCCCCAAAACCTTGTGCCTCGGCCTACTCGTTAGCCCTTATTGGGGCTGCTGCGCAGCCCAGCGGGGGTGTAGAACCGTAGACATCCTTTACATCTGAAACCGGGGACATCGTTTACACATTTGAAGCTTGGATGCGGC